>JAQGMO010000277.1 GCA_028292315.1 Herminiimonas sp. | reverse complement strand
AATCGTTTTATTCCCGAGTCGCCGCGGTTTCTATCCAACGCGGGGCTCGGTGATCAGGCGCGCGAGGTATTGGCGAAATTTTCCGGCGTAATCGATAAAGACCATGCGGTCAATTTGAATTCTGCCGCGCAGGCTAATGATAGCCAGACAGGGGGCTTCCTGCAATTGATGCGCGGCAGCCATGCCGCCATTACCTGGGGTCTGACTGTCTGCGGCGTTGCCTGGGGGCTGGTGAATTTCGGCTTTCTTCTGTGGTTGCCGACAAATCTCGGCAGCATGGGAATGGATGCCAGCGCCGCAAGCGCGTTGCTGGCCCGTTCTGCGATATTGGCGTTGCCCGGCATCTTGCTGGTCATCTGGCTCTATCACAGCTGGAACAGCATCAAGACGCTGGTTTGCTTTATCGCTTTGACGACCGGTACGCTTTTGATCTTCTTTTTTCTCGGTGCCATGGGGATTCGCTCGACCGGGGCCATGGTCGCCACCACGGCTTTGCTGCTGGTCAGCGCGAGCGGCGTAATCGCCACGCTGATTCCTTATGCCGCCGAGATCTTTCCGGTGCACTTGCGCGCGACCGGTTCCGGTCTGATTGCCGCCAGCTCCAAATTTGGCGGGATCCTCGGCGCCGTGTGTGGCGTGCTCGGCTTGTTTAACGACTTGGCCTGGTCCGCGCTATGCATCGCAGTGCCCATGGCGCTATCCGCATTCATGTTGATTCGTAGCGGCATCGATACACGTGGCCGGCGTCTCGAAGAAATCCAGGATGCGGTACTGAAAAAACAGAAAGCCGCGATGCGGTCGAGGTAAGGCCAGCCGAAACAGGTCAAGGCGCCTGGAAAAAATGCCAGGACGCGGCGACCAGGATGACGGCAAGAGCGAAATACACATAAGTCATTTTTTTCTTGCGCTTTGCCGCCTTGATCTGCAACTCGACCGCACGGCCCGCGTATTCGGTGTTCTCGACCATCTTTTTGGTAATCACACTTGCTCCGCAATGTTAAGGAAAAGACAGAAATATGCCGTGTTGCCAGATCCTCGCATCGTAATTTGTCTTTCAGGCTTCAAGGCATCCGGGACACGTTTAAAGCGGTAGTTTTTCAGTCGCATTGCCGGGTTTCGGATAAACAAGTTTATCAATCATCCCGTCGGGCCGCTGGTTTGCAACGCCGGTGATCTGGTCTCTGGAGGTCGCGTGGATATAGCTGCTCTCGGGTTCCGGAAAGAAATAAAGTACAAGCGCAAATACCACGGTGACCAAAGTTACATACAACGATGCCGAAAAAATGTTCATGAAATTTCCCGAAACGTCACTGTTCTCACAATAAACAATTGCGACGGATTTATATTGAGATGGAACAATTGAAGATGTATATCTGTCACTATCTGTGGCAGCGACCGGAACAAAATGCCTTTGCATGGTCGAATGGTTAACATGGCTAAACAGGTTAGCGTGCAACGATAGCTAACATATGGCGATATGCCGCATAAAGGAATGACTAATGATTGATCAACAGGATTGGCGAACTGAATCGTATCGCGGTGTCGATGTGCACGTTACGGCATTGCTGCATGCAAAGTCCAGTTCCGTTTGGGATTTTACAGTTCGCATCAGCCAGCCAGGAGACGATCCTGGCACCGGTAGTGAACTTATCGCACAGGCCGGCGACGACGCCGATTTTCCCTCGCCGGAAAAAGCGGTAGAAGCTGGCTTCATCAAAGGTTATTCAATGGTCGACGAACTCTTGAAATAAACTGCCTCCGCAAGTCTTCAGATTCTATTATTTCCCCTAATAATTCATTGCGGACGTTGCACTATTGCAACGTTTTCGCGGTTCTGCCTGCATTTCAACAATAAGATTGTGAAAGTATGCCAATTAGTTTAATTGCTTCTTGGAAATTAATGGTTTATTCGTTAAGATATCATCTGATGCAACATTAGCTTAATTCTATTTAATAGTTGGTACCAGCAAACTCGTTGTCGTGAACACGATAGTTAGTTTATTCAGTGCAATATCTGATGGTAGTATTGAATTAAAATTTTTTCCGCTCTTTTTAACTATTTATTGGATCATTTCCGCGGATTACGGCAGAGGATTAAGCGGCAGGCTCGGGTGAGCCACGTTCCGACGCGGTGCGCCTCTCACGGTTTGTCTGACAAAAGAATGCGATAGAAAATGCATCGAGCTGAACAAGATATCCGCAAGCGCTTGGCCGTCGTCCGTCTGCCGGCGATGCCGGAGGTGCTTTTGCAGCTGATTGAACGCTGTCAAAACGAAGAGCCCGACCTGGCGGACCTGGCGAGCCTGATCGCCAAGGACCCCGGAATGGCTGCCGCGATTTTGGGCATTGCCAATAGTTCAGCCTATCGCCGCAGTGGCCGGGATATCGGCATCGAGCGTTCGCTCCATGCAATGGGAGCCGACATGGTGAGGACGCTGGTGATCAGCGAGTCGGTATACCGGATCTTCAATCGGTTTTCACCATCGGGCCAGACCGATTTGCGCAGCTTCTGGAAGCATTCAATGGCGGCTGCTCTCAGCGCCCGCGAGATAGCGGCGAGGATTGCGTATCCGCATGCGGAAGAGGCCTATCTCGCCGGCCTGCTGCACGATATCGGCAGGCTTGGATTGCTGGCCGTCTCACCGCGCGAGTATGCGCTTAATTTCCGCGCCCCTGACGACGCCAAGCTCTGCTGGATCGAACAGCGTACCCTGCAAATTACCCATTGCGAAGCAGGCGCGTGGCTGATCGAGCGCTGGCAACTTGATTCATTCCTGGCTGACAGCGTGCTCTATCATCACGAGCCGGTGGCGCGTCTGAACAATGCCCACGCATTGATCCGTATTATTCTTCTGGCGCATCTGCTGGCTGACCCGGGAACCGACGAAGCCGCCTTGGCGGAGGCGGGCGCGCTATGTGGCCTCGGGGCGGGGCAATTGAAGGATATCCGCAGGCAGGCCGATGAACAGACTGGCGAGTTCGCCGAGCAGCTTGGAATCGATATGTCCGGCGCCGACGATCCGCCCGTGCCGGTCGAAACGGCACCGGTACCCGCTGCGGAACGTACCCAGGAGCGCTTATCCGAGGAAATCCGGAATATGGTGCTGGCATCGAATGCCGGGCGTGCTTTTTCCAAGCAGCAAGACGAGAGCGCATTGCTGGAAACTATCATTCGTTCGGCCCGAATTTTATTCGGATTTGAAGACGCCACTATCTTGATGCGCAATCGCCCAGGGACCGCGCTCGCGGGTACTGTGGCTGGTGAGCAACGGCAGCGACTGGCCGAGTTTTCCATTGTGCTGGCAGGCGGCGGAGCGATTGCCGACGCGGCCCGGGAATCGCAAGTGGCGTTCATCCGGCGCGAGGGAGAGCTGCTCGGCGTTGGCGAAGAACAGTTATTGAATATCCTCGGCACGGAATGTCTGGTGGGCCTGCCGCTGGTGGTTGGTGGGCGTGCCCTCGGCGTCATGGTCGGCGGGGTGGCATCGGACCAGGTCGCCGGCCTGCAGCAGCGCGAGCGCTTCTTGCTTGCTTTTGGCAGCCAGGCCGGTAATGCGCTTCAGGCAGCGATGAGCGGGCGTGCCGATATAAGCAGTCAGGTGGCGGCGATTAGCGAGGAATATCGGGAAGCATCGCGCCAGGTGGCGCATGAAGTCAATAATCCATTGTCGATTATCAAGAATTATTTGAGTATACTGGACGGCAAATTACGCAAGAAGGAACCGGTAGTCAGCGAGCTGTCGATCCTTAATGAAGAAATCGATCGGGTCGGGCAAATTATCAGCGGTCTGGGGGAAATTCAGCCGGCGGTTCGAGATGGCGTGACCGAAGTAGGCCGTGTGGTGCGTGAAATCGTGCGCCTGTTCCAGGACACCGAGTTCGTACCGCCGTCGGTAACAATAATTACAAGGATACAGGACCCGCATGCTGCCATCGAAGGCAGCCCGGATATCCTGAAACAAATTCTGGTGAACTTAATGAAAAACGCGGTAGAGGCATTGCCGGACGGCGGAGAAATTGAAATCATCGAGGATGGCCAGGTCAACCGCGACGGCCGCCTGTATCTTGATCTTTCGGTCAGGGATAACGGTCCGGGCATTACGCCGGAAGTGCTGGCCAATTTATTTTCTCCGGTGCACAGCACCAAGGGCGGCGAGCACCGCGGAATTGGCTTGAGCATTGTACATGGACTGGTTTCAAAGCTGCACGGAATGATCATGTGCCGCAGTGGCAAGAAGGGTACTACTTTCCAGATATTGCTGCCGATTCCGGGGCAAACCGTACGGGCCCCCGGCTCGCTATCCCAAGTCATGGATACCTTGTAAGGCTACGATGAATCCAAACGCCGCCAATCCGTCATGCCCCATGAATTTTAACTTTGGCGTATTCGGCGAATCTGCGCCGCGCAATGAAGACCAGGCGATCCGCCTGCTTCTGGTCGACGACGAGCCGCGCCTGCTTGCCAGCCTGTGCGAACTGCTCAAGGACGGTGGCTATGAATTGCACACGGCGGCCTGCGGCCGTGAAGCGGTCGAACAACTTGATAAAACCCGGTTTGATCTGGCGCTGCTTGATCTCCGGCTGCCCGACTTCGGCGGCCATGAGATCATGGACGTTATCAAAAAGAAGGGGCTGGACACTCACGTAATCATATTGAGCGGTGAGACCGGCATCGATGGCGCAATTGGCGCGTTGAAGCGGGGCGCCTATGATTATCTGCGAAAACCGTACACGCGCGAGGAATTGCTGAAGACGGTTGATAATGCGCTGCAGCAGCGCAAACTGGAAGTGGAGAATGCCCGCATCGCTCAACAGCTGGAACGTTCCGAAAAGCTTTACCGCTTCCTGGTCGACAGTTCCCCTGACGTCATTTATACGCTTGATACCCAGGGCCAGTTTTCCTTCCTCAACGATCGCGCGCAGCAGTTGCTCGGCGTGGATCGCACGCGCCTGATCGGCAATCACTATACGGCGCTGGTGCACCAGGACGACCTGGAACGCGCATATTATGTCTTTAATGAGCGCCGGGTCGGCGAACGCGCCTCGCGCAACGTCGAACTGCGCCTGAAAACGCCCGCGATTAACGACAAGGATGGCGGCGACGGTGGATTGCGGACCTTGTCGTTCAATTCGGTCGGCATGTATTCGACGAACAAGGATGCCCGCAAGCCGGAGTTTTTCGGCACCTACGGCGTGGCGCGCGACATCACCGACCGCAAGCGGGCCGAGGAAATGATTTCCTACCAGGCCTATCACGATATTCTGACCGACTTGCCGAACCGGATCCTGTTCAAGGACCGGCTTGGTCTGGCGATGGTCCAGGCGAAGCGCAAAGAAACTGAACTGGCCGTCATGTTCATCGACCTCGATCGCTTCAAGCTGGTCAACGATACCCTGGGCCACATGAAGGGCGACGAATTGCTGCAGGAGGTGGCCGGACGCCTGAAGTCGAGCCTGCGCCAGGGCGATACGCTGGCGCGTCTGGGCGGCGACGAATTCACGATCTTCCTGCCCGACCTGCATAACCGCGACGACGCGCAGGTGGTCGCCAATAAGTTTCTTGAATGTCTGCATCAATCGTTCTACCTGGATGGCAACGAGGTGCATATTTCCGCGAGCATCGGTATCGCGATTTACCCGCGCGATGGCGAAACCATCGACGAATTGCTGTGTCACGCCGATATCGCAATGTACCAGGTCAAAGCGCAAGGCAAGAACGGCTATAGCTTCTACGATCCCACGATGCTTGAAGCGTCCTATCAAAAGATCACGCTCGAGCATAGCCTGCGCAAGGCGCTTGAGCAGGATGAATTCGAAATGTATTACCAGCCGCAGATCGACGTGCGAACCGGCTGTATCATCGGCGCCGAAGGCCTGATGCGCTGGAACCACCCGGAACGCGGCTTGCTGTCGGCCGGCGAATTCTTGCCTTTTGCCGAAGAAAACGGTTTGATGCTTCCGATCAGCGACTGGATGCTCGGTGCGCTCTGCCGTGACCTGCAAGAGTGGAATGCCGTCGGCGGCGAACAGTTACGCCTGTCCCTGAACCTCTCGCCCCAATATCTCGACCGCGGTGAATTCGTTGAAAAGATACAGCGCGCATTGCAGGAGTACGCGCTTTCTCCGACGCAGATCGAAGTGGAAATCACTGAAAATATTTGCATTCGCAATCCGCAGTTTGCGATCGAACAGTTGAACAAGCTCGGCCAGCTCGGCGTCAGTGTCGCCATCGATGACTTCGGCACCGGCTACTCGTCGCTGGCGTACCTTCATCGTTTCCCGATTCATACCATCAAGATCGACCAGTCATTTGTCCGTGAAATTCATGATGAGAGCGGTCATTATCCGGTGGTGCTGGCGATTATCTCGATTGCGAAGGGACTTGGCTTAAACCTGGTAGCGGAAGGAGTCGAAACCCAGATCCAGGCTAATTACCTGGCACAGTCCGGCTGCCACGTCATGCAAGGCTATCTGTTTTACCAGGCACTGTCGGGTAAAAAGCTGATCCAGTTATTACAGGAAAAATTGGTGCTGTGCGCGTAGCTGGAGCGGATTCAGTGATGGTGCGGCATGGATAACAAGCCGGTCGTTTCGGGCTGGTGTCTTGCCGCGAATGAAGACGATGCCGATCAGGAAAGCATTGTTGAAATGATGTACAGCGAGGGCAAGGACGCCCCGCAGAATTGGCAGCAGGCGCGCGCCTGGTTCCGCAAGGCCGCGGAAAAGGGGCATGTCAGCGCGCAGTTCAACCTTGGCGTCATTTATGAAAACGGCCGCCGTTCCAAAGACCCCGAACATGCGCTGCTTTGGTATCGCAAGGCAGGGCAGCAGGGTCACGCCAAGGCGCAGTATCATCTCGGAGTCATATATGGCAATGCCGCCAGCCCGGTACGCGATTTCACGGAAGCGCTGGCATGGTACACGGCAGCCGCCGAACAGGGACACGCCGGCGCACAAAACAACCTCGGGTTAATTTACATCAATGGCCAAGGTGTGGAACCGGACTATCAAATGGCGTTGTCGTGGTTTAAGAAGGCCGCCGAGCAGGGCGACCCGGCGGCGCAAAACAATCTCGGCCTGATGTACGTGAACGGGAATGACGTGCGCCAGGATTTTTCCCAGGCGGTGTTCTGGTATCGCAAGGCGGCCGAGCAAGGCCATGCCGGCGCCCAGTGCAATCTCGGCTTCATGCTCGAAAACGGCTACGGCGTCACCCGCAATGCCGCGGAAGCCCTTGCATGGTACCGCAAGGCTGCACAGCAGGGCGATGCGAATGCCCGGTATAACCTGGGACTGCTGATAGACAATGGCGAGGCGGCGCCGGAAGACGGCAAGGATCCATTAAATTTATATCTCGAAGCCGCTGAACAGGGCCATGCCGAGGCGCAGTTTACGCTGGGCCTGCGTTACGATACCGGGCACGGCGTGGCGCAGGATTATGAGAAAGCCTTGTCCTGGTATCGCAAGGCGGCCGACGCCGGCCATCCGAGGGCGCAGTTCAATCTCGGTGTGATGGCCACCCTCGGGCAGGGCACGCCCGCCGACCTGGTGGAAGCCTGGATCTGGTTTCAGCTCGCTTTCGAAAACGGCGATCCGCAGGCCTTGAAGAGCCGGCAAATAAGCGCGTCGCAAATGAGCCCGGAACAGCTTGAACGAGCAAAAGCCGGCGTCCTTGAACGGCTGAAAAAACCGGGGGACTGACTGGATGAAAGCCAGGCGTATTCCAATCATACGTTCGCGGCTGGCCCGCCGCATCCAACCGGGGCGTGGCGATAAGCATTCCCAGGGAGCAGCTGACCAATACCTTGTCCCGTTCGATCCGGACGCTGATTTTTTTCATGCTCGTCCTGCTTGGTAGCAGTCATTGGCTGGCATGGGTGATTGGCGGCCGGATCGCCGCTCCATCCAGGATCTGACGGCGCCGGCGTTGGCGCTCGGCTACGGTCAGCCTGTGAGCGTGCCGCCGCTGCATTTGAAAGCGGCGGACGAAGCGGGCAGGACGCTGATGAAGGCGTCTGGCTTGTCATTTTTCCATGGCCGGCGTAATTGAAACCAAGTACAATGGCGGCGTCATTGGGGAGTAGTCGCCCTTCACCGCGGTGAAGGGGCTTGCGTCAACATACTTGGCTTTTCAGCCATGGCGCCAGCGGTTCCTGAGCTTGGCAAGACCTTTGACCATGTTGCCTTCGGACTGGCCGGAGAAGCGGCGTGGTCAACCGTTTTTTTCCGGCCGGGGAGCATTCGTTGGAAGCATTCCTTATTTCTACAGGCATCGTTGCCCTCGCCGAAATTGGCGACAAGACGCAACTGCTAGCCTTTATTCTCGCCGCAAAGTTTCGCAAGCCATGGCCTATCGTGCTTGGCATCCTCGTTGCCACGATTGCCAATCACGGGCTGGCAGGCGCGATCGGATCATGGCTTACCACACTGATACAGCCGCAGGCGCTGCGCTGGGTGCTGGGGCTTTCCTTCATTGCAATGGCAGTCTGGACGCTGATTCCGGACAAGTTTGACGAAGGTGATGCCAAGCTCGCTAAATTCGGCGTATTTACGAGCACGCTGATTGCATTTTTCCTCGCTGAAATGGGGGACAAGACGCAAGTTGCCACGGTTGCCCTCGCAGCCCAGTACAACGCGTTCATTGCAGTTGTCGCCGGCACGACGCTTGGCATGATGATCGCCAATGTGCCAGCTGTTATCCTGGGCGCGAAGATTGCGCATCGCCTGCCGGTACGGCTGGTCCACAGCATCGCCGCGGCGATTTTCGCCGTACTCGGCGTAGCGACCTTGTTGGGCGCAGGCGCCAGTTTCGGGCTGTGACCGGATGTTCGCGGGCTGCGGAACCGCAGCCCGCGGCCGCCGGACAGCGTGGAGCCGATTACGCATTAATCAGCCCGCGTCTCCCGCATACCAATGCACAATCCGCTTTAAACCATTTGATTCAGCTATTGCCGATACCGAACTCGCGATTCGCTTCGCCCAGCGCCGGATAGCCGTCGCTGTTTTCCGGTGAACGGAATTGCTCGCTTACCGGGACCGGCAGGGCCACGATCTTTGCGTCGCCATCGGCCAATTCGCGCGAGAACAGTCCTCGACTCTGGAAATGCGGATTCTGCATGGCTTCCTGCACCGAGGCCACAATTGTGCAGCACACATCTTTCCCTTCCAGGACGCTGCGCCAGTGCTGCGCCGGTTGTGAGCCGATGATTTCCTGTAGCTTTGCTTTCACCGCATCGGGTGCCCCGCTATCGTCCAGCAGTGCGCGCGGGGCGCCGATCGCTTCGATGAAATTTTCCCAGAATTTCTGTTCCAGGGGCGCCGCGGCCAGGAACTTCCCGTCGCCGGTACGATAAATCTGGTAGCGCGGCGTGCCGCCCGTGACCAGTTCGCCTCCGGGCGCCGGCCAATTTCCAACCTGACCGTTGCCGATGGCCCAGTACATGAACGTGAACAGGTTGTCCGCCATTGCGATGTCGAGCTTGCATCCCTTCCCGGTGCGATCGCGCTGACGCAGTGCCAGCAGGATATTGACCAGCGCCGGATAAGTGCCGCCGGCGATATCGGCGATCAGTGCCGGCGGCAGCACCGGTGAACCATCCGATCCGGATGTCAGTCCGAGCATCCCGGACTCCGCGACGTAGTTCAGATCATGAGCGGCGACATTGGCAGCCGGCCCATGCTGGCCATAGCCGGTAATGGCGCAATAAATGATCTTCGGGTTGATCGCGCCAAGCGCTTCATAGCCGAGCCCGAGACGGTCCATCACGCCCGGGCGGAACTGTTCAACCACGATATCCGCACTTTCAATCAGCGGCCGTAATGTCTCGACCACATTGGCTTGCTTCAAATCGATCGCCAGGCTGCGCTTGCCGCGATTGAGCAGGGCGAAGTTAACGCTGTCGTCGCCGAATTTCGGCACATAGCTGCGCATTTCATCGCCGCGGCCCGGGCGTTCGATCTTGATGACTTCGGCGCCGGCTTCGGCCAGCACCAAGGTCGCCATCGGGCCGGGCAGCAGCGTGCTGAAGTCGAGCACCCGGAGCCCCTCCAGCGGTCGCATCAATCCAGTGTCGTTCACGGCGCTATTCCTTTTCTGCGCGTGCCTTGGCCACGCGTGCGCGTCGGGCGGGGGCATAGGCGGCATCGCCGAACGCATCAAACAAATCCCTGGTTACATCGAAGTGATGCGCCAGACCGGTTTTTTCCAGGAGGGCGATCGGTCCTTCAGGATAACCAAGGCCGAGGCGCAAGGTCAGGTCGATATCGTCGGCGCTGGCCAGGCCTTCGTCCAGGCGGCGCAGCGCAGCGTTGTAGTAAGGGCGCACCAGCCGGTCGATAATCCGTCCCTGGAAGTCGAAACAGACGGCGACTTTCAGGCCGGCGGCTTCCAGCACCTGCCTGGCGGCGTCGATCGCGCTTTGCTGCGTCTGCGGCTGGCGCACCAGTTCGACCAGGTTGGATGGCTCGCCGTCGCCGAGGCGGAAGCGCGCGAATCCAAGCACGTTCGATCCTTCGCGGCCGCGGCTCTCGCCGGTATGAACGCCAAGACTCTCGGTGCCGAGCTCGACCAGGACGGCGGCTTTCGAACCGGTGTCGCCAAGCCTGGACAGTGCGGCGCCGGCGTCGGCGCCGATAAGGATCACGATATCGCCGTCAGACGACTGGCCTTCGAGCAACGGATGGGCGGCCGGGAAAGAGCGGCTGTTGCCGCTGTCGATGATTGAGTAATTCATTTGTCACGCTCCGAACATGCCGTTGCCGTCATAAGTGTAAAAGCCGCGCCCCGATTTGCGCCCGAGGTGGCCTGCCGCAATCATGCGCCTGACCAATGGCGGGCAGGCGGCGCGCGGTTCATTGGTGATGCCATGCAGCGCGTCGCACAACAGCAACTGCGTGTCGAGTCCGATCAGGTCGAGCAGTTCCAGCGGCCCCATCGGGTAGCCAAGGCCCTGTTTGATCGCGAGATCGATGTCGGCGGGAGAGGCGACGCCGGCTTCAACCAGGCGGATCGCGTCATTGTTATACGGCACCAGGAAGTAATTGAGGATGAACCCCGGGTTGTCCTTGGTTCTGACCGGCTTTTGCCCCATCGCTTCGCACGCGGCCCAGGCTTTGGCGAATGTCTGTTCCGACGTGTTGAGCCCGGGCGACATCTCGACCAGTTTCATCAGCTGCGCCGGCAGGCAGAAATGCATGCCGACGAAGCGGTCGTCACGCCCGGAGCCGCCGGCGATTTCGGTAATGGACAGCGTCGAGGTATTCGATGCGAAGATTGTATGCTCGGGGCAGACGGCATTCAGCTTGCCGAACAGGTCATGCTTGACGCGCAAGTCTTCGAACACGGCATCGATGACCAGGTCGCAGGCAGCCATCCCCGACAACTCGGTGGTGCCGGTCAGGTTGTTCATGATCTCGTCGACCTGGTCCTGGGTGAGCTTGCCGCGTTGTACCGACTTCGCGAAAAACGCTTCGGTCTGCTTGCGCGATCGGTCGAGCGCTTCCTGCCTGGTGTCATAGACAATGGTACGAAATCCGGCGCGCGCGGCGACGATCGCAATGCCGGCGCCCATAGTGCCGCTGCCCGCGACGCCGATGGTCTTAATTTCACTCATAGGTGTCCTCATTTAGTCAAAAAACTGCGGCCGATAAGCTGCCGGTGCACCTGGTTGGTGCCTTCCCAGATTTGCGTGATCTTGGCGTCGCGCATCAGGCGCTCGGCGCGGAAGTCACGGCAATAGCCATAGCCGCCCAACAACTGGACCACATCGGTGGTGATCCGCATTGCGATATCGGAGGCGCGCATCTTCAGCATCGAAGCTTCGATCCCGAAATCGGTCCCGCCGGTATCGACCAGCCTGGCAATGCGCCACAGCCAGGCTTCGCACATCGCGAGGTCGGTCGCCATGTCGGCCAGCATGAACTGGATCCCCTGGAATTCAATAATCTTGCGGCCCGACTGCTTGCGTTCATTGATGTAGGCAACCCCGTCCTCAAACGCGGCGCGGGCAATGCCGAGCGCATGCGCGGCCACGCTGGGACGCGATTTGTTGAGCGAGGAAAAAAGGATATTCAATCCGGCGCCGGGCGCTCCCAGCAGGTTGGAACGCGGTACCCGGCAATTATCGAATGAAATCGTCGCCGTGCTCGACGCGCGGTGCCCCATCTTGTCTTCGGTCCGCACCACCGACAGGCCGGGCGTTCCCTTCTCCAGGATCACGGCCGAGATCGCCTTTTTCGCATCGGCGATCTCGCTCCACTTTCCAAACAACACATACAGGTCGGCGACATCGCCATTGGTAATGAAGGTCTTGCCGCCGTTAATGACGATCTCATCGCCATCGGGCGTAAAGCGCGTGCGCATGCCGGTGGCGTCGGAACCGGCGTCCGGTTCCGTGATCGCGAGCGACACCAGGCCACCTTCCGCGATACGCGGCAGCAGCCTGGCTTTTTGTTCTTCCGTGCCAAAATCGATGACGGGCTTGATCGCGTGGAAATTGGTGGCCCAGATTATCCCGGTCGATGCGCACGCCTTGGTAATTTCACGCACACATTCGAGATAAGCTGTGTAGGAAAGCTGGGCGCCACCATACTGCTCAGGGATGAACATCGCGTTCAGGCCGAGGTTATTGATGGCCTTGACATTATCCCAGGGGAATTCCCCAGTCTTGTCGTAATGCTCCGCTCTCTGCATGAGCTCCGATCGGGCCAGCGCGCGTACGCTGTCGACCAGCATCGTTTCATCTTCCGATAACTCAATGGCTGCATCAAGCCGTTCGAGAATATTCAATTGCTTGCCTCTTTTATCCGTACGGGCACTCAGTGCGCGATGCCCTGTGCGCCGTCAATGTAAATCGTTTCGCCGGTCAGGAAACCGGTATCCATCGCGAATAGCGAACTCACCAGTTTGGCGACATCGTCCGATGTGCCCGGTTCGCGGCCGGGAATCCGTTTTTCCAGATAGGCGCGCAGCGGACCCGCCGCCATCACGTCGCGGTTCAGGTCGGTCGTAATATAGCCAGGCGCAACATCGAGCACGCGTATGCCCTTGCCGGCCCACTCGACGGCCAGGCAGCGTGTAATGGCGCCGACCGCGGCCTTTGATGCGCAGTAGGCAAGGTTGCGCTTGACGCCGAGTTTGTCGAAGAAGGAACCGATATTGATGATCAGGCCGCCGCCCGCCGCCGCCAGGTGCGGGTAGACATGCTGGCAACTGACGAACACCGACGTCGCATTCGTGGCGAAGACGGTTTCGTAATCGGCCAGCGGGAATGCATCGCTCGGTCCCTCGAGATGGACCCCGGCATTGTTGACCAGCCCGACCACGGGCGCGCCGAGGGCGGCAACTTGCGCAAATGCGTCGCGCACGCTGTCGCTGCGGGTCACGTCGCAGGTGAAGGGGACGCAGCGCGCGAGGGCAGGGGAGGCGGCGCCGTCCGGTCCTGACCCGGCCGCCGGGAGTTCGCCCCTGCGCGACAGGCAGGCCACGGTATAACCCTGGTCCGCAAGCGTCAGCGCAATCGCCGCGCCGATGCCGCGGCTTGCTCCCGTGACGATAATGATGCCTTGTTTGTTCATGATATCAACGGTCCGTAAAAGTTGCCTTGCGCTTTTCAAGGAACGCGCTCATGCCTTCATTCGCGTCCGCCGTCTGATAGGCGAGCGTTGACAGATCAGCCTCGATTTTCAAGCCTTCGGCCAGCGTGGTTTCCATCGATCGTTGCACGGCGCTGCGCGCCAGCCGCATCGCGAGCAAGCTGTGGCCGGTGAACTCACGGGCGAAGCTGATGCCGGCTTCGATCGGATCGCCCTCCACCAGGCGGTTCACCAGGCCCATTAGTTGCGCCTCGTCAGCCTTGATGGTACGGCCGGACAGGATCATCTCCATCGCGCGCGCCTCGCCGATTGCGCGCGACAGGCGCTGGGTGCCGCCATACCCGGGAATCAGCCCGAGCTTGATTTCAGGCAGGCCCATTTTCGCGTTGGCGGTTGCAAGCCGGAAGGTGCAGGCCAGCGCAAGTTCCAGTCCGCCCCCGAAAGCGAAGCCATTAATGATTGCTACCGACGGCATCGGCAGGGTATCGAGTTTCGCGAACACCCGCTGGCCGAACTCGGCGCCGCGTTTTTGCGCATCCAGGTCGCGGTGCATCAGTTCGCCGATATCGGCGCCGGCGCAAAATGCCTTCGGTCCGGCGCCCGTGATCAGCAGGGCGCGCGCGCTGGAAGCGGCCGCCTCGTCGAGCCGGGCTTCGATATCGCCGATCAGTGAAAAGCTCAGTGCATTCAGCGCTTCGGGACGATCGATGGTGAGGATCGCAATTTCGTCGCGATAGAATAAAGTGATCGGCATGACTAATTTGCCTTTTCCAAAGTCTCGTTGTTGGAACCGGCACCGGTCCAGCGTACCGGCGCCGGCTGTATGCGGCCCTGTTTGACCCATTCCACCAGTTCGCGCTTGAGTATCTTGCCGCTGGGGGTGAGGGGAAATTCATCGAGGGCGATAAAGTATTCCGGCATGTCGTATTTCGACAGGCCGGCAGATGCCAGATGCTGCAGCATTGCCGCGCCAGTCGGCGCATCGCGGTCGGCGATCACCGCCAGGCAGACTTTTTCGCCGAGGCGCTCGTCGGCCACCGGGAATGCCGCCGCCTTCATCACTGCCGGATGGGCGACCGCCAGCGCTTCGATCGTCGATGGATGAATGTTGTGGCCGCCACGGATGATCAGGTCTTTCTTCCGGCCCATGATCTGCAGATTGCCGTTCGCATCGATCAGCCCAAGGTCGCCGCTCAGGAACCAGCCATGCGCGTTGAAGGACGTCTCAGTGGCGACCTGGTTGTTGAAGTAACCGAGCATCAGCAAGCCACCGCGGCCGCCGACTTCGCCGATCTCGCCGGTCGCCGCTTCCAGGTCCGGATTGTCCTGGTTCCACAGCTTGACTTCATAACCGCTGCACGCGCGGCCGCAGGTCGATACGATGGTTTCCGCATCGTCATCCGGCAAGGTGTACTGATGCGATCCGTTTTCGGTCATGCCGTAAATATTCTGCGGCGTGATTCCCTTGCTTAGGAATGCCTGCGCGGTTTCGCGCGGAATCGGCGCGCCTGCCATATAAAACACCTTGACCTGGCCAAGCGTTTCCGCGCCGCGGCGCTTCATCTCCGCCAGGATATCCATCGCATGCGTCGGCACTCCCATGACATAGGTGGCCCCGGTCTCGAGTATCCAGTCTATCGTTTTCATGCCGGCGGGCGGGTCGTTCAGCACAAGTTCCATACCGGCGGCCAGCATTTGTTCCACCGCGACCGTGCCGATGTGATGACTGATCGGGCTGTGGGAAAACAGCACGGTGTTCCGGTCATGCTTCCAGTCGCTCACCATGGCGCGGCCGTTTGCCAGCAGCGTATTATCGCTATGCATCACCGCTTTCGGGATGCCGGTGGTGCCGGACGTGAAAGCAAGATAGACAATCTTGTCCGGATTCGTGTCGGGGGCACAGAGCGGTTTTTTGCCGCCGGCGGCGGGAAAGGCCGGGGCGCTGCCGACAGTGCCGCGCGCGGCCAGCCAGCAGATGCGCCGCAGCGAACCGATCGCGCCGATCTGTTCCGCCACTCCGGGACGGCCGGCGTCGGCGCCATAACCGGTTTGCCCGAAAAATGCTTCGCACTGGATCCTTTCCAGCAGCAAGACAATTTCGGCGACCGTGTAATTCTGGTGCAGTGAAGGATTGCAGATATAGCCGTTGCGCGAGCAGGCCAGAAACACCAGCAGCACCTCGATCCGGTTCGGGAGCCAGACTGAAACGCGCGAGCCTTTGCGCAAGCCGGCCTGCTCCAGGTCGGCCGCCACCGCGTCGGTCCAGTCGAGCAGCTGGGACCAGGTCAGACGATGAACGCCGTCACGCAATGCGTAGGCCGACGGTTGCACTGCCGCGTAATGGCGCAGGCGCGCATAAAGGGTGTCATCCTGCCACACCCCGGCTTCGTAATATGCTTGCGTCTGTTGCCTGTCCAGCAGGGTCAGAATCGTATTCATGGGCGTTATAAGTGATTAGCGTGCGGGGATCAGTGTCCGAATTTTTCAGGATCCGGTTTACGCTTTTCCTTGAACGAAGCGGACATTTCCTTGCACTCGTCGGTTTCCAGATGGCCTCTCAGGAGCATGTCGTGCGCCACGCGCGACAAGCCCGAAACACCGCCGTGACGCGCATTGAACGCGCCCTTGATGGCCGCCAGCGCGAACGGGCCGCGCTCGGCGATTTCCAGCGCCATTTTTCGGGTTTCCGCAGCCAGCTGATCGTCGGGCACCACCTTATTGATCAGACCGATTGCGAGCGCATCGGCGGCGCTCATTTTCGGGTTCAGGTACCAGATTTCCTTGGCGCGCTTCTTGCCGACCAGGTCTTCCAGATACCAGGTGCCGTAGCCGGCATCGAAGCTTCCCATCATCGGACCGACCTGGCGGAATACGGCGCTTTCCTTGGCGATCGTGAGATCGCATACGACCTGGAGCACGTTGCCCCCGCCGACCGCGAAACCGTTCACCGATGCGATCACGGGTTTTTGCAGGCGATCGATGCTTTCATACATTTCCAGCGTCGGCAGCACG
This sequence comes from Herminiimonas sp., assembly GCA_028292315.1. Taxonomy (GTDB): domain Bacteria; phylum Pseudomonadota; class Gammaproteobacteria; order Burkholderiales; family Burkholderiaceae_D; genus JAQGMO01. The sequence continues at coordinate 6,012 of JAQGMO010000277.1, read as the reverse complement.
CCGGGATAGAGCATCGTGTCTTCCATGCCGGATTTATCGCCGCCGATGCAGAAAAAGCGGTCGCCGGCACCGGTGATGACCACCACGCGGGTGCGGGTTTCCCTGCGGATTTCATTGATGCAGTCACGAATCTCATGGCACATCGTTTCATTGAACATATTGCCGTCGTCCGGGCGATTGAGGGTGATCGTCCCGACCGGGCCGTCTTCGGCATAAAGAATTGTTTTGTATTGATGTGTCATGTCAGTCTCCTGAAATTGAATAATAAGGGAAATATGCCCGCACCAGGCCGTTACAGCACGCCGGCGGAACCGAGCGCCCTGATTTGCTCCTCGCCCATCTCGAGCCAGGCGCGCAATACGGCATCGGTATCCTGGCCCAGCCGCGGCGGCGGACTGCGGTAAGTGTGGCTGCTGCCGTTGAATTGTATGCCGAGGCCGACCTGGGGAACGGCGGTGCCGTCCCGAACTGCCGAATAGAACAGGCCGCGCTCATTCAGTGTCGGGTCATGGATCACTTCATCGAGCCGGTTGATCGGGCCGGCCGGAATACGTGCTGCGGCGAAAATAGAGAGCCAGTGATCGCGCGGCTGCCGAAGCAGGACCGCCTCGATCTCGCGCACGATTTCTGCCCTTGCCCGGCGCCGCCCGACATTGTCGGCAAAGCGCGGGTCGGCCGCCATGTCCGGGCGGTCGATTGCGGCGCAGAAGCGCGCCCATATATTGTCGTTGCCAAGGCCCAGGGTCATTGGCGCGTCGGCGGTGTTGAAAGTCTGATAAATTGCGATCACGCTGTCCTTGCCGCCGGAACGGCGCGGCATTTCATCGGAACCGAGGTAGGGGACGATGCGCGGGCTCATGAAGCGGGTCATGCTGGCCACCATCGCAACATCGATCTGCTGGCCCTGGCCGGTCTGGCCCCGGCCGATGAGCGCAGCCAGCGCGGCCATGGCGGCGTCGGTCCCGGCCAGCAGGTCGGCGGCCGGCGTCCCGACTTTTTGCGGATCCTGGCCGGGTTCGCCGGTGAGATCCATCACGCCGCTATAGCCTTCGGCGATCAGGTCGTAGCACGGCTGGTTGGCATTGACGCCGGCAAGGCCGAAGCCGGTTATGGAGACATGAACCAGTTTTGAATTCAGTTCTTTCAGCGTTGCATAATCGATGCCCAGTTTTTTTTGGCTGCGCGCGACCTGGTTGATGACGATGACGTCGGCGACCGCGACCAGGGCGTGCAGCGCAGTCAGCCCGGCCGGCTTCGAATAGTCCAGGGCCAGGCTCTGCTTATTGCGGTTAACGCTCAAAAACCATAAGGATTCGCCGTCCAGGAAGGGTGGGCCCCAGGCGCGCGCGTCGTCACCGGTGCCGGGCCGTTCGATCTTGACGACAGAAGCGCCGAAATCAGCCAGCAACAGTGTGGCATAGGGTCCCGCGACGGACGTGGTCAGGTCGAGTACACGGATCCCGTTCAGCAGTTTCAAGGGGGATCCGGAAGGCGGCGGAGGCAGGTGGTCGGCAGGTAGCATGGGATCGTGGGCAAAAATCGGCAAAATAAGGCGTTCCCTGCTCAGAGCAACCTTCATGCCACGTCGCGCGACGGGCCAGCAGGCGCATCGCGCCGCACCGGAACAGTGCCGGGCGTAGTTCGGATTGCAAAAAGTGTCTTTTTGATGAACAATGCGGCTTGATTAATCTGTGCGTAGCGAAGACAAATGAGCAAGCAGTCCCAATCGACAAAAAATAGTGCAGCATTCGGGTTGCTGATTATCGACGCGCAAGGAGAAGTCGGGTTTGCGACCGGGTTTGGCGGCGATCCCGAAATCCAGAAACAGTTGCTGCAGGGGCTGTCGAAGAAGCGCCAGCAGGGCGCCGGCATGGTCGCCCTGGAAGGCGATCTGCGTTTGATCGCGATTTATCGCGCCGCCGAAGATGTTATGGTTTTTTTCATCCAGTCGGCTGATTCCGAATCCACCTTGTTCGACTTTGTCGCCAGCGTGGATTTCGCGCATGCGATCTTCAGCTATTTCGTGGACAGTCCTTACGAGTCGATGGTCGTCGTGGACGACAAGGCGCGCGTCAAATTCATCCCGCCGGTGCACGAGGCATTTTTTGGCATCAAGCGCGGCGAAGCGATAGGGAAACATGTCAGTGAAGTGATTGAGAATACCCATTTGCACGAGGTCGTCCGTACCGGCAAGGCCGAGATCGGCAAGCTGCAGGAAATGGGCGGGGTGACGCGGGTTGTGGCGCGCGTGCCGATCATTCGCGACGGGAAGATACTGGGCGCGATCGGCCAGGTCATGTTCAAGGAGCCGGAAACGGTGCATGACCTGAGCCGTGAAGTCACCAAGCTGCGCTCGGAGGTGGAGTTTTATCGCAATGAATTGTCGGGCATGAAGCGCCGCTCATATGGCCTGGAACAAATGGTCGGAAAAAGCGAAGCGATACGGCAGTTGAAGGCGGACATCGTCAAGGTGGCGCCGCTCTACGTGCCGGTGCTGATCGTGGGCGAAAGCGGCACCGGCAAGGAGCTGGCCGCGCATGCGATGCATGCCCTGAGTCCGCGCCACGATAATCCGATGGTGTTCGTCAATGCGGCGGCCTTGCCTGCGGGCCTGGTCGAGAGCGAATTATTCGGCTATGAAGCGGGCGCCTATACCGGCGCGGAAAAGAAGGGCCGCAAGGGCAAGTTCGAACTGGCCGATCGCAGCTCCCTTTTCTTCGACGAGATCGGTGACATGCCGCCCGAGATTCAGGTCAAGCTGCTACGTGTGCTGCAGGACGGCATGTTCGAGCGGGTCGGCGGCGATCGCGCGCGGCATTCCGATTTCCGGCTGATTTGCGCGACCAACCGCAATTTTCAGGAAATGATCAACAACGGCGAGTTCCGCCTTGATCTTTACTACCGCATCAGCGGCGTGACAATACGCATGCCAAGCCTGCGCGAACGGCTGGAAGACATTCCGGACCTGGTGCAAAGTTTTTTGACGGCCTTTTCGGTGCGCCAGCGCAGCGCGGTCACGCGAGTGGATCAGCGGGTTTACGATTATCTGCGCGAACTGCCGTGGCCGGGCAATGTCCGCCAGTTGCTGCACGAAGTGGAGAAAGCCGCGATTTTTTGCGACGGGGCGGAGCTTACGGTGAAGGACTTCCGCAGGCTTCCGGCCGACCCCGCGCGGGCCGAACAGGCTTCGGCTCCAGGCCGTTCCATTCCCGTCGGAAAGATCCAGGATGCGATCAGCCAGCTGGAGTCGGTGATGATCCGCGAGGCGATGGCGAAGCATCGTGGGAATAAGATGAAGGTTGCGGAGGAGCTTGGCATTTCGCGCGCTTACCTCTATAAGAAACTTTCCGCGGACTGAGGCGCCGGCAGGCGGATGCAGGAACACAGTCAAGCCTGAAACGATTACGGGATTGCGGTTCGGGCATGTAAATGCCCAAAACGCGGCCACCAGACCGCAGTCCTGTATCGTGCAAGCATTAAACCAGTGCCGTCCGGAACGCTGCATGCAATTCGCCATGCTCCCGCGTTCGTTGAGACTGCGGTGGCCAGTGCGGCATCACTACCGCGCCCTGGCTGGGCCGCCGTTACCTGCTGTTACTTAAGCGTGCAAGTGCTTGCGCTAGCCGACTGAAACGCCTGATCGCCGGGAATCACCCGTTTGATCTTGATCAGATCCCATTCGCCCTTCGACTCGGCAGGCGTCTTGGCTTCCGCCAGATACATGTCATGCACCATGCGTCCGTTGGGAAGAATCTTGCCGTTCTTCGCGAAGAAATCGTTGATCGGCGTCGCCTTCATCTTTTTCATCACCGCATCGGCATTGTCGGTGCCGGCGCCCTGAATTGCTTTCAGGTAGTGCATGGTGGCGGAGTAGGCGCCGGCCTGGATCATGGTCGGCATGGCCTTGTGTTCGGCATAAAAGCGCTTGGACCAGGCGCGGGTTTCATCGTTATAGTCCCAGTAATAGCCGGTGGTGAACAGCAGGCCTTGCGCCACTTCCAGGCCCATGCCCTTGACGTCGGTGTCGAACACCAGCAGGGTGGCGAGTTTCTGGCCGCCTTTTGTCAGGCCGAATTCAGCAGCCTGGCGCACCGAGTTTTGCGTGTCCCGTCCAGCATTCGCCAACCCGACTACTTTCGCTTTCGATGCCTGGGCCTGCAACAGGAATGATGAGAAATCCGGAGCGCTGAGCGGATGCTTGATGGTGCCGAGCACCTTGCCGCCCATTTCCTGGATTACTGCGGTCGTATCCTTTTCGAGCGAACTGCCGAATGCATAGTCGGCCGTCAGGAAGTACCAGGAATTACCGCCTTCCTGCATCACGGCACGCCCGGTGCCCGTCGCCAGCGCATACGTGTCGTAAACATAGTGAATGCCGTAGGGCGTGCATTCCTTGTTGGTCAGCGCCGTGGATGCAGACCCTGCAAAAATCATGACACGCTTTTTGTCCGCTCCCAGTTTTTGCATGGCGATAGCGGCGGCAGAATCGGTGGATTCGATGATCATGTCGACCTGGTCGCGGTCGATCCATTCTCTCGCTTTCGATAGGGCGACGTCCACCTTGTTCTGATAGTCGGCATTCACTAGCTGGATCGGCTTGCCGTTCACTTTTCCGCCAAAATCCCTGACAGCCATCTCAACCGCCTTGACTGCGCCCGGGCCGCCGTTCGCGGAATAGACACCGGTCTTGTCGACGATGACGCCGATCTTGACGACATCGTCCGAGATCTGGGCGGTCGCAAGACCGGGCAAGGCTACTGCTGTCACTGCTGCGGAAATAGCTGAACTTAAGATGCGCTTCATCGGGTGAATCTCCAGTTATATGTTTCTGATACCGATCAGGCGAGTACCGCCCGAAAGATGCCCTGCCTTGGTAAGGCCGTGGCCCATATCTGCAAGTTTTGTTCCAGTATGCCGAACGGTGTATTACCGGCATGGTGGGCCGGTACCGTTGCGGATTCAGTCACAAGTGTATTTTGAACGAACGCTTCCGGTGTGCGCGGTGAAAACACTGCCGGCCTTTTGCGGTGCTTTCCCGGCGATCCATAAAGAAGTGGAAAGAAGCCGAAATGCGCATGGAACTTCATCAGCGAGGCTGTCACTCAGGCTGATCAGGACTCGCCAATCCGGCGGATCGGTTTCTGCAAAAAACCCATATGGATCGCACCAGATTTTCCTCATCCAAAAAAGTATACGGGCGTACGCCGCAACCCAATGACCTGCCTGTTAATCCGACACATGCACCGACACATGCACCGTCATCCGAACCGTTGATCGAGTCCAGGCCGGACTCGCGCGCGCGTGCATCCCGCGAGTCCGGGCGCGAGGACGCTAAAGCAACGCCGTACGCGACGCAGGGAGAAGGCGACGCATGTTGAACGCGGCACAGACCCCGATCAGCGCCACAATGCGCCGCCCCCGCTCCGCAGTCTGCTCAATGCGCTATCCGGAATTGCCGTCCCGCACGACGTCGATGCGATGGTCCTGGCCCATCTCAGCCCATTGGATCAGGTATGCCTGGCCCTTGCCTGTACCACGATCCAAAACGCGATCCGCGCCTGTCCGGCCGCTGATGACCGGCTTGCGTCGGACGAAACAATGCGCGCACTCTGGCGCGATCTGCGAATACGGGAAGCGGCTGTCCAGGAGCAGGAGTTTATGCTCTCCAGTGATCGGCTCGGAAAAATCGCGACCAGCAAAAAAAAGATTGCCGAAAGTGATGTCGAGGCGGCGATCAGTAACCATGCGTGCATTCGCCTGCCGCTTGAGAAGCGCGGCCTGGCTGTCCAAAGGGGGCGTTGGAAGAAAATCGTCATCGCAGCCGTGCGCAGTGCCGAGTGGCGCATTCTCCATTGTCCGTTCGAGAGGCTGGTGCATGGCCAGTTTCATAAAATGGCGGCACCGGTACTTGAGGCCATTGCTTCGGCGTATCAGCCAGGCCGGCGCATCTACTTATCCATCAAAAACAGCGAATTGAGTTCAAAGGACGGCGCGACGCTGGTCGGCGCGCTT
>JAQGMO010000210.1 GCA_028292315.1 Herminiimonas sp. | reverse complement strand
CGCTGAGCGAGATGAATATCTCGTCCCCGTTTTCGCCATTCCTGTGCCATGCGCGCAGATGGGCACGGGTGGCCTTTGCATGTGCCATTACATTGGAAATTGCCTCGAACAGGATCAGTTGCAGATGGCTCGATTTTTGTATCGTCCAGTTCTGGACTACCGGCAACGGCAGCACCTCCCAAGTCAAGGCAACGCCGAGTGCATCGAGCCTGGGGGATAATCGGTAGCGCAGTGTGCCAAGAAGCATCGCAATGTCGCCGTCGGTATCCTGCATTGCGTCGACGGTCAGCTTCAGGATATCCAATGCATCTTCCAATTGCTCGGCGAGCATGCTGCGCGGCACATTCGAGTCTTTGACGAGACGGACGGCGCTGACCAGCTGGCTGCCAAGGCCATCATGCATGTCTCTCATGATTCTTTGGCGTTCATCGATAACCGCCTGATGTTGAGCATGTACGGCCCGGGATTCGAATATGGCGCCAAGTTCTTTTTCCCGCTGAGCCAGGCGCTGCGTCAAGGTATTATTCATGTCGCCGACAGATTGAGTCAGTTTTTGCAAGCGCTGCGCGATGACCCACGCCATGCAGATACCGAACGCCGCCCACGCGAACAAGAGCACCGGGAACCCGCCATAACCGGGTAATATCCGAAACACCACCATATCCCGTATGGCAGCAACGCTGGTTACTGCAACCGCCACGGACAGTACACGCTGTTCAACAGAACTTTCACGAAAGCCATGACGGATCACCGCGCCGGCAACAGCAATGCACATCAGAATGGTGAACCCGAGCCAGAGCGATACAAGCCCGGGGCGGTTTCCGAGCAAGGCCAGCGCAATGACAGGCGTCGTAAACCATAACTGGAAATCCACGAGCCGTTTGAACCATCCGTCGTGCCTGCCGATCAGCGTCAGTGAAAACTTGCAGATAAATCCCGGCGAGGCCGCATAAGTTAAATAGCTGATGAAGCCCCACCAGGGCCATGGCAATGGCGAAGCCTCCAATTGGGTGTCCGCGATATGAACGGCCCACAACAGTTCGCTCAACGCGTAATACAGATACAGGCTCTCGCGCTGGTGCAGCCAGAGCAGGAGAACCAGCCCACCCAAAAGCGCGCTGACGACCATAATGACCAGGGAGGCGTTATTGCGCCATCGGATTGATTCCTCGTATAACCGGCGGACTTCTTCCACGGTTCCACCATATACGGGGCCGACCCCGGCAGATCGCCCGCTTACCGCGCCAATCGTAATGGTAACGACGTTATCGGCACGCAGAAGATGGGGCGGAATGATAAAGAGTCTCGGCTGGGAACGCGTATCGGTATAGAGGTCGCCATGGATACCTTCCTTTGCCAGTCGCTCGCCATTGACCGCAAGTTCAAAGGAATTGCCGATGCGGCGGATGAACAACCCTTGCTGCGGTCCGTCCGGAGCGGCTGGAAACCTGATGACAAAATGGGCTTTCCCGCTCACGCCTCCTTGTTCGCTGTTCCAGTTATAGGGCAGCTGCACCGCGGCGGGAGGAAGCGTTCCCGCGTTCGTTGCGAGTTCGATGGTCACGGTAGCACTATTCAATAGTGTCAATGCCTGCACTTCTTGCGTCGCACATAAAATGTACAGCATCATGCCGAAAAAAGCCGCATTGATCCGTCGTTTCGATAGGCGTCGCGTCCGAAGCATCTGTCGTTCTTTTTATGGGTAAATCAGACTCAATGGAGCCGTCAACGGCGCAACTGCGCAGACGCGCTTCCGGCTGCAGTGTTTTTTATTTTCGTACTGTGAACAGATCGTCTTTGAGCAATCCCATCTTATGCGCCGCCAGCACCGCTGCGCCGCGGGAGTTAACAGCGAGCTTACCGTAAATGCTCCGAATATAAGTTTGGACCGTCGACAATGAGATCATGAGCATCCGGGCGGTCTCATCATAAGTATATCCACGAGCGATCAGGTTCAAAGCTTCCGTTTCACGAACCGTCAACGTGACCTTGAGCGGCACATCGCAGCTGGAAGAACCTGGTCCGGCCAGGATTTCAAGCGAACGGGCCCGGTTAAGAACTTTTCTTGCGATGACCGGGCTCATTGGCGATCCCCCAGCGAGCAACTCAAGCATCGCCCGGCTGACGTCGAAGTAGTCCGAGTCTTTCAGGATGTAACCGGCTGCACCTGCTTCGACCGAGGACATGACGTTCTTTTCATCGCCAAACATGGTAATGACCAGAATGTCGCAGTCCGGGTAAAGCGCAGCGCACCGTTTGATGACTTCCAATCCATTGCCGTCCGGCAGACCAAGATCGGTGAGCAACAGGTCAGGTTTATTGTGTTCAAGCCAATCGAGCGCGGGACGGACCCGATCGCATGCGACGCCTAACTGCATGTTCGGCTGGGCTGCAATGGCATCGCATAAACGTGCCCGAGTGGAATAGTCGTCCTCGACAATAGCCACATACAATAATGCGGAATCTCGTTTCATACGATCCATGGATTAGACATTAACCAGTAAGGCCGTAGTCTGTAGCAAATATAAACACTCCGCCTCACATGTTCATGTGATGCGCAATCTGAAAAACCACAATATAGTCGCTGCGATTCCATAAGGAAATGTTTCTGCAGAAAACAGTTCAGGTAAGCGGTCGGACTTCTTGAATAGCAGATTACAGCCGGAAATTTGCAAGTCTGCGGTTTCACGCTTCAACATAGCTTCATGCTAACCCGACATTACGAGTGTTCCCGAGCAATTTTTCATTTTTAAAAAAGAGACAAATTTTTACCGTACTCAATCATTGTAAAAAACTAGCCAACTTAATTGATGTTCGCTTTCGACCAAGGACTAAAAATGTTGAAAAATAGTGTTTCTTTGCACAGATTAAGCATTTTATCTGTTGCGCTGATTCTCGCAGGGTGCAGCAGCGGATCATCCGACTCGCCCTCCTCGTCCACCACTCCGCCCGCCAACGTTGTCGTCGCGCCTCCCGCGGCTATAACCGTTTCCGGTGTGGCGGCGAGCGGCGCTGCATTTAGCGGAGCAACCGTAGTGATCAAGGACAGCACCGGTGCCACCGTCGGGACCAGCGCAGTCGTCGGAGCCGACGGCGCTTACACGGTAACCCTCAGCAGTGGCGCCGTCGCGCCGCTCATCATCATTGCTACGCGTACCAATGATCTGGGAACGGTCGATTCGCTGGTAAGCATATCGGAGACAGCAGTAACCGGCACGGTTAATATAACGCCGGTGACAACACTGATTGCATCCCGCTTGAGCAGTTCGGGCGACCCGCTGAAACTGTCTGGCGAAGTGGCGGCCGGAACGTCGTTGATCAATTCGGCGACGGTCGCCGCCAAGGTCAACGAGGTTAGGCAGATCCTGGCGCCGATGCTCGCTGCTACAGGCACGACGGCCTTCGACCCGCTCAAAGGCACGTTCGTGACCGATGGTACCGGCTTCGACCGCTTGCTCGACTCGATCCGGGTCGATTTTTCGCCGTCGGGTACGACGACTACCAATATCGAAATCGGCATCAAGCTCACTCAAACCGATGCTAGCGCGCAGCCGCCCGTAATCCAGTTTTCCAGTGCGCAGACGGTGACCGAGATCGTCGGAGACAACCAGATCACGCCCACTACGGTAGCAGGCGCCGAGCTGAGTTCCGCTGCCCTTGTTCCGAGTGGCACGAGTGCCCTGATCGCCGACGTGCTGAATCGCATGACCGCGTGTTACGCCCTGCCCCTGGCAACGCGCGTGGACAGCACGGCCAGCAACGCCACCGGCGCCAATGTGACGGCCCCCGCCTGCCGGACCCTGTTCAAGAACGATGACCCGACGAGTTACAAGAACAATGGCGTAGCCGTCGGCGCCACTTCCGCATTCGGTGGACTGTTCCGCGACGGAGCAACCGGTGTGAAATTTGATCGTGGCACTTATGAATTTAGCCGCGTGAACGGTGATATCGTCATCGGCTACCGTTCAACTGACCGCTTCGGCGGCATTGCCAATGAATCATTGGTGGTAACTAAAGATGCGAATGGCACGCTCAAGATCTTTGGAAATCAATACCAGCTCGCCGGTGCCGTTTCCGCATACCACCAGCTACGTACCTTTGTGAACCAGCCCAGCTCAACTTACTACAGCACCGGATATAACATTAATATCCCGCTGCAAAATGTGGGTGGGCAACCAGTCTATAAAGTAGTCGTGACCACACCAAAACATAATTTGATCACGATGATTCGCGGCTCGGACGGCATGGTATTGCCTCGCCTCGGCGCCGATCGCCAACCGGTCCTTACCAACGGGAAGCTGACGCCCTCCGGCACTACCGCCATTCGCATGCGTTCTGAATATGCCGACACGGCGGCCAATGCAAACACCGCGCATCCCTCAACACGCGAAGCCGGGCTGTTTTTCGCAGCCACCGACGACACCGACGGCGCCATTGCGACCTATGCTGCGCAAAGCGTCTGGTCATTCGCGTACTACTATACGCCGGACGCAACCGAGCCGGACGTGGTGCAGACGTTCAAGACACGGGCGCGCGCAATGACCATATCTGAACTGCGCTCGAAAAAATGGGCGGTTTTGTCGGAAGCGCAGACTTTGGTTGATCTTCGGAGTATGTTGATTCCCCGTACGCCTATCAATACTTCGTACACGCCGCTGACGAACGTTCCGAGTATTATGATTGAATGGGATGTGCCTGATGGAGCGCTCGCCCCGTCCAGTATCACCGCGTTCGGGTATACACTGAACACCAGTACGACGCCCACGACCGTCAACAACTTTAGTGACGGGGCAAATGTATCTTCGACGGCCCGCTCCGGCACGATATTATGCGCGAATGGGAATAACGAAGTGCATTGCGGCGCCGACGGATATGCCGACAATGCCAACCTCTCGGGATTGCTCCTGTATTCCCGTGATTCGGGAGGACGCGAGTTCGGGCACTTCCACAACGCGCAGCTGCTGGCGCCGTAATCCCACGCATCCCACGCCGGCCAGTCTGAAAGGGCAAGCCGGCCGTTGCAGCAATGCCGTTCAGCCAGCAGGTGAACGGCAACCTAAGTGGAAGCACTCTTTTTAAGCACGAAAATAACCCCGCTTCGGCGGGGTTTGTCATTGCGATCGCTTAGCTTGCGCCTTGATCTCAAACAGGATTTCGTGCCACCAGTTGCCGTGCAATGATGATGCGCTGCATTTCATTGGTGCCCTCGCCTATGCACATCAGCGGCGCGTCGCGCAACAGACGCTCGATTGGATATTCCTTTGAATAGCCATAAGCGCCGTGTATGCGCATTGCTTCGATCGCGTTTTCCAGCCCGGCTTCCGAAGCAAAATACTTCGCCATGCCCGCCTCCATGTCGCAGCGCCGGCCGGCGTCATAGGCCTGGGCGGCCGCTTCGATCAATAGCCGCGACGCTTCAACGCGGGTCGCCATTTCGCCCAGTTTCAGCTGGATGGCCTGATGTTCCGCGATCGGCTTGCCGAAGGTCTTGCGCATTTGCGCGTATTTGACCGATTCATCGAGCGCCGCCTTGGCAATGCCGGCGCCGCGCGCCGCAACGTTGATCCGGCCGAGCTCAAGTCCGCCGACTGCGCAATAGAATCCCTGCCCTTCCGCGGCAATCAGGTTGTTCGCAGGTACACGATAATCGTCGAACAGAAGCTCAGCCGAGTCGATTCCCTTGTAACCAATCTTCTCGAGCTTGCGCGACACGGTAAAGCCTGGACCCTTTTCCATGATGAACATCGACAGGCCGCGGCGCGCCGGTTCCGCGCCCGGATCAGTCTTGACCAACACGGCGAAGCACCCACCTTCGATGCCGTTCGTGATCCAGGTTTTAGTGCCGTTGACGACGTAGTGGTCGCCGTCCTTCACCGCCCGGGTACGAATTCCGGCGAGATCGGTGCCGGCGTCCGGCTCGGTCAGGCCAATGCCGCCACGCAGCTCCCCGGAAGCCATGCGCGGCAGCAGGCGCTGCTTCTGTTCGTCGGAGCCATACCGTTCGACCAGCATTGCCATCATCAGGTGCGAATTGAAAATGCCGGTCAACGACATCCAGACCGAGGAAATCTGCATCACGATCTTCGCGTAGGTCGACGCCGATAACCCGAGGCCGCCCCATTTCGGATCGACGACGGCGCCGAACAGGCCCATCGCTTTCATGCTCTCGACCATCTCGTACGGATAAATGTCATCGTGCTCCAGCTTCATTACCTGCGGGCGAACTTCCTTGTCAAGCCAGCGCTGGATGGCGTCAAGCAGGGCCGCTTCTTCGGCGGGGTCGGTGTGGCGCTGTGGACGTTCTACGGCGGGCAGGCTCATGGTGTCTCCTCAATGTTGTAGGGCAGATCAATTGCGCTCAGGCGCTGGGTTAGATGCTGATGCTGATGCTGTGAACAATAAAACCGTGTCGGCTCAATAGTTGGCTTTCGACTCCACGTCCGCGCCGCTGCGCTTCATGATCAACATGGTGCGGCTGAATTCGCACACCATGACCTTGTCCTGGTTCAAGCCTATCGTCTTGACCGTTACCAGCCCGGCGTTGGGCCGGCTTTTGGATTCGCGTTTATCCAGCACTTCGGATTCCGCATACAGCGTGTCGCCGGCGAATAGCGGGTGGGTCAGCTTGATTTCATTCCAGCCGAGATTGGCAATCGCTTTCTGGCTCACATCGGTAACGCTCATTCCGACCATCAGCGCAACCGTCATCGGGCTGCAAACGATGCAGCGCCCGAACTCGCTATGCTTGGCATACTCTTCATCGAAATGCATGGGATGGGTGTTCATCGTCATCAGCGTGAACTGAATGTTGTCGTATTGCGTGATCGTGCGGCCGGGGCGGTGCTGGTAAATATCGCCAACGTTGAATTCTTCGTAGTAACGCCCGAAAGATTCGCGGAAGGTGCGCTCTCCAACCTGCTTGATTTGCCCTGCCATGGCTGTCTCCTCAATTGAACGGAAATTCTAATTGTACGGACAAAAAGGAAAAAACGATAGTCCGGCGTAAATCGAGCGATAATTGGATCAATTTCCGAAAATTGAAAAAGCAACATGAAAAAGGCTATAAAAAACGCGGTTCCAGCCGTCCCCGGCGGCACGCCAGCGCGCACGGCGACGGTGCAATCACCGAAAACGGCGCGCGGCGCCAATGGTGCGGCACGGCATAAACCGGAATCGAAAGACGCGCCGCCGCGTTATATGCAGATCGCCCATGCGTTGCGCGAGGCAATCGCGAGCGGCCAGTATCCGGTGGGCGCGCAGCTGCCGACCGAACATGAGTTGTGCGATCAGCTCAATGTATCGCGCTTCACTATTCGCGAGGCGATCCGGGTGTTGTCGACGGCCGGACTGGTTCACCGGAAGCCGCGCGCCGGCACTGTGGTTGCCGCCCTGCCCGACGATACGCGCTATACCCAGGACATCGCATCGCTGCGCGACCTGTTCCAGTACGCGCAAAGCACCGATTTTCAGTATATGTATATAGGGCGGGTCGGCCTGTCGAAGGAACAGGCGCGGAGCATGGCGGCAGCCCCCGGAGAGGAATGGATTTATGCCGTGGCGATCCGGCGCGAAAAGGATGGCGGCCGGCCGTTCGGAGTCACGCGCCTGTTTCTTAATCCAGTCCTGGACGGCATTGAAAAGACACTGCGCAACTCTCATAGCGCAGTGTATTCCATCATCGAGCGGGACTTCGGGTTGCGCATTGAGCGCGTCGAACAAGCGATCACCGGCATCGTCCTGGACGAGAATGACGCTGCCAACCTCGGGGTTCCCGCCGGAACGCCGGGCTTGTCCATCACGCGCAGTTATTTCGACCGCGGCGGACGTCTGATTGAAGTTGCCGATAACGTTCATCCCGCGGACCGGTTCACATACCGGGTGGTGTTGCGGCGCTGACCGTCAGGCAGGCGCGCCGCGCGGCTCGCCATTTCATTTCGTTGACAGCCCGGATTGATGCTTGTATATTGTCCGTACAAATTAGACGGCGCAGCGCGTTTCATGCCGGTTAATATGTTTGAATGAGTCGGTGCAGGCGTGTTGGACCATGTCGCCTGGGCCGGAGAATTACAGACAAATCCAGGAGACCATCAGATGAAACCGCTTAAGTTTTTCGCCGCGGCAGTTGCCGCCTTCGGGCTAAGCGCCGCAATGACGGGTGCATACGGACAAACTGCCGACCCGGCTGCCGGATATCCCAACAAACCTGTACGCATACTTCTCGGCTTTCCGCCGGGACAGGCTACCGACGTTCTGGCACGCGCCGTCGCGGCAGAACTCAGTAAATCCTTCGGCCAGCAATTCCTGGTTGACAATAGACCCGGCGCAGCCGGCATCATCGCCAGCCAGCTGGCGGCAAAGGCCGAACCTGATGGCTATACGCTGCTGGCGACGTCCAGCGGTCCGCTCGCGGTGAACCCTGCGCTCTATAGCAAGCTGCCCTATGACGTGGCGCGCGATTTCGTGATGGTGGCCGGCATCGGCGTAGTACCGTATGCGGTCGTCGTCAATGCATCCTCTCCGATCAAGGACATCAAGGGGCTGGTCGACTATGCCAAGGCAAATCCCGGCAAGATCAACTATGGTTCGGGCGGAAACGGCGTGACCAATCATCTTGCCACCGAAAGCTTCAAGATGATGGCCGGCATTAACATGGTTCACGTGCCTTACAAGGGCGGTCCGGCAGCAGTTTCCGATCTGCTCGGCGGGCAGATCGACGTGATGTTCGAGACCATGGCTGGAACCATGTCCTTCATCAAGAACGGCAGGCTGCGCGCGATCGCCGTGTCGAGTGCATCGCGAGCCGTATCGATACCGGAAGTGCCGACGATTTCCGAGAGCGGTTATCCCGGTTTCTCGGCTGTCCCCTGGGTTGCACTCGCGGCGCCGGCAAAAATGCCTAAAGCCATCGTCACAAAGCTCAACACGGAAATCAAAAGAATCCTGGGCACGCCGGAAATTCGCGCCAGCTTTCTCGCGCTGGGCACCGAGCCGATGGTCATGACCCCGGAACAACTGACCGAATACGTAAAGACTGAAACAGCGAAATGGTCGGAAGCAGTCAAGGTATCCGGCGCCAAGATCGATTAGCCGACGCCATATTCAGCGCTTGAAACGGCTGCGGAGGCCCATGTGATGGCGCGCTGCAGCAACCTGCCCTGCTGACGTCATTTGCCGAAGTATCTGAACAGGAGTAGCCATGGACCTCGCAACGCGCCTTCAATCCGATCAGGCCGCCGCGCCGGCGGTGCCCACTTCCCCGATCTCGGAGCAACTGGCTGATTTCACGGCCGGCCTTGATCTCGCCGCCGTCCCGGGCGCCGTAGTCACGCGCGCCAAACATCTGATTCTCGATTCGATCGGCTGCGCGTTCGCCGCGCGTGAAGAAGGGTTCGCCGGACAAATTACGGCTTCGGTCGCCAAACTTGCCGGCGAGGGCCCGCGCGGCGTCATTGGCATGCCGCATCGGCTGCCCCTGCGCGATGCGGCCGTCGTCAATGGCATGCTGATGCATGGCCTCGATTATGATGACACGCACGCAGCCGGGGTGGCACACCTGACCGTCAGCACCCTGCCGGCGGCAATCGCCACCGCGGCCCACGTCGGCGCTTCGGGGGAGCAGCTGCTGACCGCCTATATCGCCGGCATGGAAACCGGCGCGCGCCTCGCGAGCGTGGTCAAGGGCGCGTTTCACCAGGTCGGTTTTCACCCCACCGGCCTGATCGGCGTGTTTGCCTGCTCGCTGGTGGCGGGCCGACTGATGAAATTGTCACGCGCGCAGCTGGCAGGCGCGCAAGGCATCGCCTTGTCATTTGCCAGCGGTAGCCTGCAATTCATCGAAGACGGCTCCTGGACCAAGCGCATTCATCCGGGATGGGCCGCGGCCAGCGGCATCACCGCGGCGGCGCTTGCCGGCGACGATATGCCGGCGCCGCGCGAGGCGTATGAGGGACGCTTCGGCCTGTATCGCAGCCATTTGCCGCCATCCGAGTTCGCCGGCTGCGATCTGTCGCTCGCCACTGCCGGCTTCGGCAGTACATGGGAAATCGATAACGTGGCCATCAAGCCCTTCCCCGCCTGCCATTTCGTGCACGGCTGCGCCGACGCAGCGATCGCGCTGCACCAGGCCGGCGTCGACGCCGCATCCATCAAATCGATACGCGCCCTGATCCCGGCCGGCGTGGTGAAGTCGGTGGCGGAGCCGGTGGCAGCCAAACGTCGGCCCAAGAATGATTACGACGCCAAGTTCAGCTTGCCGTATGCGGTTGCAAGCGGGCTGTTGCGCGGCCGGCTGGGCCTTGCCGAAATGCTGCCCAGGGCCTTTGTCGAGCCGCGCATTCTGGCGCTGATGGACAAGGTCGACTATGAAATTGACCCGGCATCCACCTTCCCGCGGCACTACACCGGCGAAGTGATTGTTACGCTGAACGATGGCCGCGAGCTGCGCCACCGCGTCGCTGTAAACCGCGGCAACCCCGAGCAGCCGTTAAGCAACGCCGAGATCGAAACAAAGTACTTCGATAACTGCGCGCTTTACTTTTCGCATGAAGTTGCGCAACGCGTGCGCGACCTCGTGCTCGATCTTGAGGCGCTGCCCAGCGCAGTGCAGTTCGAGACTGCACTTTCTCCTTTTGGAAAGATTTGAACACGACCATGAATACTGCTGCCAATGTAAATCCCTTGCCGCTGGCCGGTGTGCGCATACTCGCCGTCGAGCAATATGGCGCCGGCCCTTTCGGCACGCTCTATCTCGCGGACCTCGGCGCGGAAGTGATCAAGATCGAGAACCACAAGGATGGCGGCGATGTCGGCCGTAGCGTGGGGCCGCATTATTTTGGCCCGAACGACAGCCATTTCTTCCAGACTTTCAATCGCAACAAGAAGAGCATCACGCTGGACCTGAAACATCCGGCCGGACGGGAAGTTTTTCTGGCGCTGGTAAAAGACGCCGACGCGGTCCTCGACAACCTGCGCGGTGACTTGCCGGCCAAGCTCGGGCTGACGTATGAAGATCTGAAGGAAGCCAATCCGCGTATTGTCTGCGCCCATCTGTCGGCCTACGGCCGCGAAGGCTCGCGAACGGCATGGCCCGGATACGACTACCTGATGCAGGCTGAAGCCGGGCACATGTCCATGACCGGCGAGCCGGATGGGCCGCCTACCCGTTACGGATTGTCAATTGTCGACCTGATGACGGGCCTGGCTGCCGCCTTCGGCTTGCTGGCCGGCGTGGTCGGCGCACGCGCCTCCGGACAGGGCATGGATGTCGACACCTCATTGTTCGACGTCGCTTTGCACAATCTCAACTACCCGGGCACCTGGTTTCTCAACAAGGGCGTCGTTACCGGCCGCAGCCCGCGCTCGTCGCATCCAAGCCTCACGCCGAGCCAGCTCTATCGAACCAGGGATGGATGGATTTTCCTGATGTGTAATAAAGAAAAGTTCTGGGGCGTACTGGCCGACGTGTTAGGCAAACCGGAATGGCACACCGATCCACAGTTCGCCACGTTCGCAGCCCGGCTGCAGAACCGCGACCAGGTCACGCGGATGGTCGATGCCGAACTGATGGAGCGCACCACCGAGGAGTGGATGACGGAGTTTGGCGGAAAGGTACCTGCGGCGCCGGTATACGACATCGCGCAGGCGCTGGAAAACCCGTATGTGGCCGAACGTGAAGCGCTGGTGGATTACGCCTATCCGGACGGGCGCGCGGCGCGCATGATTGCCGGCCCGATCCGCGTCCCTGGAGTAAGCCTGCCACGCGCTGCCGCGCCAGCCATGGGGGCCGATACGGTCGCGATGCTGACCGAGGCTGGTTATACTGCCGACCAGATCGGCGAATTGCGTGCCGCCGGCGTGATTGCCGCCTGATGGCTCGCAATCGGGTCTTATCCTGTCGTCTTACCTTTGCCGGACATCGCGATGAAACGTAGTTATCTGTTTGTTCCAGGCAATCGGCCCGAACGCTTTGTCAAAGCGGTTGCGTCCGGAGCCGGCGCCGTGGTGCTCGACCTTGAAGATGCGGTGCCGCCGGAAGAAAAACTGGCGGCGCGGGCGGCCGTGTGCGACTGGCTGGCGCAACGCCAGCCTGCCGACCCTGGCGCCTGGGTGCGCATTAACAGTGCCGATACCGAGTACTTCGAAGATGACGTGCGCGCGCTGGCAGCGGTTAAACCGCTCGGCATCATGCTGCCGAAAACCGAGTCAGCCGCGCCCCTCCGTGAAATCATCAGGCTTCTGGACACGCTTGAGATTCCGGTCATTCCTATCATCGAGTCCGCACTCGGCCTGATGAATGCGCTGGAGATTGCCAAGGGTCCGCGAACTGAACGACTTGCATTTGGCTCCATTGATTTCCAACTGGATACCGGCATTCTCAACGACGCCGAGGGCCTTCTGTTCGCGCGCTCGACGCTGGTTATTACGTCGGTTGTTGCGCGGATTGGTGCGCCGATCGACGGCGTAACCATGCAGATCGGCGACGCTGCGCAACTACAGAGCGACGTCGCGCGCGCCCGCGAGCTTGGTTTCGGCGCTAAGCTTTGTATCCATCCCAATCAGGTGGCGCTTACTGAAAGCGGCTTCCGGCCAAGCGAAGAAGAGTTGCGTTGGGCGCGCGCCGTGATCGCCGCGTCGGATGCGGCGAGCGGGCACGCGGTGCGGCTCGATAACAAGCTCATCGATCTTCCGGTAGTCGAGCGAGCGCGCCGCATGCTGCTGGATGAAGTACACCCAGGGTCTGGCGATAGCGGCAACTCAGGCTGAACTTGCCTTATTCAACATGTCCATTGAAGCCGGATCCAGCGTCAGCTCGATCGCGCGCACCAGTTCACCAAGCTGTTTAACATTGGTGGCGCTGGCAATAGCAGCAGTGATGCCGGGGCGTGCAACCACCCAGGCTATGGCTACGCTTGCCGGCGTGGTGCCGTACTGCCGCGCCACCTGCTCCAGCGCGTCGACAATGCGGAATCCGCGCTCGTTCCAATACGGTTTCACCATCCTGGCGCGCGGACTATTCGCCACGTCGGCTTCCGTCCGGTATTTGCCGGTCAGGAAGCCGCTCGCAAGCGCGAAATAACTGATGACGCCGAGTCCGTACTTCAGACATATCGGCTCAAGATTGTCCTCATAGTCGGAACGGTCGTAAAGATTGTAATTCGGCTCCAGGCATTCATACGCCGGCAAGTCCTCGCGTTCGCTGATCTGCAATGCCTCTTCCAGTCGCTCCGCGCTGAAATTCGAAGCGCCGATCGCGCGGATCTTTCCCTGCTGGATCAGGCGCGCGTAGGTTTCCAGCGTTTCCTCGAGCGGCACATCGGGATCGTCCTTGTGGGAAAAATACAAATCGATGTAATCAGTCTGCAGCCGCCTCAGCGAGTCTTCGACCGAGGCCTGGATATGCGCTCTTGAGAGCCCCTTCTTGCCCGGCTCCATCTCCATTCCAACCTTGGTGGCAATAATTACCTTGTCGCGCTTTCCGGACTGCTTGAGCCACTTTCCAATGATGGTTTCAGATTCGCCTCCCTTGAGGCCAGGCGCCCATCTCGAATACACATCCGCCGTATCGATCAGGTTGCAATCGGCATCGACAAATGCATCGAGCAGATCGAATGAACTGCTCTCGTCCGCGGTCCAACCGAATACATTCCCGCCGAATGCAAGCGGTGCTGCTTCCAGTTGGGTATGCCCCACTTTACGTCTGGCCATGGTATCTCCGAAAAAGTGATGATTAAACCATATCATGTTTCGAGATGGACGGTGCGAGGAGGTTCCCGCGATCATGCTCCATCGGTTCAGGTTACGCCAATTGTGTTTGGCGGACGTCTCGGTATGCCGACCCGATACCACGCACCTTGTGTTGTAGAGATTTTAAGTATGGAAGCTCGGCATGCCCGATCGCTTTAGCTGCGTCCCGGCCATAAGGCCACACCCGAAGAATCGAGATGGGTCAGATATAGTCTCAGGTCAAGCTCGTATTGATGATACCTGGGCTCCATATAGGTGCACAGTTTATAGAATGCCTTGTCGTGATCCCTTTCCTTCAAGTGCGCCAATTCATGCACTGCAATCATCTTCAGGAACTCGATCGGGACATTCTTGAAAAGCGATGAAACGCTGATCTCACGCTTGGCTTTGAGCTTATTGCCCTGCACCCGGGAAATCGTGGTATGCAAACCAAGCGCATCCCGGATGACCTGAATCTTGCTGTCGAAAACCACCTTGCTGATCGGTTCGCCGTTCCGGATAAACGCATTTTTCAACCCGGCGACATATTGATAGAGCGCCTTGTCGGTCCGGATATCGTGTGGTGTCGCATACCTTTCGAGGAGTACGGCCCCCAGCCTGTTTTCATCGACGAGCTTCTGCGCCTGCCGGCGCAAGTCGTCGGGATAGCCCATGAGATATTTCATTTTGAGAATCGTCGCCTTTCACCGCAAAACAGCCGTCATTTTAATACGTCGGCGATACGCCGGAACTGGATCACGCCGATGGCCAGTTCTGATACCCTGCTAATGTATGCTTTCGTACATTTCGCTGCGACTTGTTTCCCGGAGGCGCATTCAACCTGTTGAATTGAAAACATGAAAAAGAAGCCATGAAAATCGCCCGCATTCCCCTTGTCGTGGCACTGGCGGCCGCATTAGCGCTCGCAGTTTCGGGGCTCGGCGTGCGCGCCGGCTTCTGGCCCTTCCCCACCGGATTCAGAATCCTGGGCAATGCCGCCTATGCAGGCCTGGTCGCAGCGGCAGCCGCGTTGCTCGCGCTAGCGATACCGAAAATCCGGACTGGGGCAAAGGCAATGCTGCTGCTGAGTATTGTGCTGGGGCTCGCGGTCGCTTACGTGCCATGGTCCTTGCAAAAACAGGCGAGAGCGCTGCCACCGATCCACGACATATCAACGGATCTGGCCGATCCGCCGGCATTTCACGCGATTCTTGCCCGGCGCGCGGGGGCGCCAAATTCGGCCGACCATGGCGGCGAGGCGGTCGCACAGGCCCAACGGCTTGCCTATCCCGACATCCAGTCATTGTCTCTTCCACTCCCACCCGCGGACGCGTTTTCGCGCGCAGTCGCGGCCGCCCGCGCCATGGGGTGGGAATTGGTCGCCGAGGAGCCGGCCGCAGGCCGGATTGAAGCCACCGCCGCCACTCGATGGTTCGGCTTCAAGGATGATGTGGTAATACGCGTGCAGCCTGCGGCAGCGGGCAGCAAGGTGGACATCCGCTCGGTTTCCCGGGTCGGGCGCGGTGACGCCGGCGCTAACGCAAAGCGAATCAGGGAATACCTTGCAAGGCTTGCGGGATGATTATTCGACATGGGCGCCGAAGATTCGTATACGACCATTTCCCAATAAATTCCTGATGCGATTGAGGGCACGACGCGTCAAAGGGTAAAATATATGGTTGCCTCATTCAGTTACGCATTGTGAACGGCTTTGAAGCGTGCGTCTTCGGCAACGCTGACGGAGTAGCGATGTCGCTTTTTAGTTTGTGACGTCATATTTAGGAAAAATCGGAGCCTGCATGAAATCTTCCATCGCTGCGGACATCGCGGCAATCCAGTCAATCAGTGCGGTTCCCACCATACTCCAGGCAGTGATCGAAATGACTGGCTTGCGCTTCGCATGCATTGCCCGCGTGACCGGGGACTCGTGGACCACCTGCGCTGTTCTGGACAAAATCGGTTTTGGCCTGAAGCCCGGCGAGCAGCTTGATGTGGCGACCACATTGTGCAGTGAAGTCCGGGACAGCCGGATGCCGATCGTGATTGATAAGGCCAGTACCGATTCACAGTACTGTACCCATCTCACGCCGCAAATGTATGGCTTTGAAAGCTATATCTCCTTTCCCCTGACCAGGGCCGACGGCGAGTACTTTGGCACGCTTTGTGCGCTGGACCCGGTTCCGGCAACCGTGTCGAACGTAAAAAACATCACGACCCTGGCGCTGTTTGCAGATTTGATATCGCTGCAGCTGGAGACGGAGAAGAAGCTGGATGAAAGCCGGACCGCATTACTCGACGAGCTGGAAACAGCGGAGTTACGGGAACAGTTTGTCGCTGTACTGGGGCATGACTTGCGCACGCCGCTGGCATCCATCATTGCCGGCAGCGATGTTTTACTGGCGCGGCCGCTCGATAAGGCGTCGATTTCCATTGTCAAGCGTATTCAACGAAGCGGACTTCGCATTTCACGCCTTGTCGACGATGTGCTCGATTTCACGCGTGGCAGAATAGGCGGCGGGATCCCGTTGAATTTGTGTGAAGCGAAAGCTTTGAATCAAGACATGCTGCATGTTATCGCAGAATTGAAGGGAGCCTTTCCGGAGCGGGTAATTGAGTGCGAAATGCGGATCGGTGAATCGGTTTTCTGCGACTCCGCGCGGGTAGCACAGTTGCTCTCGAATCTGGTTACCAACGCCCTTGTTCATGGTTCGGTCGATACCCCCGTACGCGTGACCGCGAGCAGTCTCAATCGAGTGTTTGTCCTGTCTGTCACCAATCAAGGCGTCCCAATACCATCGGAAACCGTTCCACGCCTGTTCCAACCCTATTCGCGCGGTTCCGTCGAAGGTCCGGAAGGAGGCCTCGGCCTCGGTTTATACATTGCGTCTGAAATCGCGCGTTCTCATGGCGGCAGCCTGGATGTCGTATCCTCGCCCGAGGGGACCACTTTTTCGTTCATTTTGCCGCTCGGCACATCAAAAACTGCAACTGGCAACACTTTGTGAAAAACACCGTAGATCCGGCACCGACGCGGCCAGCAGCGTCTCATCTGGATATCCGATGGCATACGCCCGCGCACGGCGAAAAGCAGAAATCCGTTGGCATAACCAGCTTGCATGCTTACCTTGGAATCGCCCTCACTATTCTGATTGTCGTATTGTCGCTTGCTTTGGCAGGCTTCCTCGACCGCCTTGCCCAGCGCGAAGTGCTTCGCCTGGCCTACAAGAACCTCGAGAATACCGGCCAGCAAATGGCACGCGAACTTGCCTCCGGGATGAATGATTTCAGCAGGGAAATAAGGATGCAGGCCCAGTCGCCGCGGCTGCAAGATGCGCGCTCATCACCGGCGGAACTACGCGCGATACTCGACGAATTCGTACAGATTCATCCCGAGTTTGCCTTTCTCGGCGTAGTTGACGTCGCGACTGCAACGATCATTGCTGCGAATAACGGTATCTTTGAAGGGGGAAATGCCAAAGGAAGGCCGGTCTTCGAGGAAGGGAAAAAAGGCTTGTTCCTGGGAGATGTGCACGAGGCGGTGCGGCTGGCGGAGTTGTTGCCCAAACCGGCGAACGGTGATCCCCTTCGATTCCTGGATGTCGCCTTCCCCATAGAGGACAATAGCGGACGCATCACGCGAGTGTTGTCGGCACATGTCAGTTTCGAATGGACCAACCAGGTCCGGGAGAACATACTCGGGCCGCTCAAGCACTCGCATGGCATGGAAATCCTGCTGCTGGATACCGCCGGGAAGGTGGTCCTGGCCCCGGACGATCAAATCAGAATCGGCACCCCGCTAACCAGTTTGTCCGCAAATCGCCCGACCACATCAGCAGGCATACAGACATGGAGCGACAACAAGCCGTATCTTACCGTCGCCGCCCCGGTCATTCCGCGTGGGAGCTTTCAGGGGTTTGGCTGGCAGGTCCTGGTGCGCCAGCCTGCCTCTGTCGCCCTTGCGCCGACCGAGAGCTTGCGCAACTCATTCTTTGCCGGAGCCTTGCTGTTGGCCGCCGCCGCCGCCGTGATTGCATGGCTGATCGCAGCCCGGATTACCAAACCGGTCAGGGCCCTTGCGGAATCGGCCGAGCAGTTGATGCGCGATCCTTCGGCCACGCCGGGCGGGCAAAGCGCGATCGGTGAAGTGGCGCAGGTGCAAAATGCGATCAACAAGCTGGCGCATGAGGGCCGGCGGCACGCCACGGCCACCGTGGAACAGCTGCGGCAGTTCACCACGTTTTCCGATTTCCTGCCCCACCTGGTATTCCAGGCCGATGCGGACGGGCGGCTCGAATATATGAACAAGCGGTGGCTCCGTGAACTCGGACCCTGCCCGAGCATGCGACTGGAGGATCTGACTACGCGGATGCATGAGGCGGATTGCCAGGCGTTTCTGGCATTGTGGAAAGCATGCCGTGACAGTGGCTATAACCTGGAAATGCAGGCACGGCTTTCGCGTACGGCGGCCGAAAGCGATGCCCGGTGGTTCAAAATCCGAGCCCAGGCCGTACGAAATGAAGACGGCCATGTTTTCCGTTGGGTCGGCACATTGACGAATGTCCATCAGGCCGTGATTGCCGCTGAAAAAATGGAATCTGCATTAGAGCAGGAGCGCAATGCGCGGCTTGAAATCGAACACGTATCACGTATGAAAGACGAATTCCTCGCAACCCTGTCGCATGAGTTGCGTACGCCATTAAGCGTGATTGGCGGGTGGGCCCAGATGCTCGGGATGCGGATGCAGAATGACGCTTACGTTACAAAAGCAGCTGACACGATCCGGCGCAACGTCGGGTTGCAAACCGATCTCATCAATAATCTGCTGGACATGAGTGCGGTGCTTGCTGGAAAAGTCGATCTGGAAACGCAGGTCGTCGACGGTGTCGAACTACTTGCCACCGTTCGTGACGAGTTTGTCGGGGTTGCTGAAAACAAGCAACTTGTCATTAAGACGGCATTACCGGCGAAACCGGTCTTCATCCGAGCCGACGCGCGCCGCTTTCATCAAATCATGTCGAGTCTTCTCAACAACGCGATTAAATTTACCGACAAGGATGGCGTCATTGCCATCGAAGCCATTGAGCGGGAAAACAGGCTTGAAATCCGCGTGATTGACACCGGTTGCGGTATTGCACCCGAGTTTCTGCCGTATGTATTTGATCGTTTTCGTCAGCAGGATTCCTCATCCACGCGCAAGCAGGGCGGGATTGGCCTCGGACTGGCGATTGCAAAAAGCCTGGTTGAGCTTCACAACGGGGCTATCAGGGTTGAATGCGCTGGCATCGGACAGGGATGCGTCTTTATCGTCACGCTGCCGGCAGTGCATTCCCGGCAAGATCGATTCACGGATACTTCCCCCGATGATGATGAAGTCCGACTGCGCCAGAAAATCACTTGCAAGCGGATTCTTGTCGTCGAGGATGAAGCGAATGTGCGCGAAATCATCATGGAGTCGTTGCACAGGGCAGGTGCCAGGGTGACGACTGCGGCGTCGGCAGCGGAGGCATTGACTATTCTGAATGGCGAACTCTTCGATCTGCTGCTTTGCGATATCGGCATGCCGGAAATGGATGGGTATGCTTTCCTGCGTGCCGTGAGAAGCGGGTCGAATCCCGCAGTTTCTTCAATCCCCGCGATCGCCCTTACCGCATTCGCAATGAGACAGGATCGAATCGCGGCGCGGGATGCGGGCTTCCAGCGGCATATCGCAAAGCCTTTCGATATCGACGCCCTTGTGCTGGCGATCGAACAAACGCTTCCCGAGGAATCGGTTGCAGGCGTTTAGCAGGAAAGCTGAAGTTCGCTTTTCCGTAATCAGATAGCTGACACCCGATTCGAATAGCCGATTCGAATCGGTAACTTCGTTCGCCCGGCTGGCCTCCCCTCTTCACCTCTCATTCAATCTGCAATCACGAAACCGAACTAACGGCAATCGCTGTTGCAACCTGAAAAACATCGCGCGCCAAAGGCGCGCAAACGTCGGCATTAACGGCAGATTGCCGTTAGTTCGGTTTGACCTGGGATTTGATTCATGGAACGAAATCAGCGACATATGGTCGCATTCACAATATCGTTTCCATATAGGCGGCAAAATGAAAGCCTCAATGACCCTGCCTCTTTTCGATGACGCCGATATCATCTCCATCGAACAGCGCATGCGCCGGCTGTTTGACGATTGGGTCATCCATCGAGCGGAATCAGGCTCCCGGGCACGCAGTGAATGCGCCCTCCGTGAAGCCTCGATCAACGTTTACCAGGAAATGTGGCACGCCTTCGCGGCCTACTGCGCAGTGCGCTCCCTGGACATCGGTGATATCGAGTCCGATGATATTCAAACCTTCCTGGTGATTCGCGGCAGCGGCGATATCAATGGCAGGCCGCGCGTGAGCACCAGGGGCGATGAACTCTCGCCACGTTATGCCTGGCGAATGCTGACTCTGATCGACCGGATCACGCGCTTTCATGCACGGCGTGAAGGCGTGGCCCCGAACCCGGCGGCGAGTGAATTGCTCCAGCTGCCCGAATATCGGTATGCGAACGCCAGCCATAGCGATCCCTTGCCCGAGTATTACAGTGAAGCGCAGGCGAAGCGCCTGATCGCTTACCTCACCGAATTTCACCCTGAACTATCTCCCGCCGTAGGAGCATCATGGAAGCAGGTGCGTGACCGCAGCGCTGTCGCGCTGATGCTGGGCGCCGGGCTGACGCCGGGCGAAGTGCGCGCACTATCGACCGGCGGCGTCATTATCGAAGGCGGCCGGAAATCGAATTTACCGTGGAAGCTGGCTTTGCCGGGCAACGGAAATTCACCGGCGCGCGAGACCCCGGTGGCGCAATGGGCAGCGCGCCAGCTGGCATTCTGGCTATCCGTACGCGCCAGACAGAATATTGCGGGTGACCTGGTCTTTCCCTCAACCCTCGGCGGACGAGCATGGTCTCACACCGCTTGTTACGAGGCATGCAAGGCTGTATTGGCGGGCGCCGGCATGCCTGATGATTCCGGCGGGGTCTTCCGGCTGCGCCATACTTTCGCGTTAAGGCAACTGTCGAAAGGGAAAAGCGAAAATGACGTTGCGCGCTGGCTTGGACTGCTGGATATAAACAGCATGTCGCGCTACCGGCGGCTTCTTCCGCACCCGGTCAATCTGGCCTGAGGCACCGACCCGCATCACATCATTGCGGAGCTGAAAAGTGATGCGGGCCCACGACGCCGGCGCGGATCCCAGGCATAAGCATGAAATCAAGGCCGGGCCGGGCAATTTGTGGGCAATCAAAAGCGTGCGGCCGGTATCGCCTACGATAGGTTTAACCCGTTCGGCCGGCGTGGATTGCCTGCCGGCCTTTCCCCTGTTCTCGCCGGAATTCACGTCGCTGGAGGTGGCATGCAATATATTTGTCTACTCTTTCACCGCTTCCTGCACTCGCTGAACCATAAAGGTTTTACGGGTACCGCAACGCATACCGCGAACTTCATCTACAGAAAGACCATTGTCTCTTTTCGCGATTGGCGGTTCGACCGCAAATGGAACGTGAATACTACAGGGCGTGTGATCCATCCGAAAATTTCCTCAAATCGATTGCACCTTTTGGCGGAGCCCTATGAGCCGACGCCGTTGAGGGGCCTGGCTCTGGTGATGCGCGAAATCAGCCGTTTCGACCCTTCCCGATTCGCGTTCTTCGACATGGGATGCGGGAAAGGACGCGTGCTGATTGTGGCTTCATATCATCGATTCGGTCGCGTCGTCGGTGTCGAATTTTGCAAAAACCTTGCACGGATCGCCCAGGAAAACGTCAAGCGCTCCGAGTCCAGGCGTAGTCGGGGATCGGCGGTTGAAGTGGTTTGCGCGGATGCGGCGGATTTCCAGTTCTCGGACGAAGACGCATTTATCTTTTTCTTTAATCCGTTCAATGAGGAGATCATGGCGAAAGTCCTGGAGAATATACGGGCCTCGGCGCGAAATACCAAAGAGCGTTACATCGTCTACTACAATCCGGTCTTACAAAACTTATTTGGCAAGCCTGACCAGTTTTCATTGATCAAAAAGCATGAAAAGTATTTCATATACCGGATGGTGGTCTGAAAATCATCCATTAATGCCGGCCTAACCAGGTCCCCGGTCCGCCGATACCGGTTCAGCCGGCTGCCGCTCTGCCTGCGCAAGCCATTCACAAAAGTCCGAATGGCTTGCGCCGCTACGCCAGCCCTACTTCCACAGCGAACACTTGGTTTCGGCCTTGGTCGTATAGGCCTGCGCTCCCGGAATCTTTTGCACCAGCTTGTAGTAGTCCCATGGATATTTCGATTCGGATGGCGCCTTGATCTGCATCAGCGACATGTCATATACCATGCGGCCGTCCGGGCGCACCACGCCGTTCTTTGCAAACATGTCATTGATCTTCAGTTCCTTCATCTTGGCCATGACCTTGTCCGGATCGTCGGTGCCGGCCGCCTTGATCGCAGTCAGGTAATGCATGGTGGCGGAATAGTCGCCGGCCTGCAGCAGGGAGGGCATCTTTTTCATTTTTTCAAAGAAGCGCCTGGCCCAGGCGCGCGATTCCTGGCTTTGGTCCCAGTACCACCCTTCTGTCAGGTACATGCCCTGGGCGGTGTCGAGCCCGAGCGCGTGCGTGTCGTTGATGAACATCAGCAAGCCTGCCAGTTTCATGCTTTTGGTCAGGCCGAATTCACGGGCGCCCTTGATTGCGTTGACGTTGTCGCCGCTGCCGCTGGCCAGCCCGAGAACCTGCGCCTTGGAGCCCTGCGCCTGCAGCAGGAAAGAGGAAAAGTCCGATGCCGCGAGCGGATACTTGACCGATCCCAGCACATTGCCGCCCTTGGCCTTGATGACGTCCGAGGTATCCTTCTCGAGCGACTGGCCGAAAGCATAGTCGGCCGTCAGGAAGAACCAGGATTTGCCGCCCTGCTCCACCATCGCGCCGCCGGTGCCGCGCGCCAGCGCAACCGTGTCGACCGCATAATGCACGGTGTAAGGCGTGCAGTCCTCATTGGTCAGACGCGCGGTAATGGCGCCGACCGCCATGAACGGCCGTTTCTTTTCGCCGGCGATCTTGGCGATGGCCAGGCTGGCCGAGGAATTGGTGCCGCCGACCACCATGTCCAGGCCCTGCTGGTCGATCCATTCACGCGTCTTGTTGGCCGCGATGTCGGCCTTGTTCTGGTTATCGGCTACCAGCAGTTCGATCTTCTTGCCGAGCACGGTGCCGCCAAAGTCGGCGATCGCCATCTTGATGGCCTCGACGCCGCCCGGGCCATCGATATCGGCAAAAATGCCGGACATATCAGTGATGAAACCGATCTTGACCGAATCGCCCGAAATCTGGGCCGCCGCCGGTGCGGCTATCCCGATTGCCAGCGCTCCCGATACCGCGAGCGCCACCGATTTCAATTTGATGCTCATTTTTGTCTCCTGTGTTGTTTAGTGTGTAACGGCTTCCGGTCTGAACGCCGGCTTATTTCATGCTGGCGCGCCCTGTTTAGTCATACGAAATAATTCCCTCCGTTGATGCTGATAGTCGACCCTGTGATGAAGGCGGCCTTCTCATCCGCCAGGAACAACACCGAATGCGCCACTTCTTCCACCGTGCCGAGGCGGTCCATCGGAATCTGCGCCTTGAGCGCGGCCACCAGCTGCGGCGGCGCCGCATGCAGCATTTCGGTATCGATATGGCCGGGCGCCACCGCATTGACGGTGATGCCGTATTTCGCGCTTTCCTGCGCCAGGGCCCGGGTCAGACCAAGCAGGCCGGCCTTGGCCGCCGAATAATTGGCTTGCCCGAACTGCCCTTTCTGGCCGTTGATGGACGACATATTGATGATGCGGCCGAAGCGCCGTGCGCGCATGCCGCCCAACACCGCATTGCACATGTAAAAGGCGCCGTTCAGGTTGGTGTTGATCACAGCCAGCCATTCCTGCGGGCTCATTTTGTGGGCGCTGCGATCGCGCGTAATACCGGCGTTATTTACCAGCACATCGACCGGTCCGAGCGCCTCTTCCACCACTTTTACGCCGTCCTGGCAGGCGTCGAAATCCGCCACATCCCAGCGGAAGGTGGCAATGCCGGTGCGGCTTTCGAACGCATGTGCCGCGTCCACATTGCCGGCATAGCTGGCGGCCACGCGATACCCTGCCGCGTGCAACGCTTCCGATACGGCGGCGCCGATACCGCGCGTGCCGCCGGTCACCAGGGCTACTTTCGGCATCGAGGCATCCTCAATCGAGTTTCAGGATGATCTTGCCGATTACGCGGCGGTCCTGGATGGTCGCCAGGCCTTCCTTGAATCCTTCCAGCGGCAGGGTGCGCATGATATGCGGCTGGAAATGCCCTTCCTGCTGCAGCCGGAAAATATCTTGCTGAACTTCGGCGACCCGTTGCGGAACCCGCTCACGGTAATCCGACCACTGAAGCCCGGAGACCGCGATGTTTTTAACCAGCAGGTAGTTCGCCTTGATAGTCGGAATCCGGCCAGCCGCGAATCCCACCACCACCGCGCGCCCGCACCATGCCATGGCGCGCAGGGCGGCGTCGAATATGTCGCCGCCGACCGGGTCAATTAGCACATCGGCCCCATGCTTGCCGGTGAGCGCGAATACCTGTTCACGCAAACTATCACGCAGGTCAGGCGCCGCCAGGTCGATGATATGGTGAGCCCCCGCGGCACGCACGGCGTCTGCCTTGGACGCCGTTGCTACCCCGGCGAGTACGGTGGCGCCCATGGCGCGCGCCAGTTGAACTGTCGCCAGGCCAACCGCGCCGGTGGCGCCGGTGACCAGCACGGTTTCGCCGCGCTGATAGCCGGCGCGGTCGATCAGGGAAAGATAGGCGGTCTGGTACACCAGTCCCAGTGCGGCGGCCGTGGCGAAGTCCATGCTATCCGGAAGCCGGTGGCAATCGGCTGCGTTGGCCACCGCCTCTTCCGCATAGGCGCCGTTTTCGACATTGGCCAGCACCCGGTCCCCGACCTTCAGGGAAGTGACGCCCGCGCCCAGTGCCATGACCGTGCCGGCGACTTCCTTGCCCGGAATGAAGGGTAGCGGCGGCAGGATCTGGTAAGCGCCGCTGATCACCAGCAGGTCGGGAAAATTGAGTCCGGCGGCGCCTGCCTTGATGACCACCTGACCGGAGCCCGGCTGAGGAGTTGGCAGTTCGGCGATTTCACAGTTGGTGAATGATCCAAATTCTTTGACGAGTACAGCACGCATGTTCTTATTCCTTGTTGACTTTTGTTTGTACGGTAGCGCTGATCGCATGTGGCACGAGGCGGCCCTCGTCCACCATCACCACCAGTTCACGCTTGAGAATCTTGCCGCTGGCGGTGGTCGGCAACTCTTCCATCACCGCCATGTACTCGGGCATATCGTATTTCGACAGGTTAACGTCGCGCAGATGCGCCAGCACTTCCTCGCCGCTCAGCGCTTGTC
Source organism: Herminiimonas sp. (assembly GCA_028292315.1). Taxonomy (GTDB): domain Bacteria; phylum Pseudomonadota; class Gammaproteobacteria; order Burkholderiales; family Burkholderiaceae_D; genus JAQGMO01. Next base: position 11,399 of record JAQGMO010000210.1, on the reverse strand, counting down.
CCGGGTTGAAGGTAAGGGCCAGGCATACCCGCTCGCCGAGACGGTCATCGGCAATCGGGAAGGCGGCTGCCTTCAGGATGGCCTTGTGCTGGAGTGCGAGGTTTTCGATATGGGCCGGGAAGATATTGTGGCCGCCGCGGATGATCACGTCTTTGACACGGCCCACGATTTTCAGGTTGCCGCGAGTATCGAGCACGCCCAGGTCGCCGGTCATGAACCAGCCATCGGCATTGAACGATTCCTCGGTCGCCTTTTGATGGTCGAAATACCCGAGCATCAGGCAGGCGCCGCGCCCGCCGATTTCGCCGACCGAGCCGACCGGGACTTCGACATCGTTGTTTTCCGGCTGGAAGATGCGCACTTCATAGCCGGCATTGGCGCGGCCGCAAGTGGTGGTCATGGTTTCCGCGTCATCGGTCGGCAGCGGATATTGGTGCGAACTGTTTTCCGTCATGCCATACACGTTTTGCGGCTTGATTCCCATGCTCATGATCTCGGCCGATACATCGGGCGGAATCGGCGCGCCGGCGATATACCAGGTTTTCACCTTGCCGGCCGCCTTCAGGCCGCGCCGCCGGATTTCCGCCAGTACGTCGATCGCGTGGGTCGGCACGCCCATCAGGTAAGTGGCGCCGGTTTCCACGATCCAGTCCAGCGCCTTCATGCCGGAGGGCGGATCGTTGAGGACCATTTCCCCGCCGGCGGTCAGCATCTGGCCAAGCGCAACCCATCCATTATGATGGGACAGCGGGCTCAATGCGAGGATCACGGTGTTGCTGTCATGGCCCCAATCCCTCAACATCGTCCGCGCATTCGCCAGCAACGTGTTATCGCTGTGCATGACAGCTTTCGGCATGCCGGTCGTGCCCGAGGTAAAGGCCAGGTAGACCACCTTGTCGGCGTCATCCACCGGCGCGCCGGCCGGGCGAGCGCCATCCGGCGCCGCATCGCCGGCGTCGTTGCCGGCGCCGAGCCTGAATACCGCCTTCATGCCATCGATCGCGGCGGCCGCCTCGCTGCGCTCATTGCGCGCGCCATCGACGCCATAGCCGGTCTGGTTGAACAAAGCCTTTGCGCGGGTACGTTCAAGCAGGGCGACCACCTCCCTGGTGGTGTAATTCTGATGTAGCGAAGGAATGCCGAGATAGCCATTGCGCGAGCACGCCAAAAAAATCAGTATCGCCTCGACCCGGTTCGGCATCGAAATCGCTACGCGGTCGCCCGCCCGCAAGCCTGTTCGTTCGAGCCTTGCGGCGATCGATTCGGTCCAGGCCAGGGCGTCGGCGTAATTTAGACGATGCCTGGCGTCGCGCACGAACCACGCTGCCGGTTCTTGTTCCGCCCATTTTTTCAGCAATAGGAAAAACGATTCCTTTTGCCAGTAGCCGGCCCGATAGTATTCGATGGAAGCCTTGGGGGTATGGAGCGTCAGGATACTGGCCATTGTGTCTATCCGAATTTCAGTTGCAATCCAGTTGTCTAGCAACCTTCGTTCCAGCTGGTTTTACCGGCGCAGGCTACACGCCCGGTGTTTTCCGATGCATGATCTGTCTGCGGTACAGACACTGATTTGTATTTTTCGAACGCATAAAACAATCCGCTCTACACTTCTGCCGGGCCGGCCGTTTGGCACGCTTGCTGCTTATCGACAAATATTCACCTCGGCCGGTCAGGAGCATAACAATATGAAGTTCAATCGGGACGCCTATCTTGCGCGCGCAATCGCACCCAGGGAGTTTCAGTACACCGAGCGCGACACGATGCTGTATGCACTCGGCGTAGGACTGGGCCGCGACCCGCTCGACGAGAAGGAACTGGCCTTCGTTTATGAAAACGGCCTGAAGGTATTGCCGACCCAAGCTGCCGTCATCGCCTGGAATTACAACTTCATTCTCGGCAGCGGGCTCGATGAAGTCATGGTGCTGCACGGCGAGCAGGAAATCGTGCTGCACCAGCCCTTGCCGGTCGCGGCATCCACCGTGGTGACGCTGCGCGTCACGGATGTTCACGATAAGGGCGCCGGCCGCGGCGCAATCGTCAAGACCGAAACCGAAGTGCGCGAAAAGCATTCCGGCCGCCTGCTCTGCACCACGCGATCGACCTCGATATGCCGTGGTGACGGCGGCTTCGGCGGCGATCCGGGGCCGAAGGTGGTGCCGCACCCGATCCCGGCGCACGCGCCGGAGTTCAGCTGCGACCTGCATACCCGGCCCGACCAGCCCTTGCTATACCGCCTGTCCGGCGACGACAATCCACTGCATGCGGATCCTGCAGTCGCAAGGGAAGCGGGCTACGAGCGTCCCATCCTGCATGGGCTGTGCACTTTCGGCATTGCCGGTCACGCCCTGTTGAAGACCATTTGCGATTACGACAGCAGCGCGCTCAAGGAATTGAAGGTCCGCTTTACCGCGCCAACCTTCCCGGGCGACACGATACGAACCGAAATGTGGCGTGACGGAAATATCATCTCGTTCCGGTGCCGCGCAGTGGAGCGCGACGTCGTGGTGATCAACAACGGCCGTGCCGTGCTCGCCCGATAGGAGTCGTCCATGACCGAACCTCGTGCCATTATCGCCGTCACTGGCGGCAACCGCGGCATCGGCGCAGCGATCGTAAGCCGCTTGCTTCAGCGTGGCCATACGGTCGCGCTGCTCTCGCGCGAGGGCCGGGTGCCGGTCGGACAGGACCTCCTGCCTGCGGCGCACGGCCGGCTTTTTGCGTACGCCTGTGATATCACGGCAGCCGGTAGCGCGCGGCAGGCATTTGCACGGATCGCAGCGGATGGCTTCCGCCTTGCCGGCCTGGTCAACAATGCCGGCATCCACATGGAAGGGCCGAGCGACAGTTTCACGAGCGCGGACTTCGACATGGTCCTGCTGACCAATGCTTCCGGGACCTTTGCCACGTGCCGCGAGGCGTTTCCCCATCTGGCGGTGGATGGCGGCCTGATTATCAATATCGGCTCCTTCTTCGACCGCCTCGGCGTCAAGGGCAACGCCGCCTATTGCGCATCGAAGGCCGCGATCGGCGCCATTACGCGCTGCCTTGCGGTCGAATGGGCGGCACAGGGAATACGCGTGCTCGACGTGGCCCCGGGGCCGATCGAGACCGATCTGAACCGGGCGGCGCTGAAGGAAGGCGGGCTGGGACGTTACTTGGCCAAACGCAATCCTACTGGCGGCGCGGGCCAGCCGGAGCATGTGGCGCGCCTGGTCGGCAGCCTGTTTGACGCGGATTCGGCATTCCTGACCGGAGAAACAATTTACATAGATGGCGGGCAAGGAATCGCGCACTGAACATCGCATGTAATTTGATATCGCTTGCGAGCCAGGCGCGCTATGCTATCCGGGTAAACTCGAAACATGCATCAACCGGTCATCGGCAATGGAAATGGATCGCGACCCGGGCGAGATGGTAGAAACCGTACAACAGATAGCAAAGGTATCCGCATGAAAACGTCTCCCCTGATCAGCGCCGAAGCGCTGGCCGCACTATTGCGCGACAAGTCCTCCGATGTTCTTGTCTGCGATTGCACATTCGACCTGGGGAATCCGGATACGGGTGCGCAGCGTTATGCGGAGGGGCATATCCCGGGCGCGGTTTATATTCACCTCGACCGGGTCCTCGGTGCGGTCAAGACCGGCACAAACGGCCGCCATCCGCTGCCGTCGCGTGAAACGTTTGCGCAGGCCATGGCGGCGCTGGGCGCCAGCCAGGATACCCATATTATCGCCTACGACGCAAATGGCGCGATGTACGCCGCACGCCTGTGGTGGATGGCGCGCTGGGCTGGTCATGACAAGGTATCGGTGCTGGACGGCGGCCTGCAGGCATGGACCGGCGCCGGCAATCCCGTATCGACCGATGCGCCGGCCGCGCGCCCTGCCGGTGACTTCGCGGTTCGCGCAACGCTGACCAGGACAGTCGACTACGGGCAAGTACTGGAAAATACCCGGACCGCCCAGCGCGTGGTGGTCGATGCCCGCGCGGCAGACCGCTTCCGCGGTGAAAACGAAACGATCGATCCGGTCGGCGGCCATATACCGGGTGCGCGCAACCGATTTTTCAAAGAGAACTTGTCGGCAAGCGGGCGGTTCAAGCCGGCCGGACAGTTACGCGGCGAATTCGAAGCCCTGCTCGGCGGGCGTTCGGCCGACCGCCTCATCCATCAATGCGGCTCAGGCGTGACGGCTTGCCATAATCTCCTGGCCATGGAGATAGCGGGCCTGGAGGGCGCGGCGCTGTATCCGGGCTCATGGAGCGAATGGTGCGCGCAGCCGGATGCTCCCGTGGCGCTCGGAGCCTGAGCCCTGCCTTCGCTATCGGCAGTGCGGCCGGTTACGTTAGCGGTCACGGCAGGAATTCAATGACGGCACGATCTCTGGCCGTACGCCGGCCACGGCTTATTTCGCGTTTGCGGAGTTCGCACCGGCCATGGCACGCAACTGCGCGCGCTGCCTTGGGGTTACGACGCCGCTGTCGCCTACTATTTGGCTCATCGCCAGCGCTTCACGGAAGCAATTGAGGTATTCCACTGCATTGCGTCCGAATAATGCGCTGGCCAGTTTGCCGAACGCACCACCGGACAGATTGTCCGAATAAGAAACGGATTGGGAAGTGGCATTGGTTGTCATGGCGTAAGTCCCTTTTAAAAATACTATGTTGCTATGCAATATAAGCTCCGGGATGCCTTAGCGCTAATTTCCTGTTGTGATACGCCTTATACAGTTTGCTTATTTCATGCAAGGACTTGCTAAACCTTCTCCGTGAAACCTGGTGATAAGTGGTTCGAGGCGATTAAAAGAGCGCCTGTTCAAGGGATCCGTCTTGTAAATCGCCAACTTTTCATTTATTCAGATTAAACTGGTGCAAACGGGTCTCCGCTAATACGTCACCACAGGAAACGTTGTGAACGTTCTTGTACAGGGCTTCCGCTATTTTTTGGTAGTAATAGGCTTGCTGCCCGTTTTCGCCATTGCCGCAAACGATCCTTTTGTCACCACGGCCGACAAGCCATTCCGATTGATCCGCGGATATCCACGGCTCCGTTAGGCAGTTCGACCAATCTTCATAGCGGCGTCAACACAACGCCGACCACGCCCCCCTGGAAAATCGATGCGCTCCCTGCGATTGAGGAAGCCCTTGCCCGACAGGTTGGTCCGCTGGCGAGGCTGTTGCTGCGCAAGGCGTCTGCCGCGGCGCAGCGCACCACCGACAAACACGAATTCCTGCGCATTCTGGCGGAGGGAATAAGTAACGAGGACGCGCGCAAACGCTTTATGAAGGACGTCGGGATGGCATAAATGCGCCGACCGCAGGCGCTGCCCGATCAATATCGGCAGACGTGTCAGGCTGTGCTGTCGGCAGCGGAAGGAACGCCGCCGGCTTTTCCATTTGACCAGGAAGACCAGTCTTTTTCCGGCGCCGCAGGATCTTGCGGACTACTGAAATGATACTGGTTCTTACCCGCGTGTTTCGCATGATAAAGTGCCCTGTCGGCCTGCGCGATCAATGACTCAACGTCGCTCCCGTTGGCCGGATAAAGTGCGACGCCGACGCTACCGGTGACCTGAACCGCTACGGTGCCGACGTGATACGGCGCCGCCAGCAGATTCAGCACCTTGCTTGCCGGTTGCACGACGTCGTCGGCATGGGCAATATCCGAAAGCACCATGATGAACTCGTCGCCGCCGATGCGCGCCACCGTGTCTTCCCGACGCGTCGCTTCCCGTAAGCGGTCGGCAACCTGTTTCAGCAATTCATCGCCGCACTGGTGCCCTTGCTGGTCGTTGACGGCCTTGAAACCGTCGAGGTCGATGTACATCACTGCCATCATTCGATCGGTACGCGTCGCATGCTGAATGGATTTTTCGATCCTGTCCGTCAGTAGACGCCGGTTGGGCAGCCCGGTCAGCGAGTCATGCAAGGCCATTTCCTTTTGCAAGCGGCTTTGTTCCGCTACGGTCTTGTAAAGCAGGCGCACTTCCAGCAAATTGCGTACGCGCATTTTGAACTCGAGCAGGTCGTACGGTTTGGTCAGGAAATCGCGCGCGCCCGCTTCCAGCGCCGCGATCTTGAAGCGCTGGTCGCCGGTAATCGCCAGGACCGGGAGATAGGCATCTTTCTCTATCTGCTTCAGCCCCGACATTACTTCGAGGCCGTTCATGCCAGGCATATGCATGTCGAGCAGAATCAGGTCGTAATCATTTTCTGCATGCAGGGCACAAACCTGGGTGGAATCATTGGTCGACGATAGGCGGGTGTATCCCCCCATGCGGAGGAACTCGACTTGCAAGGCAATATTGTCCGCGCAGTCATCAACTACGAGGATTTTCGCGTTCAAAATGTCGTCAGCGGTCATCATGGATTGGCTTTCCGCCAGCAGAGGCTAAAGAAGAATGTCAGTTGCAATCGCAGTGTAGCCGTGGCCGGATGATGAGTCCGTGCGATATCACACACACGAATTCGGCGACAGTTAGAACATTACCTTACGGAAAAAGCTAGGTCAACGTATTGTGACAGCGCAAATATATAACTTGACGAGCAACCAAGATATCAAGGGTTTGACCAGTTTTTTTGGATTTTTTTTACAAATTCGTTTAATTATTTCACTAAATTTCGCTTAAAGCACAATTTTGAGTTTCCAAGTGGTATTATTTTGTTAAAGACAGCAGACAGAATCTCAATATTACAGGCGAGGCAATCGTCGAACCGGATTCCTTTTAGCTGAAACAGGATCGGGCAAGATGGGTATCAATGCAACGCGGCAAACATGGATGAACAAAATCCATTTGAAGGTGGAACAAATTGTTTATTTTGTTTCAACCTATTTTATCGCCGGATGTATTCTGGGTTTATCAATAGTTGCCTTTTTGCAATGGCAACCAGAGTTTCCTAAATCGCATCCGGTGCCACTCGAATTCAGCGTAATCGAGGGTGACACATCCACCACGCCGGCAGAGGCCGCGCGCATTCTGGAAGGCGCTCCGGAAGTGCCCTTTCGCGACACCAGCCTTTCAGAGCGTCCGTTCTGGTTTTCAATCGAGATCGGTACAGAACCCCGGACTGAACCGCTGATCATGGAATTTCCATCGCGGCACGCAGCCGGCATCACGTGCTGGGACCCCGCGACGCAGGGTGTGCTCGGCAGCGCAGACCGTACAAGCGCCAGCGGCGCAATGTCGATCGAAAAAGCCGGCTTTGCGCTGAGCCTGCCGACCGCGTCATCCGCCTCGCGTGTTCTGTGCCGCGCCATTTTCGTCGGTCCGGCCCGCATTACGGCATTACGCTGGCCTGCATCACAGATGCAACTGGCCGCGCAGGCCTTTCATCACGATTCCGGGTTGCTGGAAGGCGGGCTGCTCACGCTGACCGTATTCATGCTGATTACCGCGATCGTGAACCGGAAAAGCCAGTACGTCCTGTTTTCGGTATGGCTGATCCTGAGCTTGCGGGTAGCGGCCCTGTCCGCCGGATGGGATGCCCACTGGCTGGACCACGCGGTGCCTTACGAGTGGCTACCGCGGATCCGGCTTGTCACCATCACTGCCTATTACATGGTGACGGTCTGCCTCTTCCGGAACCTGTTCCGCGATGACCTGGCCAGGATCGGATCGCTGTTTTCATTACGCTACCTGGAATGGACATGCCTGCCGCTGCTGTCGCTGTCGCTGGTCCTTTCGCCAGCCGTATTCCTGCGATTCTTCTGGGCTGCGACGGCCCTGTTCGTTCTCATCCTGATCTATTTGCTGGCGCGCATCCTGTTCACTACCCGCTCCCGGGTGGCGGTATGGTATAGCGCATCGCTGAGCCTGTGGCTGTTCGCCGCACTGTTCGAAGTGATTGCCGCGGCCCTTGGATTCAAGAACCTGGTCGGCTCGATTAATAGCGTCACCGCCGCGCTCTCTTCCAGTCTGCTCGCCGCGCTGGCGATTGCGGAACAGATGCGGGCCGATCACCAGGATCGGCTCGAGGCGCGCGCGGAAATGGAGCATACCTATGAAGCGATGCCGATCGGCTTGTTCACGCTTGACCTGCAAGGCCGCTTTCTCAGTGCGAACCCGGCGCTGCAAAACATGCTTGATTCGAATGTGCTGGCACCCGGGCTTGATTCATGGGAGCGCTACTTCGAAACAGGTTCCTGGAGCAAGTTGCAGGGCCTGGTGCATGCCCGGACTGATGGCGAGCTTGAAATTCGCGGGATTGCCGACGGCGGCAGTGAAAAATACTTCCTCGTCAAGGCAACGCTTTCACGCGGCAAGATCGAGGGATTCGTACAAGACATTACCGAGAAACTAAAGGCCAGAAAAGAACTTTTATTCATGGCCGACAATGACCCGCTCACCAAGGTGACCAACCGGCGCGGGATTGAAAAAACCCTCGCGGCGGCGATGCATGAAGTGGCCGCAGGCAAGCCCCTGGCCCTGGCCTATCTTGATCTTGACCGCTTCAAACTGATCAATGATCTGTACGGCCACGCGGCCGGCGACGAGGTGCTGAAACAGGTCTGCGAACGGATCACCCTGATGCTGTCCGATGAACAGCGTGTCGGCCGGGTGGGGGGCGACGAGTTCGTCATCGTGTTGCCCGGCACCGCGATTCCCGCGGCCGCGGCGCTGTGCCGCGGCATTGTCGACAGCATCGGTACGGTGCCTTATCGTGTCGGCGAGAATGCGTTCCAGGTGCGCGCGTCGATCGGCCTGATCGACGTCGGTCCCGAGACAAAAATCAAGGATGCGGTATCCACCGCCGACCAAGCCTGCCGTGAAGCAAAAAACGGCCGTGGCGACGGCTTGGTCGTCTATGAAAAAAATGCCGCCGTATTTCGTGAACGCGAGTCGGAACTGGCGTTGGTCGAGCGGATCTCCGACGGTTCGGCACTGAACGATCTATTCCTTGACATGCAACCGATCATGTCCCTCACCGACCCGCACAATTCCCTGAATTTTGAAGTGTTATTGCGCATGCGCGACCTTGACGGCGGTATGGTATCCGCCGGCCGCATTATCGGCGCCGCAGAAAATAGCGGACGTATCGGCATCATAGACAGGTGGGTGCTGGGGACGACTCTGGCCTGGATCGATACGCACGAGGCCCGCCTGTCGCGTACCGAGTTCATATGCATGAATCTGAGCGGCGCCTCGCTCAACGATGAACGATTCGTCCAGGATGCATACGTCATGCTGCAGCAAAATCCTCGTGCGGCAAACCTGCTATGCCTCGAGATCACCGAGAGCGTCGCCTTGCACGATCTGGCCCACACCTGCCGTTTCATCAATACGGTTCGCAGCTTCGGCGTTAAAGTGGCGCTGGACGACTTCGGCGCCGGCTACACTTCGTTCTCGTATCTCAAGGAATTGCCGGCCGACGTCATCAAGATCGACGGCAGCTTTATCGTCAATATGACGGAGCACCCGGCGAACTCCGCCATCGTGGGCGCCATCGTCAAGCTGGCACGGACCCTTGGAATGAAAACTATTGCCGAATGGGCTGAAGACGCGGCAACTGTGCAGCTTTTGGCGGAAATCGGCGTGGATTACGTGCAGGGCTACGCAGTCGCACGGCCGGTCGCCGCAGATCAAATTCTTTCGGCCAATTCCAGCGCAAGCTTTATTCGGGACGAGGAACTTGCCCGTTTTGTGCGGGCTCTGGCTGCCGCTGCAATGCCACCGGAGAGCGAACAGCCGCAATCGGCGTGAATTTGACCAGGCTATTGACAAGCCCGACGATTGCCTATTGACAAGAGATGCGGTGTTTTGCTAGAAGCTCGCGCGCCCTGTATAATAATGAGCCTTTGCGCCGGAGATTTCGCTATGCCGACCACTCAGTCCCGATTGCCTGCTCCTTTACCAAAGGAGCCCCATACAAATCAGGCTGCACCGCTTACCAGGACCATCAAACCCAAAACCAAGGCACAGGAACGCGCCGAGCAAAAGCTGCTGGCCGAACGCCAGGCATGGGATGTCGAAAAAATCATTGCCGGGCAGGAAGCCGGCGTTATCGAGACCAAAGCGACCGACGAAGATCCGCGCTGGCGCAGCCTGCTGATCGCAGTCGACAAGCATGCGGCGGGATCGTGGGCCCTGCTCGACAAGGCGCTCGCGCCGTTTTGCATGGGCGCACCAGGTGCGATGAACCCGAAAACCGGGCAGTACGTCACTGAAATAAGGATGACCCGCAACCAGGTCGCCGAAGTTGAGCAGGTATTATCGGGTATCAATACCCTGATGCCCTACCTCAAGCCGATTCGCGGTGTCTACGAGTTCCGGATCAAGTGCGTGGGCGCCAAGATTCGAGAAAAGAACTGGCTCAGCCTCGGCAAGGATGGCAAGGCCAAAGTGCTAAGCAGCCTCCATCCCGAGGCATCGTTCGATAACTTGCGTGACGCGCTGATGTTTATTGTCGAGAATCGGCCCGCTGCCGAAAGCGCGGAGTAAATCCCGCCAGCCCCTGCCTGCACCTGAAACAGGGCGCTTTCCGTTGCCTGACCCCACGGATAAGCCCCGGGTTTCAGCCGGTTTCAAACGGTCGCCGCACGCGCCGGTCCTGGAATCCGCTCCTTATACTTGCAAACCCCCTGGATTTTCCGCGGATCGCGTGCCGGGATGACGCAGGACCCTCAAATCGAATGACATAGCGCGGCAGGCCGGCGAGTGCAACCGCAGTTTCCGCCCGGACTTGCCGAAGCAGCCAAGTCGCTGCACTAACCGACGCTGCACTAACCGAATTACGCATGCTCCCCGTTAAGATAAGCCGCCCGGGCATTAATATACCGTTGTTTCATTGTCATTTTTGCGCAGCGCGCTTGTTCATGGCTTCACGCATCGTTAGCATCGTTTTCCACCGAAGCCGCATTGCAGGCTGCGGCCTAACCGATCGCTAAACATGAAGGAATACCGATGGACAAACCCAGCATGCCGCAAAGACGCCCCGCAGTCCTCCCGCCGGCGGCCAGGGCGTTTCAAGACAGCTTCGACGTCAGCGAATACGGCGCCGGTCATGTGCGCTTTACCATGCGCAGGCCGGGGGGAACCATGCCGCCCCGGGTCCAGGTGCCATCCAGAACAATCCAAAATTTGCGGATAGCCGAAAACGTGATCTGGGAAATACGCAGTCGGCATATTCCCCAGATGTCCAACCAGATCAGCGATATGGTGCAGACAGGCGGCGAAAGCTGGGCACGAGGCCTGCTGCTCAAGCCTTTCCTCGATAGCTCTGGTGAATATATCGACAGAATAAAAATTCTGGCCGACCAGTCGATCAAAGCACGCGGTGGAAACGCCGCGTCGGCATCGGCAATTGCCTTTGGGCTCCTGGCCAGTCGACGCCTGAATGAACCGATAAGCATAATGCAGGCACATGGACTCCAGGCGGATACGCGCGGTCGCCTGGTTCACCAA
>JAQGMO010000248.1 GCA_028292315.1 Herminiimonas sp. | reverse complement strand
GATCTACATGGTCGACCATCTGTCGGATAGCTACCTGCGGGAAATCGCCGGATATTTTTCCAGCCTGCATCCGCCTTATCCGCCGCCGCAAGCGCCTGATGTGGCGCCGGCCGTGCTCGAAAAAGGGCGCGTCCTGGCGCATAACGGCGATCCGTCACGCAATGTTCCGGCTTGCGTCGCTTGCCACGGCCAGAGCATGACCGGCGTCGAACCGGCAATCCCCGGCCTGCTAGGATTGCCGCGCGATTACCTGAATTCGCAATTAGGCGCGTGGAAGAGCGGATTGCGGCGCGCCGCGCAACCTGATTGCATGGCGCAGATCGCCGGACGGCTCAGCGCCGACGATATCAGCGCCGTTTCGGGCTGGCTCGCATCCCGTCCTTTTCCGGAGAACGCCGTGCCCCCGACGGTTTCCGAAAAGCTTCCCATGCAATGCGGCAGCGTGCCGCGCTAAGAGAGTGCGGCATGAAGCGCATCCTGATACTTGTCCTCTTGCTCATTGTGCTGGTTCCGCTAGCCGTCATCGGCTATCAGATGATGGTTGAACCTGGCGCCAATGAACCGTCGGCGCCCGTCGGAAATTTGTCCGAACAGGAACAGGTAAACCGGGGCCAATACCTGGCGCTTGCGGGCGATTGCATGGCGTGCCATACCGCGCGTGGCGGGGCGGCTTACGCGGGCGGCCGCCAGATCGCCACGCCGTTCGGCAATTTCATCTCACCCAATATCACACCGGATACCGCAACCGGCATCGGCTCATGGAACGCAGATGATTTTTGGCGCGCCATGCATAATGGGAAATCGAAGGACGGCAGCTTTCTATATCCGGCGTTTCCGTTTCCGAATTACACCATGGTCACGCGCGCCGATTCGGATGCCATGTATGCGTACTTCAAATCCGTGCCGGCGGTGAGCCGGCCGAATCAGCCGCATGCGCTGCGGTTTCCTTACAATCAGCGCATCCTGCTGGCCGGCTGGCGCGCCTTGTATTTCCGTCCGGGCGTGTATCAGCCTGACAGCAAGCAAAGCGCGGAATGGAACCGCGGCGCCTACCTGGTGCAGGGGCTCGGCCACTGCAATGCATGCCATTCCAACCGTAATGTATTCGGCGCCACGCAACCGGGGGGCGGCCTGGCGGGCGGCCTGATTCCAATTCAGAACTGGTATGCGCCGGCATTGAATTCCGATGCCGAAACCGGTCTCGGCGAATGGCCGGCGCAGCATATCGCAGAGTTGCTCAAGACTGGCGTCGCGGAACGCAGCGCGGTGTACGGGCCGATGGCGGAAGTCGTGCGGCGCAGCCTGCAGCATCTTTCGGACAGCGATATCGATGCCATGGCGGGGTACCTGAAATCGGTGCCGAAAACCGAGGCGCCGCAAACGTCGTCCATGGTACGAGGCATCACGCGAAATGTGGAGGAGACGCTGAAGCTTGGCTCGACACTCTATGAAAAGCATTGTGCCGAATGCCACAAGACCATGGGGGAGGGCGTGCCCAGAGTTTATCCGCCCCTGGCCGCAAACCGCTCGATCACAGGCGCTTCGGCAATTAATCCAATCCGGATGGTGCTCAACGGCGGCTATCCGCCGAGTACCGCCGGCAACCCCCGGCCCTTCGGCATGCCGCCATTCGGACCTTTCCTGAGCGATACGGAAGTGGCCGCTGTGGTAACCTATGTGCGTAATTCATGGGGCAACAGTGCGCCGCAGGTGGCCGCCTCGGAAGTCAACCGCTATCGCACGGTTCCGCTCGACTAAAAGTTGTTCTTCAGAGCAAAAAACTGTATGCAATTGTAAGAGTGCAATACCGAAGGTCCGCAAAACGGTACCTTTCATATTGACGCAACAGTTGCCGTTTCAGGCTGTATGCGCCTGGACCTGCCTTCATTTGGAAAGAAAAATATGATGCTGAAATCTCTTTTCGCCGCCGGATTGCTGATCGCAGCCGCCGCGCCGCAGCTGTCACTTGCTGATAGCCAATATGGACCGGATATGCGCATTGCGCAGGATAATCGTTATTCGCAGGATAACCGTTATTCGCAAGACAATCGTTATCCGCCGGATAGTCGTTATGACAACCGCGTACCGCCGCCGGCGTCATCGTCGGCCGCCTTTCAGGATGTCGCGCGGGTTACGCGGGTTGCTCCCCGGATCGAGCAGATTAGCACGCCGCAGGAAGACTGCCGGATGGAAGTCGAGCGCGTCGAGCCGGTCTATAACGGGGCGAATAACCAGGGCACGAATATCGGCGGCACCATCCTCGGCGGCATTGCCGGCGGCATCCTGGGTAACCAGGTAGGCGGCGGTAACGGCCGTACCGCGGCCACCGCAATCGGCGCCGTCGGCGGCGCAATGGTGGGCAACAGCATTGCCAACGGAAACAACGCCCACGCGCAGAACGGCCCGATCGAGCGCCAGGTGCGGCGTTGCACGACAGTCAATCGCATGGTGGAACGCAACGCCGGATATGATGTTACCTACCAGTACCAGGGCCGCAGCTACACCACGGTTATGCCGAATAACCCGGGCGGCAATATACGGGTCAATGTCTCCGTCACGCCGGCGTATTAAGGGTTCGGCAGGAAACGGCATTGCCTTGCAAGGCAATGCCCCGGCTGGCGCGCCGTGCGGCGCTCAGCATGATTGCCGGCAATCGCCTGGACCCGGTTGCATAGTGCGCCATCGCGTTCAAGCAGAGCGTAACCATGATTAAAGGCCTCACCCGCTTATGGCTGCTTGGCGCCAAGCGCATCGCCAAGGCGCAAAAAGCCCAAAACAAGAAGTTAATCAAGGTACTTTTCGCCAAGCCGCCAGCCGTCAAAAGTCCGCGTCGGCGTCCGGCGGCACCGGCGGCAGCGGCCACGGCCACGGTCGCCACGAAAAGGACGCAGACCGCCGCCAAACCGGCAATTCCGGCCGCGGCCCGCCTGCCAGGCAAGTGGATGGCTTCCTATTATTCCTCGCTGGCGGACGGCGCCTCGCCGCCGGGACGCCGCATGAGCTATTGGCTTTACCTGCCGGCCAAGGTTGTTTCCGGTCCGCTCCCGCTGGTCGTCATGCTGCATGGTTGCGAGCAAACCGCGGTCCGGTTTTCGGAGGGTACGCGGATGAACCGGCTGGCCGAGCAAAAGGGCTTCGCCGTACTTTATCCGCAGCAGTCATTGCGCCGACATCCGAACCGCTGCTGGCACTGGTATGAAAAGCCGACCCAGGACGGTGGCGGCGATGTTCAACTGATTGTCGGCATCATCGGACAGGTGGTTGACAAATATGCGATGGACCGGTCACGCATCTATATTGCCGGCCTGTCCGCCGGCGCGTCGATGGCCGGTATCGTCGCCCTGAATTTTCCGAATTTGATTGCGGCGGTGGGACTGCACTCGGGAACCGTATTTGGCGCGGGCCGTTCGCGCATGGATGCCTATGCCATCATGCAGACCGGCGCCGCCGGCAAAATAGGCGGTCCGATCCGCGACGTGCTTGAGAAATCCGGCGCCTTCCCGGGTATGCCGGCGATCCTGATCCATGGCCAGTCCGACAAGGTGGTCCGCCCGGTCAATCTGACCCAGCTTGCGCAGCAGTTCAGGCTTCTCAACCGATTGTCCGGCGACGGAGAGCCGCCGCCCGTTCTCAAGCTAGCCGCCAAGCCGGGCGCCCGCAATCCGGCCAACGCCTACAAAACGATCGACCATTACAGCGGCCGCAAGCTGATGCTGCGGGTCTGCGATATTCTTCAGCTCGATCATGCGTGGAGTGGCGGCGATTGCAAACTTCAGTACAATGCGTGCGCGGGACCCGATGCAAGCAAAATGATGTGGGATTTTTTTGCGCGCCACCGGCGCAGTGCGTAACATAAGGCCTGCGGCAACGGCAACGGCAACGGCATCGGCATCGGATTACCGGACAAATATGAAATCGTCCGAGTCGCAAGAATTGAATAACGCAGGGAATGAATTTGGACGAGCAGGTCGACGCCGCAGGGCGGGGCAAACATTGGATCAGGCGCCGGGTGGTGGCGGCCGGCCGTCGCATTGCCGGCTATTTCAGGGCAACGGCCAATCCGGCCCTCGCCACTTCCGCCCGGATTTTTTCCGGCGTGAAGGGGCTCGCCAGCCTGGGCCTTATCGGGATCGCGCTGTTATGCGCTTACGCGCTCGCACTGATTCCATTCACCCCTAGCATTTCCGATCTGAAGAAACAGAAAACCGATCAGCCGAGCCTGTTGATTTCAGCCGACGGCAAGCGCCTGGCCACCTTTAACCGGATCAATCGTGACTGGGTCGAGATGAACCGCATCTCGCCCAATGTCATCAAGGCATTGATCGCGACCGAGGATCACCGTTTTTACGAGCACCACGGCGTCGACCTGCAGCGCACGGCGGTCGCGGCCGCGCGGGCCCTGATCGGTGGCAGCGAAGGCGGGTCCACGATTACGCAGCAGCTGGCCCGCAACCTGTATCCGGAAGAGATCGGCCGCAGCCGTTCGGTGACGCGCAAGATCAAGGAAATCATCACCGCGCTCAAGATAGAACATGCCTACACCAAGCAGGAAATATTGGAAACCTATCTGAATACGGTGCCATTCCTGTATAACGCATTCGGCATCGAAATGGCGGCGCGCACCTATTTCGATAAACCGGCCGCGCGGCTCAATGTCCTCGAGAGCGCCACGCTGATCGGCATGTTGAAAGGCACCAGTTACTACAACCCGGTGCTGAACCCCGAACGGGCGGTAAAACGCCGCAACGTCGTGCTGTCGCAGATGCTCAAGCGGAAGGTGCTGAGCCAGGCTAATTTCAATACCCTCAAAACCCGGCCGATCCGCCTCGACTTCGAGCGGCAACAGGAGCCGCTCGGGGCGGCGCCGCATTTCGCGGAGCACGTGCGTAAATGGCTGATCGATTGGGCCGACCGGAACGACTACAACATTTATTCCGACGGCCTGATGGTCTATACCACGGTCGACTCGCGTTTGCAGGCCGCCGCCAACCAGGCGGTCAACCGCCAGATGGAGGCCTTGCAGGCGGTAGCCGATGTCGAGTGGGGTTTGAGTTCGGAGCGGCTGGTATCGACCAGCACCGGTCCCTATGTAAGCATGCGGCGCCGGGTGCAGCCGTTCGGTTATTTCTGGAATAGCCGGGACGGCGTGGTCGACGCCTTCATCCGGGAATCGGGCGCCTACCGCAACGCGGTCGAAGCGGGCACGGCGCCCGACGCCGTGCTGGCCCAGCTGCGCAAGGACAAGGATTTCATGGCGAAGCTGCGCGCCGAAAAAACCCGGCTGGAAACCGGCTTCGTGGCGATGGATCCCCGTAGCGGGCACATCAAGGCATGGGTCGGCAGCCGCGGTTTCGCGACCGACCAGTACGACCATGTGGCGCGCGCGCAGCGCCAGCCTGGTTCCACCTTCAAGCCGATCGTCTATGGCGCGGCGCTGGAGCAGGGAATGTCGCCCGAGCGCCAATTCATCGACCAGGCAATGGAATTCCGGATCGGCAAAAACGACATCTGGCGGCCGACCGATCTGTCGGCCCCGAGCGGCCGGCCGATGACGGTGCGCGAAGGCCTGATTTATTCAAAGAACACCATCACTGCGCAGATCATGCAGGAAGTCGGCGCCGGAAAATCGATCAGACTTGCCCGAAAGATGGGGGTAAATCAAAGCCGGCTGGAAGCGGTGCCGGCGCTTGCGCTTGGGGCCAGCGCCGTCACACCGCTGGAAATGGTATCGGCCTACAGCACCATTGCCGGCGGCGGCGCCTATCGCAAGCCGGTCTTCATTACGCGCATCGCCGACAAGGGAGGCAATGTGCTGGCTGAATTTCAAACCGAGGAATCGCGCGCGATGTCGAGCGAGACGTCGGAAGAGCTGGTCGACATGATGCGCGGTGTCGTCAACCAGGGGACCGGCCAGGCGGTCAGAAGCCGGTTCGGCTTGCGCGCGGATGTCGCCGGAAAGACCGGCACCACGCAAAACAATACCGACGGCTGGTTCATATTGATGCATCCGCAACTGGTCGCCGGCTCATGGGTCGGCTTCAATGACACGCGGATCACGATGCGCAGCAGTTATTGGGGGCAGGGCGCGCATAATGCCCTGTTCGTGGTTGGCGATTTTTTTCAGCAGGCGCTGAACACCCGGCTGCTCGATGGCGGGGTACGGTTCCCGGGCGGCCGCGACTCGCTGTTCGGTCCATTCATGAACCGTGTTGATGAATGGTTTGGACGAAGAGCCCCTGCGCCGGCACCGGTTCCCGCCCCCGCCCCGGAACGCGAGGAACATTTCGATACGCCGATCGATGAGCTTGAACGGGTGATCGAACAGGCGCGCGAGATGGAAAGAACCTATGAACGCGAACGGCGCCGGGTGGAACGCGTGCTGGAAGAGGGCAGCAGGGTGATTGAAAGCTTCGGAGGCCGGCGCGAACCGCCGCCGCGGGACTGAACTATCCCGGCCAGGCGGCGCCCGTATGCCGCGTAGTGTTGTCGATACCACTATTGCGCGGCGGCGGTTTTGACCTCATACTGTTTTTTTATACAGTCATGCGGTAGCGATCCGATTTACGGACTACGCCTTCAATCGCTTCTTATCCGATGTCCAAAATCAAGCCTCCGCGCCTCGCCTTCGTCGACCTGGAAACCACCGGTGGCACCGCCACGGCCGACCGCATCACCGAGGTTGGCATCATCGAAGTCGATGAAGACGGCGTGCGTGAATGGAGCAGCCTGGTCAATCCGCAGATGCCGATCCCGGAGTTCATCCAGTCGCTGACCGGAATTTCCAATGCGATGGTGGAACATGCGCCGAGCTTTGCCGACCTTGCCGACGAAATCCGGGAACGGCTTGCCGATCGTATTTTTATCGCGCATAACGCTCGTTTCGACCATGGTTTCCTGAAAAACGAATTCAAGCGTACCGGCCACGAGTTTCGTCCGTCGGTATTGTGTACGGTGCGCCTGTCACGCAAGCTGTTTCCCGGCTTTGCCCGTCACAATCTCGATTCGATTGCGGAGCGCCATCGGCTGCAAGTCACCGAGCGGCACCGCGCGCTCGGCGATGCGCGCCTGATCTGGCAATTCTGGCAGCAGATCCATGAAACGCATGCAGCCGACCTGCTGGAAGATACGGTGGCCCGGCTGATCAGTCGGCCCAGCCTGCCGTCACGGCTCGACGCCTTTCAGATCGAGTCGCTGCCGACGAGCCATGGCGTGTATCTGTTTTACGGCGAGAATGATTTGCCGCTATACATCGGCAAGTCCAACAACCTGCGGCGCAGGGTGCTGTCGCACTTCAGCGGCGATCATGCCTCGGCCAAGGAATTGGAGATGAGCCAGCAGATCGAGCGCATCGACTGGCTTGAAACCGCCGGCGAACTCGGCGCGCTGCTGCAGGAAGCGGCGCTGATCAAGAAGCTGGCGCCGACTCACAACAGGCAGTTGCGCGACAATGAGGAAGTCTGCTCATGGCGCCTGGTCATGCGTAAGGGAAAATTGCAGCCGGTACTCGCCACCACCGACGATTTGTTTTTCGGTCATGATCCGCAACTGCACGGTTTGTTCACCAGCACGCGCAAAGCGAAGGATGCGTTACGCGCGATTGCGGATGCATATGGATTGTGCCCGGCATTGCTCGGACTGGAAAAACACCGTGCCGGCAAGCCATGCTTCTCAAGCCAGGTGCAGAAATGCCAGGGCGCCTGCGCGGGCAAGGAAACCGTCGAGTCGCATAACGAACGGGTGGCGGCTGCGCTGGAAAGCCTGCGCCTGCAGACCTGGCCTTATGAAGGAGCGATCGGCATCCGCGAAAACGGCGCGGTGCATGTGATCGATTGCTGGGCTTATCTGGGCAGCACCGGCACGGTAGCGGAAGCGCGGTTGCTACCGCAACAGGGGCGGCAACGTTTCGACCGCGACGTGTACCAGATCATGCAGAAATGGCTGCCGAAAGTGAGCGCACGGGTTGTCCAGCTGGGTGGCGCAACCGACGAAGATCCACCCCCTGGAATTGAAATCACAGCGCTTCCCGGGTCGGTTTTGAAAGAGTCCGCGAACGACGCCACGAACAACGCCGCAAACGACGCCGCAAACAACGCCACGCCGGATACCGACTAATCCATCCTGATGCCG
>JAQGMO010000219.1 GCA_028292315.1 Herminiimonas sp. | reverse complement strand
GTCGATCGCTTTAAAGTTCGATTGACATCCCGTGTGGCGTATGCAGCGCGGCATGCTCCCATTCGGTCTTGCGTCTTGCCAGGGCGGTTTCACTGACCATGCTTTTTGTGACGGTGATTGTTTCCAGCGCCTGCAGCCAGTGATGGTAGTAGTTTTCGCCGGTATCGGGGTCGCCGGCGGCTTGTGCGTTCCGGATTGCATCGGCAAGCGCACCGGCCCATTCCTTCCAGGTAAACAAGCCGCGTTCATGCAACGCAAGCGTCATTGCAAATGCCTGGGCTTCCCAGGGAGCCTTGAAAACCGGTCCGTCCGCGCCGCGCGGCAGTTGCGGCAGAACGGATAGCATTTCAGCGCTCGCTTGCATGGACGGTTCATTCATTCAGTCTTGCTCCAGATAAGATTCCCAGCAATCGATACAGACCGATGCCGCCGTTGTATGCGGACCCCACAACTCGGCGGCACCGAATCGCACCGTGTACAGATACTGCGGCTGTTCGCCTTCTCCACGTGCGTTGGTATCGGCGAATACTTGGGCGCCATGCAGCGCGATGACTTCGCCGCGCTTTCCGCGGCAATAACGTGGAAGGCGGGTATGGGTGGGCGGATGCATCTGCCTGGTCATAACCGTATCGCCGACGCGAAAGCGTGCCGGCGCGTCGAGCACGCGTCCGGCCGGACTTCCTTTTGCCAGGGCGGGTCCGACCTGGCCCGCCAGCAGTGCGCGTTCCACCGGGGCGGGCGGGGTGCGCGCAACGCCATCCCGGATTTCTTCGGCGCTTGCCAGGCCCGAACCGATGATCAGTTTTTTCAATCCCTCGAACCAGATCTGGTAATACGTGCTCGACAAATACTGCGCCGGCGGCAGGCTTTCGCGTGCGGCGCGCGACATATCGAGATTCCACTTGCCGGTCGCGCCCATTGCCAGGGTCACCGCCAGTACGCGTGCTTCCCAGCCGGCGTGGAATACGGGCTCGCCGGGTTCTGTGCGGACCGGACCGAAACCCTGCATGCCGCCGAGATCCTGGGCGCCGTTCATGCCGGCATTCCCTGCAACTCGGCGGGCGACCGGGCGAGTCCAGTCCCGATCATCGAATCGCGCGTAACCAGTTCAGCCAGACGGTCTTCACTCCAGCCTTCGGTGCCCGCGGGGCGCATGGGCAGGACCAGATAGCGAATTTCCGCGGTGGAGTCCCACACCTGCAACGCGCTATCGGCGGAAAGCCGGACCCCGAAATCGTCGAGCACGCCACGCGGATCGATCACTGCGCGCGATCGATAGGGCGCGGACTTATACCAGACCGGCGGCAGGCCGAGCACTGGCCACGGATAGCAAGAGCACAGCGTACAGACCACCATGTTATGCACGGCCGGCGTATTTTCGAGCGCTACCATGTGTTCGCCCTGGCGGCCGGAATAACCGAGTGACGCGATCGCGGCACTCGCGTCCGCCAGCAGCCATTCACGGTAGGCCGGATCGGCCCAGGCCTTTGCCACGACGCGCGCGCCATTGCGGGGGCCTACACGGGTCCCATAGGTCTCGATCAGGATGTCCAGCGCGGCCGGATCGATATAGCCCTTTTCGATTAACAGCGATTCCAGTGCGCGGACGCGCAGATCCATGTCGGATAACTCGCTTCCTTCAGGATGCGCGTGGTCGTCATCGTGATTATGATGCTCGTGGTGATCGTGGTGATCGTGGTGGTCGTGCGTCTCACTCATGCGGGTCGCCTCGAATTATAGGTTTTAAGTCTCATACTAGCGCGCGGATGAATTTGGCGTCAATGGGCGCTGGCAAAGGATTGCCTCACAAAACGTCAAAACAAGGGCGGCCGGACCGGGCGAAACGGCGAAGTGCCCGATAAAGCCGGGCACACTGCACCACCTCATACAAAGCCTGCCAACGGCTGCACCCAGTCCGCACCGTTTCCGGATCTTTCGCTCCTGAGCCATAGCTGCATCCTGCCGTCCTCTGAAAAACTCTTCATAAATTTTCGGGAACCATTTCGGCGATCCCGGTTACACAATAGCAATGGTTTCTTTACGCGTTCCAGTCCTGCCTTCGTAGCAGTATAAAAAGCAGGAGAAATACCGCTTCCTCTAATTTTTTACCAGGATCACATGAATACTTCCGGAATCTTCCGTAGACAATTGTCTACTTTCGCCACTAATTCTTCGCAGGTTCTATATCCTTCTTCAGCGAGTGACCGAACGCAGGCGAGCCGGCTAGTGCCCCACTATGAACTTGACGCCATGCCGACTCCTCCAATCGATAATCTCTATGCGGATTACGACGACAATCAAACAGTGGCCGACTTTCAACGGGATGGGAAAATCCCGTCGGATGAAAGGACCATGCGCGGACTGATCGCTTGGTGCTTGCAGCATAGGCAGTTTAATGCGTTGACCTGGCTGGTGATAAAAGGCGGGGTCGCCATCTTCCGTAATCTCGATGAAGAGGCGGTGCAAAATCTGGCCGAGTGGCTGGTGACGTCACCGCCGGTAGTCGCGCTCGACCTTAGCGGCAACGAAATCGGCGCAGCTGGCGCCAGGGCGCTCGCGAACGCAATCAGGAAAAATACGATTCTGACCGAGATCAATCTCACAAATAATGCTATCCGTGATAAGGGCACAATCGCAATCGCTTCCGCACTGGAAGAAAACCAGACGCTCAAAAAGCTCGTCCTCAATCAAAACGATATCAGCGGTGTCGGCGCGGAGGCGCTTGCGCGTGGATTAATGGAAAATGACACCTTATGCGAGCTAGACCTCGGCAACAATAATGTCCGCAGTGCGGGCGGAAGGAGCTTTGCATCCTTACTGGAAGTAAATAAGACACTGACCCGGCTCAAGCTTAGCTCCAACCAAATCGGGGATGAGGGCGCAGAGGCAATTGCGTCGGTACTGGGGGTAAATAAGACGCTGACCAATCTCGACGTTAGCCACAACAATATCCGGGATGACGGCGCTTCGGCATTAGGAGCTGGTCTGGAAAAAAATCATAAGCTATCCAGCCTGAACCTTGGCAATAACCGTATCGGCGATGACGGCGCATCGGCGCTCGCAACCGGATTAAACAAAAACGCGACGCTGATCAAGCTCAAGCTCGGATACAACGACATCAGCACTACCGCTGCCACGCTATTTGCGAACGCATTGACGAAAAATAGCATGCTGGCCACGCTCCGTCTCGAAGGTAACCACATTGACGATGCGGGTGTAACGGCATTCGAAGCCGCGATGAAAGTAAACAAGACCTTGATCGGGCTTTCCATAGGCCAACCCTTTTACTGCGACGGAGACGAAAAGGCGCACCAGGCAATCAACAATAGCTTGCAGCGTAACATGGCGGAAAAATACAAGCCAGGCGCTGCCCTTTACATTAATCTCTGTCTGCGTATTTGCACTGCGGATAACCAGTTCGATTATGTGCCAGACATTACCACTGTGATTGTCGATCAACTGGCTTTACTCAATCCCAAAAAGGTTTGTGAACTGGGGACTGCGTTCTATACTGCGGATCAAAAATAGCGAGATTCCTATAGTAAGCGGTGGGGCAACTTGCCCTTACCGCTACATGTTTCTGGCGCTTCGCAGGCAATGCGACAAAGCGCCGATATTCGTCGGCCTGATTTCGCTACATGAAGTGCAACCCTCTGCCAACCATTAGTCGATCAGCGCTCAGCAACATCTCCCAAACTTTCCATTTCCCCCGCCATAGCGCGCATCCTGCCGCTCCCTGAAAAATTCCTCATAACTCATCACTTCCTGGTCAGGATGCGTATTTTCCATATGGGTCACATACGTGCTGTATTCAGGCAAACCGACCATCAATCGCATGGTTTGCCCCAGATAGCGTCCGGCTTCAGAAAGTTTTTCAAACATAATCACCCCTGCGGAAGAGTACCCGGCGGGAAAGACTCGGATGGTGCTTCTTCCACCGTCGGATGGTTTTTGGTACGGGCGGCCATGATCGTACGCACGCCGAAAAACAGCACGCTGACCACGACCATCATGAACAGGAACGCAAGCGAAGCATCGACATAATCGTTGAATATGATCTGGTTCATCTGATCAACCGATTTGGCTGGTGACAGCAATTTCCCTTCAGCGAGCGCATCCTTGTACCGGGTCGCATGCGCCAGGAAACCGACCTTTGGATTGTCATCGAACACTTTTTGCCAACCGGCTGTCAGCGTGCATACCAGCAGCCAGCTAGTTGGTATGACAGTGATCCACACATAACGATCCCGCTTCATCTTGAACAGAACGCAAGTCACCAGGATCAGGGCAATGCCAGCCAGCATCTGGTTGGAAATCCCGAACAGCGGCCACAGCGTATTAATGCCGCCAAGTGGATCGACCACCCCTTGATACAGAAAATATCCCCAGGCCGCGACGCAGATGCCGGTCGCGATAATGCTCGCAAACCACGAATCCGTTCTCTGCAGCGATGGCACAAAAGTGCCTAGCAGATCCTGCAACATGAAGCGGCCGGCGCGGGTGCCGGCATCCACCGCTGTCAGGATAAACAACGCTTCGAAAAGAATCGCGAAGTGATACCAGAACGCCATCATCGTCGCGCCACCTATCACGCCTGAAAGGATTTGCGCCATCCCCACCGCGAGGGTCGGCGCACCGCCGGCACGCGACAAAATCGTATGTTCGCCAACGTTCTGGGCGGTCTGCGTCAGCATTTCCGGCGTCAGCACAAATCCCCACTCCGAAATTACCCGCGCCGCATTTTCCGCCGTGGTGCCGATTACCGCAGGCGGACTATTCATCGCAAAATAGATACCCGGCTCAATACACGATGCCGCAACCAGGGCCATGATGGCGACGAATGATTCCATCAGCATTGCGCCATATCCGATAAAGCGAACATGCATTTCATTTTCAAGCAGCTTTGGCGTGGTTCCCGATGAAATCAGGGCATGAAATCCAGATACCGCACCGCATGCAATCGTGATGAACAGGAATGGGAACAGGCTGCCCGACCACACCGGACCAGTGCCATCGATGAACCTGGTGGTGGCCGGCATCTTCAGCATCGGCATCACGATCAGGATACCGATCGCCAGGCCCACAATAGTGCCGACTTTCAGGAACGTCGAGAGATAGTCGCGCGGCGCCAGCAATAGCCAGACCGGCAGTACCGAAGCGACGAATCCGTAACCGATCAACAACCATGTCAGCTGCGTGCCGGTAAAGGTAAACATCGGGCCCAACACGGGATGCGCCTGCACATGTTGGCCAAGCACGATTGCCAGCATCAGCAGCACAAAACCGATCACCGATATTTCGCCGATACGGCCGACCCGGATATAGCGCAGGTAGACCCCCATGAAAAGCGCAATCGGTATGGTTGCCATCACGGTGAATGTGCCCCATGGCGATTCCGCCAGCGCTTTCACGACGATCAGCGCCAGCACCGCGAGGATGATCACCATGATCAGGAAGGCGCCGAACAGCGTGATGACGCCCGCGACCGGACCGAGTTCCGATTTGACCAGGTCCCCGAGCGAACGCCCGTTGCGCCGCATCGAAATGAACAGGATCATCGAGTCCTGTACCGCGCCGGCGAGAACCACGCCGGCCAGTATCCACAGCATGCCGGGCAGGTAGCCCATTTGCGCCGCCAGCACTGGACCTACCAGCGGCCCCGCGCCCGCAATTGCAGCGAAATGATGTCCGAACAGAACATACTTATTTGTCGGTACATAATCGAGACCGTCATTGAAGCGGTACGCCGGGGTCATCCGGTTCGGGTCGAGACCCATGACGTGCTTTGCAATGAACAAACTATAGTAACGATATGCGATCAGGTAGACGCATACGGCGGTAATTACGATCCATATGGCATTGACCGATTCGCCGCGCCGAAGCGCAACGATGCCCAATGAGATTGCGCCAAGAATGGCGAGTGCAATCCAACCCAGATGCTTCTGTATATTGCTGCCCATTTAGGTCTCCTGAAGTGGCCGTCGCATGCCGGGGTCCGTTCGGGCCCTGCGCTGCGCAACATCTGGGATTTACAATACAAGCTGTATTTTGCGGAGATTTGATATTAGTAAATGATTCATGCTTTGAAAAGACGAATCGTGCGGAATCAAGCTGCCTGCCGCAGAAATAAAATTATTCCGCACAAGTGATGCACGCGTGCATTAACAATTTGAATTAGATAAACATTTGAAGCCTCGTGCAGGACGGATAGGAGGCTGGATACCCTGTGCAGGAAGGGCCAATGCAATGCGCCGGAGGATTGATGCAGCGTGCAAGGAAGGGTTGATGCAAGTGTACTGCAGGACCGGTGCCGTGCCCCACGGAGGGATAATGCAGCGGGTGTTAATGGCGTGATGCCGCAAGCATCAGCGCCATGATGCAGACAAGTATTAGCGGCGATGCTGTTTCATTGCCGATTGAATTTCACGCTGTGTATCGCGTTGCTTTTCGGTATCGCGCTTGTCATGTTGTTTCTTGCCCTTTGCAAGACCGATCTCGCACTTTATGCGGCCTTTCTGGAAGTGCAGATTCAGCGGCACCAGCGTGTAACCGGCGCGCTCGACCTTGCCGATCAATCTTTTGATTTCTTCGGCATTCAGCAAGAGCTTGCGCGTTCGCACCGGGTCCGGATTAATGTGGGTGGATGCTGTCGGCAAGGGACTGATGTGGGCGCCGAACAGGAACACTTCCGCGCCGCGTACAATGACATACGCTTCCTTCAGCTGGACTCGCCCGTCGCGGATCGATTTGACTTCCCAGCCTTCCAATACCAGGCCCGCCTCATAGCGCTCTTCAATAAAATAATCGAAAAAAGCTTTTTTATTATCAACAATACTCATTGGATAGGAAATCAGTCGGTTAGAATTTCAACTTCGCATTTTATCAAACGGTTCAAATTCGATGGCAGTTGTGCACAAATCAGTTTTAGTGGGCTATAGCGCGGAGCAGATGTTCGCACTGGTGGACCGGGTCGAGGACTACCCGAAGTTCTTGCCGTGGTGCGGCGGCGTCGAGGTGCGGGAGCGCAGCGGAGACAGGCTGGTCGCCACCCTGTCCATCAACTATCACGGCGTAAAGCAAAGTTTCACGACCGAAAACACGAACACCCCGCCGACCGCGATGAACATGGTATTGATCGACGGGCCATTCAAGCATCTCAACGGCGCCTGGACATTCAAGGCGCTGCGGGCCGACGCCTGCAAGGTCGAATTCAACCTGCATTATGAGTTTTCCAGCAAGATACTCGAACAAATCATCGGGCCGGTATTCAATATGATTGCCAACAGCTTCGTCGATTCGTTTTGCAAGAGGGCCGATGCGGTCTATGCCTGAGCCGACGCCCGGGCTCACGGTCGAGCTGTGCTATGCGAAGCCGGGGCTGCAATTTCTGCGCACGCTGTCGGTGCCGCCCGGGACCACGCTGCAGCAGGCAATCACGCTGAGCGGGGTGCTGGACGCCGCGCCGGAAATCGACCTGACGACATGTCAGGCCGGCATACACGGCAAGCACAGGCCGCTGGCTACCGAGGTGCGCGAGGGCGACCGCATAGAGATCTACCGGCCGCTCATCATCGACCCGAAAGATGCCCGGCGCAGACGCGCGGCCGGGAAAACCTAGTAAGCAACCAGCGAAACCGGTAATGGCGCGCGACCGGCGAAACCGGTAAAACAGCGCGTCACGGACCTCTGCAGGCAGTCAGGCAACTCACGCGGTCATGCTGTCAGGAATCGTCAGCCTTTTCCGCAATCGCCCAGAATGCGTTTGGTCTCGGCGGCTTCCTGCGCACGCTGCGCATCGTTGAGGAAAAACCGTTCGCCGTTCCGATCCATCCGGGCCAGCCGTTCGCCGGACTCCAGACTACGCTGGTAAGCCCGCGCCTGGTCGCAGGTGCGTGCGCGTTCGCCTGCCAGCTTTTGCTCGTCGGCGGCCTTTTTATCTTTTTCCGCCTGTTCGATCCGGCGCTTGTTGTACTCCGCGTTGCGCTGCGCCGTCGTCATGGCGGCCTGTTCCTTGGCCGCAGGGCTCCCGGTGTCCTTTTCCGCGTCTGCTTCGGCGGGTGCGGTGTTGTTTGTTTGCAACGCTTGCGGCGACGCCTGTCCCGGCTGTTTCAAAATGCGGCTCTTTGGCACGGAGGAGGGCGGCGGTATGTCGGAATACTGTTTCACACCATTCTCGCCCAGCCACATATACTGTGCTGACGCCGGGCCTGTCAAGGCAACGGCGGCCAGCGCCACGACGGCCATGCGAATCGGTTTCCACCGGAATGAATTCATGCTGCTCCCCTGGGTCGGTATACAGGACGGATTTCGCCACGCTTTGGCACTGATGTCAATGAATTTGGCTGCGATCCACGCCAAATTGCGCACGAATCCGGGGCGCCTGCGGCGACTTCCGTAAAGGATTTCTGTATAATGCGGCTTTGCGCCATTAGGAATTGTTATGCGTCTCCTTCAAAAAGCACTCACTTTCGATGATGTGCTCCTCGTGCCGGCGTACTCCGCCATCCTTCCCAAAGATACCGATCTCAAAACGCGCCTGACGCGGAACATCACGCTGAGCATTCCGCTGGTATCGGCCGCGATGGATACCGTGACCGAGGCCCGGCTCGCAATCGCAATGGCGCAGGAAGGTGGCATCGGCATCATCCATAAAAACCTGACGCCGAAGGAGCAGGCGCGTGAAGTCGCCAAGGTCAAGCGGTTTGAATCGGGCGTGGTGCGCGACCCGATAACGATTCCGCCCAATACCAGGATCCGCGATGTGATCGCCTTGTCGCAGCAGCACGGCATCAGCGGGTTCCCGGTGGTCGAGGGCAAGCTGGTGGTGGGCATCATCACCAACCGCGACTTGCGCTTTGAAGAAGAACTCGATGCCGAAGTCCACACCAAGATGACACCGCGTGAAAAACTCGTGACCGTGCGGGACGGCGCCGATCTGTCGGAAGCCAAGCGCCTGATGAACAAGCATCGTCTCGAGCGCGTGGTGGTGGTCAGCGACGACTTCGAATTGCGCGGCCTGATCACGGTGAAGGATATCCAGAAATCAACCGAGCACCCGTTCGCATCCAAGGATGAATACGGCAAGTTGCGCGTAGGCGCGGCGGTCGGCGTCGGGGCCGACAATGACGAGCGCATCGACCTGCTGGTGAAGGCCGGCGTCGATGTGATCGTGGTCGATACGGCGCACGGACATTCCCGGGGCGTGCTGGACCGCGTGAAATGGGTCAAGGCGAATTATCCGCAGGTGGATGTCATCGGCGGCAATATCGCCACCGCGGCCGCCGCCAGGGCATTGCTCGAACACGGCGCGGACGGCGTCAAGGTCGGCATCGGCCCCGGCTCGATTTGCACCACGCGGATCGTCGCCGGCGTCGGCGTCCCGCAGATCACTGCGATTGCGAATGTCAGCCAGGCGCTGCAGGGAACCGGCGTGCCTTGCATTGCCGACGGCGGAGTCCGCTTTTCCGGCGATATTTCCAAGGCATTGGCCGCGGGTGCGTCCAGCGTGATGATGGGCAGCATGTTCGCCGGTACTGAGGAAGCGCCGGGCGAAGTGATCCTGTTTCAGGGACGCAGCTATAAATCATATCGCGGCATGGGCAGCCTGGGCGCCATGTCGGACGGCTCGGCCGACCGCTATTTCCAGGATGCCGCCAACAATGCCGACAAGTTCGTGCCGGAAGGCATAGAAGGCCGCGTGCCTTACAAGGGCAGCGTGGTGGCGATTGTTTATCAGTTGGTGGGCGGGGTGCGCTCGTCGATGGGCTATTGCGGTTGCGCCACCATTGATGAACTGCGCGAGAAAGCCGAGTTCGTTGAAATCACATCGGCCGGCATGCGCGAATCGCATGTCCATGATGTGCAAATCACGAAAGAAGCGCCCAACTACCGCGCCGACTGACGGCTCCCGATTATTACCTAAGCGTTTTCCATGCATTCAAAAATTCTCATCCTTGATTTTGGTTCCCAGGTTACCCAGCTGATTGCGCGCCGGGTGCGTGAAGCCGGCGTGTTTTCCGAAGTCTATCCGTACGACGTGTCGGACGAGTTCGTGCGCAATTACGGCGCGGCCGGCGTCATTCTTTCAGGCGGACCGAGCTCCGTTACCGAAGGCGACACGCCGCGCGTGCCGTACTCGGTGTTCGAGCTTGGCGTGCCGGTGCTGGGGATTTGCTACGGCATGCAGGCCATGGCCGAGCAGCTTGGCGGCAAGGTTGAAAACGGCAAGGTACGTGAATTCGGCTATGCCGAAGTGCGCGCGCGGGGCCACACCGCGCTGCTCAACGGGATCAATGATTTTGTCACGCCGGAAGGGCATGGCATGCTGAAGGTCTGGATGAGCCATGGCGACAAGATCATCGACATGCCGCCCGGTTTCAAGCTGATGGCATCGACGGACAATTGCCCGATCGCCGGCATGGCCGATGAAGAGCGCAAGCTGTATGCCTTGCAGTTCCATCCCGAAGTGACGCACACCTTGCAGGGCAAGGCGATCCTCGGTCGCTTCGTGCATGAGATTTGCGGCTGCAAGTCGGACTGGAACATGCCCGACTATATTGCCGAAGCAGTTGAAAAAATCCGCGCCCAGGTCGGCAAGGATGAAGTCATTCTCGGCTTGTCGGGCGGCGTCGACAGCAGTGTGGCCGCGGCGCTGATTCATCGTGCGATCGGCGATCAGCTGACCTGCGTTTTCGTCGACCATGGCTTGCTGCGGCTGGACGAAGGCAAGATGGTGATGGATATGTTTGGCAAGAACCTGGGCGTGAAAGTGATACGGGTCGACGCCACCGAACAATTCATGGGCGAGCTGGCGGGGGTGACCGATCCGGAAGCCAAGCGCAAGATCATCGGCCGCGAATTCGTCGAAGTATTCCAGGTTGAGGCGGGCAAGCTCAAGAACGCGAAATGGCTGGCCCAGGGCACGATCTATCCGGACGTGATCGAAAGCGCCGGCAAGGGCAAGAAGGGCGCGCACACGATCAAGAGCCATCACAATGTCGGCGGCTTGCCCGAGACGCTGAACCTGAAATTGCTGGAGCCCTTGCGTGAACTGTTCAAGGACGAGGTGCGCGAGCTCGGCGTGGCGCTCGGTCTGCCGCATGACATGGTGTATCGCCATCCATTCCCGGGGCCCGGGCTGGGCGTGCGTATTCTGGGCGAGGTGAAGAAAGAGTTTGCGGACCTGCTGCGCCGGGCCGATGCCATCTTCATTGAAGAGTTGCGCAATACGGCGATTCCCTTGCCGGCTGAGTTGGCCGAAGGCAGGCCGGTGGGTGCGTTTCACAAGAACTGGTATGACGCGACCAGCCAGGCGTTTGCGGTATTTTTGCCGGTGAAATCGGTTGGCGTGATGGGCGACGGGCGCACTTATGAATACGTGGTCGCGCTGCGCGCGGTGCAGACCCAGGATTTCATGACGGCGCACTGGGCGCATCTGCCGCATGAGTTGCTGGGGCGGGTGTCGAACCGAATCATCAACGAGGTGCGCGGGATCAACCGGGTGGTGTACGACATTTCGGGGAAACCGCCGGCTACGATCGAGTGGGAGTGAAATCAGGTCCTTCGGGGGCTATCGCCGACTATCGAAAATATGATGTAACGTGTTGATTTTAAAGAAGATACGTCACGGAAGCTATCGGTAGCTATCGCCGGCCAGCGGAACAGGTTG
The DNA here is from genome assembly GCA_028292315.1 of Herminiimonas sp. Taxonomy (GTDB): domain Bacteria; phylum Pseudomonadota; class Gammaproteobacteria; order Burkholderiales; family Burkholderiaceae_D; genus JAQGMO01. Next base: position 61 of record JAQGMO010000219.1, on the reverse strand, counting down.
GCGGTAGAAGTGGCGGTAGGAACCGGAGGCCAGATTAAGACCCTCCCGTTTACTATTCAGA
>JAQGMO010000215.1 GCA_028292315.1 Herminiimonas sp. | reverse complement strand
CCTGTCATGTCTATAGTGGCTGCCAAACCAGAATTGGCCACTGCCAGTGCGACGCCCGATCACTCGCGAAGAAAAGCGCTGGCCGGTCTGCGAGAGAACGTGAGCCATCGCTCGTCCAGGGCACATTATTTTTATGATGCAGCGCATCAGACCAGTAAAGGATTCGAACTCCTGATGAACGATATCCTCCTTGCCGTTTCAGAACCGGAAAGAAAACAAATTTCCCAGTCAATTGTACAAATGGCGATGACCCTGTTCGCCAGCGTTCACCGGCATTCTGACAATAACATTTCGGAGCCGGGTCATCTGCAGGACCTGGCCAGAATGCATCTGGGCGGCCTGGACCAGCGGATGATTGCCGCTCTCGAGCGCGTGCTTCTGGACAGCGGATTTTCAATCAAAATGGTCGAGTCGGTTCTGGATGATGAAATGATGCTGGAATACGGTTTTTCAAACGGTCCTCCGAGCTATCGAACACGCTCGGTGATGGAAACGGAAGATGTTTATGTCCTGCTGCGGGAAATTGGAAAAAGCAAAGCCGCTCCGGCGTCCGCAGCCGCACGCGCAAATCAATTTGACCGACAACTATTCTGCGCTAAAAAAATACGTCAATGGATTACCGACATGGCGGATTGCTGGAGCATGACTTCAGGCTGCCGGACAATCGCCTTTTTCGACGATGTCGTCCGACAGTTATTTGAAATAATGAATTTGCCGCCTGCAGCGGTCGCATTGAAAACCGGCCCGATCGGCGTATATGGATCGACGGTCGCCTTTGGCAAGGAAATTGTGACGATCGATTCTGGCGCCTCCGAATCGCTGTTCGCCACCAGGCATCCAAACAGTTTTGCGACTGTACTGAAAGACCTGGTGGAGGCGGCGATGATCATCAAGCTCTTCGGACGCCAGTCCACGGAATTGCTCGGAACAAGCTGTCTCACGGACGGGCAGCAGGCGCTCTTGCGCCGCCGCCTTGACCAGGTTTATGACAAGACCTGGCCCGAATCCGTCAGTCCGGAACAGCGCGAAATGGCGGCACGGGTATTGGAGCATCGCGCACACTTCGGCGAAGTCAAAATCATTCCGGGAAGCGGCGTCAGTCTCGGGCACTCATGGATTGCGCCGCATCTGTCCGTGATCGCGGATAAGCTGCCGGAAAAATGCAGAACGATCGGGGTTCATTACATTCGGCCCGGATACAGCCGGTCGGCGAGCGCAACCGGAATCAAGGAATATCCGGCGCTCTTTCTCAATGAAAATCAACACGAAGGCGTGTACGGCGGACAATCCGCCATGTCCGCGACCGTACCGGTGGATCGGCAAGCGCTTGACATTGCGGCAAAAAGCACGGTCGGGGAATTGCAGGAAAAAGCGGTGCCCTTCGTATTTTCCGGCGCCAATCCGGCACTCCCCGGAAATACCTGCAGAACCTCGGTGTGGTCCGCAACCGGAAAGGGCATGCAGCCCGAAGCGCGGCTATTGTTTGACAGGTTTAACTGCGGTTTGCCGGACCCTGTATCCTGCACCGAACTTTTGATACGGCTGCGGGGATTCATGCGGTGGCTCGAGCATATCGCGAAACCGCCGACATCCGGCCGGGAGGTCGGTTTTTAACGCATGATGATGTGTACCCTGTATGCTGGAAACGCTTGAACATACCTGGCACCGATCCTGGCGGGCCAAAAACTGGTCGGCGCGCTTTATATGGAAAGCCCGGAAGATCTGTGATTCACGCATGATGACGAAGATGCCCTGGTTGTGCTTGCAAGGCAGCTGGGGATGGCAATCCGTATTCTGCAGGCAACGGCGGACGCCGGCAAGGAACCGGCTGCAGTTGAACCGGCGCGCATAGCGGTCGTTAAAATTTCATTCAATAATCCTTAAAAAAATCTTAAGCCCCGGATTGGGCAAAAGTCCGAGACAGGAAATCAGGAATGGGAGATATGGTTGGCGCCATGGCGGTGCGGCGTAAACACGCGGCCATGGATCGCGGACAGGATCGCATCAATGGCCGGATGCTTGATCTTGCGCTCGTTCGAAATGGCATAGAACTGCTCGTGGACTTGCGAAAGTTCGCCCACGGCCACCGCATCGAATTGTTCCGCGACATCCTTGGCAAGCGCCGACGGCGCGGGAAACAGGCCGAGTCCATTGCGCCCAAACGTATTCAGCAAGGCATTGTCGTCGAATTCGCCGACCACATCCGGCCGCAGCTCATGTGTCTCGAACCAATGGTCGATTCGGCCACGGATTGCATTATTCCGCGTTGGCAGCAGCAGCGGCGCACCATTCAGGCTGCCTGGAAAACCGGCCTGGTACTTTTCAGCCAGCGCCGGAATACCGAACAGCGTGATGTCGCTCTCACCCAGCAAGTGGCTGAATACCCGCAGGGTGGTGCCTGACGGGACCGGCCGGTCAGTCAATACTACATCGAGCTTATGCACCGACAGGTCGCCCAGCAGCGATTCGAATTTATCTTCGAAGCAGACCAGTTTGACCCGCTGCGGCAAGGCCAGCGCCGCCTCCAGCAGCCGCGATGAAATAAGCTTGGGCACGGAGTCGGAAATACCGACCGTCAGCCGCATGGTCCGTTCGACGTCGGTATCGGCGAGGGCTTCCCGCATCTGCTCGCCCAGCAAAAAGATCTGGTCGGCATAGCCCAGCGCGATCCGGCCGGCTTCGGTCAGCACCAGGCGGCGACCCTGCGGCGCCAGCAGCGACTTGCCGATCGATTGTTCGAGTAGGCTGATTTGCGCGCTGATTGTCTGCACGGCGACTTCCAGGCGCTCCGCCGCACGGGTGACACTGCCTTCCTTGGCTACCACCCAGAAATAATACAGATGCCGAAAATTTAAACCGGTTGATTTCATGTTTCCACTTTTACGAAGTAATCTTCCAATTATCTTCGCTTTTTAAAGTATATCAAGCGCTATACGATGCGTATGGTTAGTTTTTATTAAAATACCAATTTATTCAAGCAATCCCGGGGCACAATGAATATGTGCCTGGGTTTGCTGTCACACCATATTACCGGCGACGGTTGCACCTTACCATGGAGAATTTGCATGTTAGAAATACTTTCCGATCCACAAATTTGGATCGCATTCGCTACCCTGACCGCGCTAGAACTGGTGCTCGGTATTGATAACATCATCTTCATTTCAATTTTGGTGGACAAGCTGCCCCCTGAAAAGCGGGAACTTGCACGTCGTCTCGGCCTGTTCGCCGCGATGTTCATGCGGGTCGGCTTGCTACTGGTGCTGGCCTGGATCGTCACCTGGACTGCGCCGCTGTTCACCATCCTGGAGAATGAGATCTCCGGACGCGACCTGGTCCTGATTCTCGGTGGCCTATTCCTTTTGTGGAAGAGCGTCGGCGAAATTCACCAGTCGCTCGAAGGCGAGGAAGCGACAACTGCCAGTGCCGTGAAGGCGACTTTTGCCGCGGTAATCATGCAGATCATGGTAATCGATATCGTGTTTTCGCTCGATTCGATCATTACCGCGGTCGGAATGGTCGACGAGGTCGGCGTGATGATTGCCGCAGTGATTACCTCCGTGGCGCTGATGATGCTGTTTGCTGGCGCAATCGGACGTTTTGTGTCCGATCACCCAACCATCAAGATGCTGGCACTGGCGTTTTTGGTAGTGGTCGGCATCGTGCTGGTCGCGGAAGGCTTGGGTCACCATGTACCGAAGGCCTATGTCTATTTTGCGATGGCATTTTCGCTTGGGGTCGAGATGCTCAACATCAGAATGCGCAAGC
>JAQGMO010000213.1 GCA_028292315.1 Herminiimonas sp. | reverse complement strand
CCCCCATGTGGTCTACCTTTCGCGCCAGGCGCTCGATATCTTCGTGGCGCTCCACACTTGCGCAGCCGGCTCCAAGTTCGTGCTGCCGTCGCGCTATGACGCCGACCGGTGCATGTCGAACGCGACCCTGAACCGGGTAACGCAGATTGTGGCAGAGCGGGCCAAGGCCGCTGGTCTGCCGCTGGAGCCGTTCACCGTCCACGACCTGCGCCGTACTGGCTCGACGTTGTTGAACGAAATCGGCTTCAACCGCGACTGGATCGAGAAGTGTCTCGCGCACGAAGACGGGCGCTCATCGCGTTCGATCTATAACAAGGCCGAGTATGCCGAGCAGCGGCGTCACATGCTGCAAGAGTGGGCCAACATGGTGGATGCCTGGATCGACGGGCGGGCCTATACGACCACGCAGCTCCCGGTGTCGCTGTCGGTGCCTACACTACGGGCGCTTGTTTGACCGGGCGTCGCTTGCGCTGGCGGACGTCAGGTGAAGGGGCGCGTTTCAGCGTGTCTGCATCCGAGGCTTGGCGGCGTGCCGCCAGCCAGGCCTCCACCTCCGCAAGATCCCACACCACGCAACGCGGCGTCAGATTGAAGCGCTTCGGAAATTCGCCGCGACGCTCCATGTCGTAGATTGTCGTATCGGCAAGCGGGACCAACTGATGCAGTTCGGGTCGGCGGATAGTGCGCTGGAAGGGAAGAGGGCGCGCAACGACAAGTTGGGGGCGTTCTTCGTGCCTGTCCACTCCGCGAGGCGGTTCGGCCGATGTGCTGCGAACGTCGAGGCGATCGAGTTGGCTGGAATCTTGGTTATCCATCTTTTGTTCCCCCAAGGTACGATGCTGATGAGTCATCAGTCGGAATTGGTCACGTAGAGCAATGGTGACTATCCGCAGTCTTATGGACGACTCGCCAGGGCGTACTTGGGCAGGGAGCCGCCAGGTCGCCCGTCAGCCGGCTTAACAAGTGTCAGAAGTTTTTGCATAATTCTACCAAATAGGAGTGTTTCGTCATGCAAACCATTGCCAAACAAGTGCTGCAAGTGCTGCAATACGCAGCCGGCCTGGCGGAAGGTACTCCTTTGGTTGCGAAAGAGCTTCTGCATTTGGGTGGCAGGGCTGCCGTCGATCAGGTGCTCTCGCGTCTGGTGAAGCGCGGTACTTTGCTGCGGGCTGGGCGAGATATTTACGTCTTGCCCGTGGAGAGCCGTTTTAGGACGCATGCACTGTCCACCAGCAAAATGATCAAGGGATTAGCGAGCCAGCGTGGGGAAACGATCGTGCTCCATAGGGCAGCTGAGCCCAATGTGCTCGGCCTCACCACCCAGCTGCCAATGAAGGCCATCTATCTGACATCCGGGCTCAATGATTCCACGTGATTCGACAGGTTCCGTATGGTAGGCGGATGAATTATGGTCAGCTGTTCGAGAATCAGATCGATAATTTCGGGAACATAAAAAGGCTGGTTTGGCGAGTTCGGAAAGCTAAAGCAACTGTGAACGTAGAAACCAGCTTTCAGCTTAAGCGGTCTCGCCGCATTGGATTCCAGGCTTTTTTCGATTTCCAGCATCGCCCATGCACCCGCAGCCGTGATCTTGTTGCCGGCAAGGTTGACCCGGGTCAGCGTCGTATTTTTTCTAACTCCGGACACGAATGCCTCTGCGCCTGCATTACCGATATTGTTATCGTCGAGGCGGAGCTCGGTCAGCGACGTATTTTTACTCACTGCGGACGCGATTTCCACCGCGCCCTCATCGCCGATATTGTTATGGCTGAGACGGAGCACGGTAAGCGTCCCATTTTCTTTCAATTCCTCCGCGATCACGGTTGCGCCCGTGTCTGTGATATTGTTTTTCTCAAGGTAGAGCTTTTTCAGCGTCTGATTATCTCTCAAACCGGCCGTGAAATTCCCGATGCCGGCAGTGCCGAGATTGTTTTCCTGAAGGCGGAGTTTTTTCAATGTCCTGTTCTCCTTCAATAGGGGCGAAAATGCCGGCGCGCCGGCAACGCCAAGCTTGTTGTTGCCGAGGCCGAGATCGGTGAGCACCGTGTTTTTTCCGAGTGCGGTCGCGAGCGGCTCTGCGCCCCCATTCTGGAAATGGTTGAAGTTGAAGCGAAGGTCGAGTATGTCTAACAGCGGGGAACTTGCCACCCAATCGACAAGATTTCTCGCCGTTTCGTTATCGAGATCAGGGCAACTGATAATTCTGTCTTTGATCGCCATCCAGGTCATGGTATTCAGGTTCCTATAACGCAAAAGCCGATCGACCAGATGAGCCTTGCTCCTTCTATCTGTCTCGCATGTTCCCGTCCGTAGAAATTTGATCACTATCGGGTCGCCCTGATAGGGCGCGTCGGGATTATCGACAGGGGGAATGCGCATGTCGCGGAGTTCCTCAGGGGATATTGGAACGAAAGGGGATGATGCTCTACCTATGTTGCCAGAAACTTTCATGGGAGCCCTGTTGACTAGTGACAGAAAGGTATTCGCCGGCTCCTTACGCTGCCATGGCGGCAGGTTTGGAACGCGTAACGAAAACACTGCCAACTGTGTAACAGGCCTGCCGAAATTGTTCACAAAAAATGGGCGATAGTCGAAACCCCCTTGAGCGATCAAGGGGGTAGTTTTTTCAGCGGCCGAATCTCGTTCAACTATTACTTGAAGGAGCAAGCTCGATTGGCTCCAACGATTTTTACTGCCCGTTGTCTGCCGGTGGAAAAATTGCATACATTTTCTCCCACAGTTCCGCTACCAGGTCCGGATCGTGGTAGGTCAATTGAGTGACAATTCGTTTGGAAATATCCGAGCAATATTCGAACTCATCCACTTTGGCAGCTTGACGAAGGCAGAGATTAAGATACAAGCGAGCTTCAGGCTTACACATTCGCACCACATTGTGCTGCAGGATTGCTGCGATTTCCTGGAGTGCCTTTTCGGTCTCATCGCTGAGATCGTTAAGGTCAAGTTCGTTAAAATCAAGGTCGAGCATGGTGACCGTTCGATTGCCTTTCAATCCGGACGCAAGTGCCGTGACGCCGTCCTCACCGATGTCGTTATACCAAAGGATGAGCTCAGCCAGCTTCTGGTTCACTTTGAATACGGATGCAAGTGCTGTTGCGCCGTCATCGCCGATCTGGTTCTCACCGAGGTCGAGTTTAGCCAGCGCGTTATTTCCCTTCAATCCGAATGCGAGCGATGTTGCGCCCACTTCAGTGATCTTGTTCTCGCGTAGCTCAAGCGTGCGCAGTGTATGATTTTCTTTCAATAAGGACTCGACTTCCGCTGCCCCGTCATCGCCGACCCTGTTCTTGCTAAGATCGAGCGCGAGAAGCGTGGTGCTTTTCTTTAACCCGGGCACGAGCTCGCTTGTGCCGGTAGCGCCGATCTTGTTACTGCTAAGGTTGAGACTGGTCAGTGTTTCATTTTTATCCAGTGCGGATGAGAGTGCCTTTGCGCCCTCTTTGCCGATGTTGTTCCCGGTAAGATCGAGAATTTTCAGCGCGCTATTTACTTTCAGTGCGGACGCGATCGCGATTGCACCCTCATCGCCGATCTCTTGCCAGATTAGGACGAGTCTTTCCACCGGTGGCGAGTCTTTCAGCCAGTAGGCAAGATTCTGCACCTTTTCCCCGTTGAGATTAAAACAACTGGTAATTTCGCTCTTCATCGACATCCAGGTCAGCGCATTGTATTGCTCATGTTCTAGCAACCAGCCAATCAGTTGCTGTCTGCCGTTTTCACCCTCCGGTATCTTCCCGCCCCACAAAAAATCGGTCACTATCTGATTGCCCTGATATTCCGCATAGGGATTATCGATAGGCGGAATGGGCATGGCCCCGAGTTCCGGATGAGTCCATAGCTGGCTCGTCGGATTCTCCGTGCTTGTCGCGAGAGCGCCTTGGGTATTCGAAGAACCAGGAAGAACAGAGAATGTGTGTCTGGGAGAGATGTTATAAATGTTCATGAGAGGTTTAGCAAGTAAGTAAATTAATCGGTACTTTCCACAATTTTTACGCTGCTTGCGTGGCGAGATTGGGATGAGTAAGGGAAATCCTGCTTGTATGTAACAGACATTCCAAAAATGGTTCCCAAAATCGTATTTACCAATTCAATTTATCTGCCCGGCAGTCTGCGGCTTTCTCCAGTCGAAACAAGGTTTGGTCGTGACCCTTACCGTCGCCTGTCCCGCTGCGCCGGCTTAACCTGACTCTTACTGTGCGGGCGGCGTACTCGTATAAGCAAAAGAAAGTTGGTGCACCAACTCCGGATCGATCAAGGACAGTTGTTCCACGATCGTGGTGCTGATGTCTGAAACACGACAATGCTGGTTAGCCTCGGCATATTTCTGCAGGCACAGATCGATATACGCGGCGGCCACCGGCTGAGAGTGAATACTCTGATTGTATGCAAGGTCGAGACTGGTGAGGGAACGATTTTCCGTCAATGCGGACCGGAGCGCCGTTACCCCGGTGTCGCCTATCCTGTTCCAGGCGAGTTCGAGCGCGCTCAGCGTGGCATTACTTCTCAGGGCGGATGCGAACGACATGGCGCCTTCGTCGCCGATCCTGTTCCTGCCAAGGGAGAGCGTGGTCAATGTGCGATTCTTTTCCAATCCCAGCGCGAGCGCCGATGCGCCCGCGGCACCGATATCGTTCTGCTCGAGGTCAAGCCAGGTCAGCGTGCCATTTGCCAGCAAGGCGTCCTTGAGCGCGACTGCGCCCTGGTCGCCGATCCTGTTTTCCGGCAGAGCCAGTATCGTCAGCGTGGTGTTCTGTTTCAACCCGACGCTCAGCATATTTGCGCCGGCGAAAGCGATATTGTTCCGGGACAGGATCAGGATGGCCAGCGTAGGATTTTCTGCCAGCGCGGCTCCAAGCATCATTGCGCCGGTATCGCCGATATTGTTATCGCCGATAGAAAGCGTGGTCAGCGTGCGATTTACTTTCAACGCGTACGCGAGATGCGTTGCGCCGCCATTGCCGATCGCGTTCGACCAGAGGTTGAGTGTGGTCAGCGTATGATTTTTGATTAATGCGGAGGCGATCACCTCTGTGCCGGCCTCGCCGATATCGTTGCCGCCAAGGTGAAGCGTCGTTACCGGAGGCGAGCTTGCCAGCCACTCGCCAAGATTTTTCAGCTTTTCCGCGTCGAGGTTACGACAGCAAATGGACTCGCTTCTGAGCCCCAGCCAGGACAGCGCATTGAACTCTTTATGCTCCAGGCAGTAGTCGATCAATCGATCCGTGGCACTGGAATCTGACGGTATTTTTCCGTCTCGCAAGAAATCGGTCACGACCTGGTTGCTCTGGTATGCCACGTGGACATTGTCGAAAGGTGGAATCGGCATGGCCTCGAGGTCTTGATGTGACAATGCCGGGCTTGTTTGCTTTCCTGCCCCTGTCAGGTTTTGGGTAGGGAAAGAAGGGGAATCGGAAGGGAATGGCTGTTTAAAGGAAGTGGCGGAAAGATTCATGATATTTTCACTGTTAGAAGTCGATAATCGAAGTTCGCATAAGAGTTCACTTACTGAACGATCACGGCGAACCGGGAAGGAAGGAGAATGGAGAAGGAAAGTCATCCATCCTTTTTATGTAACAACCATGCCAAAGTTGTTCACGACGAATTGGTGGCATGTCAGCGTGGGTGTTCAGGTTTCAATGAATCGATCGCGCTGCAGTCGGGTAGAATGGGAAGACTGCCTACCGCCCGTCTTCCATTCCGGTCGTCGACTAATGTTGTTGATCAGCACGACACCGGGAATGCGGCGACCAGCCGGCACTTCGATCGATTCCATATCGGCACGCCAGTGATTCCGCCGTCGACCACCCGCAAACGCGGGTATCCGCCCGCGTTTGCGGGTGCACGCCGAAGCGGCTTGCGCCCGCCTGTCAGGCCGCGGCGGTCCGGGGCGCAGGTATTCGCCCGCGGCCTTGCCGGAAATCCCGTGCGGCTTTTTACCGGGCGCTCCCTGAGCGAATCAGAGCGAGCGCGGCTCGAGAGTTTCTCCGCAGCCGGCCATGGTGCTTCCGTCACCAGGCTGAAGCCCATGGAGGGACAGGCGATCTCTGACATCAAGGCGGACCTGGCCGCGAATGGCTTCAGGGAGGTGTCGCCGGGGACGCCGAACCTGCGCAGCCCGCATGATATGGAAATTTTCATGCACGAGGACGGTGGGCTGGTCAAGATCAAACCGAACGGCGATGATGTTCAGTTCACGCGATTTGGACGGGCAGGCCCGATCGTGAGCAGGGAAGTCGTGATCGACCGCAGCGCGAGCGGGAATGCATTGACCGGGTTCGACAACGTTGCGTTCAAGGTGACGGAAACAGGTTTGCCCATACCGAAATTGCCAAGCCAGCTCAACCATCCTCTCAGGATGTCGCGCGATGATGTGGCGAGGAAAGCGTTCGACAAGGCATGGGCGGACCATGCGCATACGCATCCGCAGGCGCCGCCCGGCTTCGCGCAGCGCTCTTTAAGCGATTGAGGCCAGCAATGTACTACGAGGTATATTTCAGGCGGCGCGACGGCGGCAAGTTCGACGTGGCGGAACTGGAACGGTGGATTTCGAGCCTGGCGGGCGCGTTTCGCAGAACGGACCGGCCTGGCGACCTGTTCATAGTCGTCGACGACGCGAAAGCACGCGAGCGCTGGATTCCCCAGTACCGGGAAGATCCGCACTGCTATGGCGACGGCACAAGCATCCGCATCGGGGAAAACCAGGTTTGGCTATTGTTGAATGGTGGTGAAAAGGTCAAATCCCAGGTCGCGCAATTTGTCCGTTCCTTGCTGGGCAAATATGATTGCGTGATCAGCGATGGATCTTCCGACATCACGGGCAAGATAATGGCGAATATAGACACGCTGTTTTGAGCGCCGGCCAGTTTGCGGCCTGCGGCGCGAAACGATTCCGGTCTCGCGCCACGTGTGCTCTTTCAATCTTCCTTGAATGCCTCTTCGCGTTTCTTGCGCAGCGATGGCAACAACACCACGATGATTGCCAGTGCCGCCAGGCCCAGCATGGTGGCGCTGATCGGGCGCTGCAGGAAAACCAGGGGGTCGCTGC
>JAQGMO010000208.1 GCA_028292315.1 Herminiimonas sp. | reverse complement strand
AAATTCGAGCAGCGGGTTGGCCTGATCAGCGGCACCCTCTCGTATGAAGAAATCGGCCAGGCCGATATCGTGGTGGAGGCCGTGTTCGAAGATATGGGCGTCAAGGAAACCGTATTCCGCAAGCTGGATGAAGTGATGAAGCCGGGGGCGATCCTGGCGTCCAATACCTCGACCCTCGATGTTGACAAGATAGCCGGTTTTACGAAGCGGCCACAGGATGTGATCGGAACCCACTTCTTCAGTCCCGCCAACGTGATGCGTCTGCTGGAAATCGTGCGTGGCGCCAAGACCGGCAAGGATGTGCTTGCCACCACCATGGCGCTGTCCAAGAAAATCAAGAAGACCGGCGTGGTATCGGGCGTCTGCGACGGCTTCATCGGCAACCGGATGATCGAGCAATACAGCCGCCAGGCCGGTTTCCTGCTGGAAGAAGGCTGCACGCCGGAGCAGGTCGACAAGGCGGTTGAGAAATTCGGCTTTGCAATGGGGCCGTTCCGGATGGGCGACTTGGCCGGGAATGATATCGGATGGTATATCCGCAAGCGCCGTTACGTGGAAAAGCCGGAAGTGACGTATTCGAAGACTGCGGACCTGCTGTGCGAGTTGGGCCGCTACGGCCAGAAAACCGGCGCCGGCTGGTACGATTACAAGGCCGGTGACCGCAAGGCCTATCCTTCGAAGCTGGTCGATGACATGATCGTGAAGCACTCGGCCGATATCGGCGTCGAACGGCGCAAGGTGAGCGACCAGGAAATCGTGGAACGCCTGGTGTATGCGCTGGTGAATGAAGGCGCGCGTATTCTTGAAGAAGGCATCGCAATGCGCGCCTCCGACATCGATATGGTTTACCTGACCGGCTACGGTTTCCCGTTGTTCCGGGGCGGCCCGATGTTCTACGCGGATACGGTCGGTCTGGCAAATGTTGTGATGGCGATGGAAAAATATGCAAAAGGCCGTCATGGCGAAGCGTGGCAGCCGGCGCCATTGCTGAAGAAGCTGGCAGAGGAAGGGAAGACCTTCAACTGACCGCGCCGGCTGAATAAGCCGGCCTCTGGATGTTGTACGGGAACGCCTTCAGTGCTGATACTGCCGGAGGCGTTTTTTTTATGAGCGCAACGCTTTCCGGTATAGACTGCCGGCAATCTCTGACTGCCTGACATGGTTTGTGGGATTTTGATGACATTCTGTGCGCAGTACGCACATTGGATCGGCCACGGCGATTTTTTTAGGGACTCGCTGTGCAAGAGGGCGCTTCGGTACGGCAGAATCTAAACATGTCGATAACAGGCATCGGCTTATTTTCCGGAGCGGAACTTGAACCTAAAAAACCGGCTGTGCACTGTGCGTTCCGATGTCCGCTTTGTTAGCCCGGCTCGGCTGTCGGGCAGGTCGCTGTACGGGAATATCGCTCGCGCGATCCTGGGTGCGGTGTTGCTGATACTGTCCATGGCCGCCGTGGCGATGGGATCTCGTCCCGATACAAATTTAATTGAAGTCAATGACTTCGGCTCCAATCCGGGCGATCTCAAGATGTTTGTCTATGTACCGCCCAAGTTCGACCCGGCGCGTCCGCTGGTGGTCGCGCTGCATGGCTGCGGCCAGCAGGCAAAGGCTTATGACGAAGAACCGGGCTGGAAGAAGTTCGCGGACCAGTATCAGTTCGCCTTGCTTTTGCCCCAGGAACAAACGCACCTGGTGCGGTGTTTTCGTTGGTTCGAACCGGACCAGAATCAGCGCGGCAAAGGGGAAGCCTTGTCGATCAGCCAGATGGTTGAAAAAATGAAGAAGGATTACAAGATCGATCCGAAACGGATTTATGTGACGGGCTTATCGGCCGGCGGCGCGATGACCGCGGTCATGCTGGCGACTTATCCGGAAGTCTTTGCCGGTGGCGCGATCATGGCGGGATTACCTTACAAGTGCGCTTCGAGCGAAGCGGAGGCGACAGCAAAATGCGGCTTGCTGGGACATAAGCTGGCGCCGGAGAAGGATTTGAGCCCGGCACAATGGGGCGACCTGGTACGCGGTGCTGCGGAGCGTAACGGGGCGCGTCCGCTAGTCTCGATCTGGCATGGCTCCAATGACGGCACGGTCGATCCGCGTAATCAGCAGGAGTTGATGGAGCAGTGGACTAACGTGGTCGGGATCGATCAAAAGCCGGACGCCGACGAAACCGTGAACGGCCATTTGCGCCGGGTGTACAAGGACGACGATGGCAGGACGCTGGTCGAGACTTATCTGATCAAGAACATGGGGCATGCAACACCGATCGATCCGGGCAACGCGGAAAACGAATGCGGCACGCCGGCGCCTTTCATTTTCGTTGCGGATATTTGTTCCACCTATTATGTTGTGAAATTCTGGAGGCTGGATCGTCAGTAAGGCTTTACCGCCGGACCGACTTATTTTTGACAAGCCTGCGCCGATTTCGTGCCGCCGCCTTATTTACTTGACCTTATTTACTTGAATGCCGTAGCACGATCGCGGCGAGTGTCCCGATGGGCATTGGCACGCCAGCACGGTCTGGCTTCTTGCTGGCCTCGGAAATTTCAAACCGCGGAACTTTGATGCGCTCGGCTATACGCTGCATTAGTATGCAGGTAGTAAGAAGCGGCATGGATTTTGGTGATGCGCTGCATCTGGCGATGAACGCCAAACAATCCGGGCCCGAAGCCCCGCATCGCCAAGTACGCCCCTCACCAATAATTTTCAGTAACGAATTGCCCCGGCAAGACCCGGCGGCATGGCTTCATTCCGCGCGCGTGCAACAATCGGCGCGTATCGTCGATCATGTCCGGGTTACCGCATAACATGATGCGCGA
>JAQGMO010000203.1 GCA_028292315.1 Herminiimonas sp. | reverse complement strand
GGTGATTTATCATATGGCACATATATTTATGCTTTTCCGATACAGCAGCTTGTTGTCCATTTTTGGCAGCCAAGGATCCATTGGTTGGCTCTATTTTTCATTTCGTTGATATTTACTTTGATCTTCGCTTTAGCATCTTGGCACTTTGTAGAAAGGCCTGCGCTTCTGATTAAGAAGCGCTGTTTTTAAAACATATGATCTTGCCCCTGTATAACCGGACACCGTCTAGCAGCTAATTGGCGTCAATTTTCTGAGCCTGACGCCTTCGCTCATTTCTGAACAGTCTCGGAGATTTGTATCCCAACGCTGAATGCGGATGGACCTCATTGAAGTGCTTAAAAGCGTCTGGCAACTGGGCCAGCACGGCTTCGGCACTGCTGCGATCCATCCGACCGACATAGTCCCGATTGAAGGAATTGACGAAGCTTTCGGCCATCCCGTTGGACTGCGGACTGCATACCGGCGTATGGATCGGCTTGATGCCCAATTGCCTGGCAATGGCATGTGTCTCATGGGCTTGGTAGGCGCCGCCATTGTCGCTCAGGAATTCGAGGTCTACAGGCTGCACGTCCACACTGCCAAAGCGCTGTTCAATGGCTTCGATCAGCATTTCCCGGACCGGCTCACCGGGCAGTCCTCGTCCAGGCCACGCACGCCAGGCGATGATCTCGCGGTCACAGCAATCCTTCGTGAAGGTGCCAGTGACGACTTCGCCATTCTCACAAGCGATCTCAAAGCCATCCGAACACCAGCGCAGATCCGACTCCGGCACCGCCACTTTGCCTTCATGTGGTCGGCTGTTCTGCCGTCGTTTGGGCGCCTTGGGCAACAGCAATTGACTTGCTCGCATGACCCGATAGAACCGCTTGTGGTTCACCGGGCGCAAGCCGATGATGACGCGCGTGCGGTTGACCAGGGCGCCGGCGCGGCGATATCCATAGGTCGGCAATTCGGTGATTTCCGCCTTGATGGCATCGACCAGCATTGCATCGGAGGCCTGATCGATACTGCCTGCATGCCGGCCATCGAACCAGTCTTTATCACGATGGTGCTTTACATGGACATTCGAGCGCGCCACACCCAGAGCCTGGCAGACCAGTTTCACTGGTCGTCCTTGCGCAACAAGGGTTTGCGCGCAATCCACTTTTTTTCGCGGGCCAGCTCCACAGCTTCCCTGAGAATTTCGGCTTCCATGGTCTTCTTGCCCAGCAGGCGCTGCAATTGCGCGATCTGGGCCCGAGCGCTGGCCAGTTCGCTGGCGGGCACGACGGACTCGCCAGCGCTCACAGCCGTCAGAGCGCCTTCGCGTTCAAGCTTGCGCCAGTTGAACAGCTGGCTGGCGGCCACGCCGTGCTGCCGGGCCACCAGCGACACACTCATGCCGGGTTCGTAGGTCTGGCGCACCAGGGCCGCCTTCTCCGCAGCTGACCAACGGCGTCGCCGCTGCTCGCTCACCGTGACCACTTCAATGGTTTCTTTGTTCGTTCTAGTCATATTCACAGTCGTATTCCTATGCGTAAAGATACCGCATAAACTGTGTCCGGTCATCCAGGGGGCCGTTTCAAAATCCATCGCTAGCTTCAGCGTTATTTGAGACTAGCAACAAACGACGTCACTGAATGGCCGTACTGTTGTCTGTATTGGGAGGTCGTCATTCCGGTCACTTTTTTGAAGGCGCGCATTAAGCTCGCCTCGTCAGTAAAGCCCATCTCAGCACCTATTGTCTTGACCGATGCCGTAGACGATAGAAGCGCGTTCGCGGCTTGACGCAGCTTGATCAACCGTAGCCATTCACCTGCACTAATTTGCGTATGCTGGTTAATTCTTCTACTTAACGTTCTCAATGACACAGAAAGGTATTTTGCTGCCACGGTGAGCTTTAAGTCGGACGCTGGCACGGTTTGAGCATAAGCAATCAACCGCTGTAATTGCGGTTCAGTCTGGTCCATCATTTCAACCGATCTGAACACTGGATGAGCGGTATTGGCGCGAGGAACGAGCAGGGCCTGCTCGACGTCCCGAATGACTTCTGTCGGTATCCGAGTGATTAATAGTTTGCTTAACACTGCCCAGTAGCCATTTGCGCCAGCCGCGGTAATGGCCTGGCGATCCTCTATGACGGGTTGCTGAAAGTTCCACCCGACTGCCGCAAATGGTTTGCGAAGTGACTGTTCGAGCCACCATGTCGCCGTGGCCTCACAGTGATCGATTTTTCCTGCCGCAGCCACTAATGCAACGCCCATGCAATAGGCCCAGAATGCAGTTCGTTTCGGGGCTTGACGTAGCCAGTCGATGAGGAGCGATTGCCGGGCCAGCATCCGGTCGATGTCAACGTCCGTTTCAGCCCAAAAGCCGGGTATTAAATAGGCGTCGCACGGTTCGTGTAGGGAATAGTCCATCTCAAGCGTCGGTCCACCGCTCAAATTCACCCTCTCGTTGCCAGCGCCGATCCATATCGGCTCGAAGACAGGTTTCCCCATGCGTCGGTTGACGGCCCGAAAAATATCAGACGCAGCAAAAAGCCCGGCCGGCATGCATCCTGAGTAGACTAAAAGCCCGATTCTCATAGGATTCTGCGGTAAAGGCTAAATAAAATAAGATGGCATGATTTGCATGCATTATGACATCAATTGCCATATTCATTTATTCGTGAATCGATGACACTGCGGTCATGCGTGCATTTCGGTTGCACGCCTTACTTAAAGGTGGCGACTATGTTTGTAAATGTTCAGGGAGCAAAGATACATTTTTCAGATTCAGGTAAAGGCGTCCCAACACTCTTTTTGCATGGCATACCTGACTCCGGTACGGTATGGAAAGACGTTACTCACGTAGTGAGTTCCTCCTATCGATGCGTTGTGCCAGATCTTCCAGGCTTCGGGCAGTCGGCAGTGCCGGCCTGCTTTCAGGTCACCCTGAATGGGATGGCAGAATTTATCGACTCTTTCCTTGCAGCGGTGGGTATCAATGAGCCGGTAAATTTGGTTGTGCATGACATCGGCGGTCCATTTGGTCTGGCATGGGCCGTGCGCCATCCGGAAAAGGTAAGAAGCATCACCATCATGAATACGGTTTTTCAGTCGGAGTACCGCTGGCACCGTTATGGACGTATTTGCCGCACTCCAATTCTCGGAGAGCTGCTTCATCTTCTCATGTCGCAGTCCGGCCTGGCACGCTCCATGCGCACCAACTCCGGGGTAACCAAGCCTAGCCGCGAGCACATTAGCGCCACTTACCGTGGTTTTACCGGTTCGGTGCGTCAGATGGTGCTCCGTGTTTACCGTGGACTCGATCCGGAAATTTTTCAGACTTGGGATACTGAATTGCGCGCGCTGGCCGCTAATGTACCTTCCCTGGTCATGTGGGGCGATCGTGATACTTATATTGACAGTCGATTTGCAGAGTGTTTTGGCGCTCAGCAGGTAAAGCACTTTCCGCATTGTGGCCATTGGCCGATGGTAGAGATTCCAGACGCCGTATCGAGAAAGTTATTGGAGCATTTTTCCGAGGCGGTGGCTGTGGCCTAAAGAGTCGGGACAACGACTGAATATGCTACGCATGGTGATCCATGGATTTGCGACGTTGTTCGGGCATGAGAAACATGCACTTCTCGAAGCACTCCGCGGGGATATGCGCAGCGAAGAACGGGGGACGGCAAGTACCTCCAGGATGCGGAATATCACCTGGCGGAATCCGCCGCTAGTTTCAAATTTTCAGAAGCTCCCTATGTCGGAATAAATGTCGCGCGTTTTATTCCTATATCAGGATAGTAGGCGGTGCTTGCGAAGCCCGGTAATTCGGGGCCTCGATCAGTATTATGTCGTTGCACGCGGACGAAAAGCGCCGGCTAAATACCACGTTAATAGAGGGCTATGAACATTTCCAAGAGATGAAGATACCTTTCGATAAAATCGTGGAAGACCAAACTGGTGATGGTGGCCTTCCCCCATCGTCACGGACACTTCCGCTAGGCGCATTTTAGATTTTCAAACTGTACCGGGCTGATATAGCCGATAGTGGAATGGCGCCGACGTAGATTGTAGAACCTTTCGATATAGTCGAACACGTCAGCACGTAAATCATCCCTGGTCCGATAGTGCTTTTTACTCAGCCGCTCGGTCTTGAGCGTCGAAAAGAAGCTTTCCATTGCAGCGTTGTCCCAGCAGTTACCACGACGGCTCATGCTGCAAACGATTCCGTGGGACTCGAGCAACCGCTGGAAATCCTCGCTCGTGTATTGCGAGCCTTGGTCGGAATGATGCAGCACTGCGCGAGGACGGCCGCGACGGAAGATGGCCATCAGCAGGGCATCCATCACCAGCTGCGCCGTCATCGTCGGTTGCATCGACCAGCCCACCACACGCCGCGAGTACAGGTCAAGAACGATGATGACAAACAGCCAGCCTTCGCCCGTCCACACATAGGTAAAGTCGGCTGCCCACTTCTGATTCGGCCCTGTCGCTTCAAACTGTCGGCCCAGCAAATTCGGCGCGATGGCGTGGACTGGTGCGTCAAGCTGTCCTGGTGCCCGACGCCGCTTGTGACGGGCCTTGATGCCGGCCGCTTTCATCAGCCGCGCTACACGGTTCTCGCTGCAAACAAAGCCCGCATCGATAAGGTCTCGCACTACGCGCGGCGAACCATATGTGGCATCGCTGGCTTCGTGGCTGTGCTTAATCGCTCCCAGAAGCCGGGTATTTTCAAGTGCATGCGCGCTTATTGGCCTGGCGAGCCAGTCGTAGAAACCACTGCTCGATACACCGAGCAAGCGACAATGCCAATATCCCGTGCGAAGACTTTGCAAGATGATGAGCGTGCATCCTGGCGGGTATTACGCCTGGTGTGAGACGCCGCTGTCGCAACGCGCATTGGAAGACGAGCGGCTTCTTGGGCACATCAAACATTCGTGGCTGGAATTCGTGGCTGGAAAGCGGGGCAATCTACGGCTATCGCAAAGTCACCGATGATCTGCGTGATCCCGGTGAAGCCTGCAGTAAGAATCGCGTCTCTCGGCTGATGAAACTGGAGCAATTGCGCTCGCAAACTGGCTATCGTCGTCGCCCTGGCGCACACGGTGGGTTGGTCGCCGTGGTGGCGCCGAATCACCTGCAACGCCAGTTTGACGTAGCCGAGCCGAATCGGGTTTGGGTTACCGACATCACGTATATCCGTACGCATGAA
>JAQGMO010000162.1 GCA_028292315.1 Herminiimonas sp. | reverse complement strand
ATCGATCTCGGCGAAAGTGCTGGCGCGGCTGCCATCGGTCAGCCTCTCAAACTGGGCACGATGGGCCGGAATCAATGGGCGCGATGGACCGGAATACCCATCCAAAGGGCAAAAGGCCCGAAGCGATGGAAGCCATGCGGGGCCTGATGGCGAAGTTGGGCCTGACGGTCAACGAGAAGAAGACTCGGCTGGCGAAACTGCCTGACGAGACCTTCGGCTTCCCCGGATACACTGTGGGTCGTTTCTATGGACGCGATGGCCGCCCGTACTGGGGTACTCGCCCGTCTCGGAAATCGGTCAAACGGTTGATCATGGAAATCCACGAAGCCACAACGTCACGCTGGAATGCTCTGGATATCCAGAGTCGTATCGCGCACCTGAACCCGCGTTTGCGGGGCTGGGCTACGTGTTCGAACCAAATGTCAGCGGGTCCGATAGCTTGGAACTCGACCACGGTAATGCGGCGCTGTACATTTTGCCTGGGCTAGTTGCCAACCTGCCTACAGCGCCCGCGGCGTCAATCAGCATGCGTTCAAACGCGTCTGATGCTATCGGCCTGCTGAAATAGTAGCCTTGCACCTGATCGCAGCCATGGGTGCGCAGGAAGGTGAGCTGCTCGGCCGTCTCCACGCCTTCTGCGATCACTTGCAGACGCAGGCTGTGCGCCAGCGAAATGATTGCAATCACGATCGCGGCGGCATCGGCATCGTCAGCCAGATCGTTGACGAAGGATTGGTCAATCTTCAAGACATCGATTGGAAAGCGTCGCAAATACGAAAGGCTGGAGTATCCCGTGCCGAAATCATCGATTGAAATATTAACGCCCAGTGCCTTCAGGTCGCGCAAGATCGGGATCACATTGTCGACATCGCTCATGACCATGTTTTCCGTGAGTTCCAACTCTAAAAAACATGGTTCCAGTCCAGTTGCATCGAGGATGTCCGCGATGGATTGAGCCAGCGCCTTTTGCGTGAACTGGCGCGGTGAGAGGTTGACAGCAACACGCAAATTCCCCAGGCCTGCCTGTTGCCATGCCTTGGTCTGGGCGCAAGCCGTGTGCAGGACCCAAGCGCCAATTGGAATAATCAAACCCATTTCTTCAGCCAAGCCGATAAAGCGCGCTGGCGGAATCGGCCCAAGCAGAGGATGGTTCCAGCGGAGCAGGGCTTCCATGCCGATCATGCGCCCAGTACATATATCAACTTGTGGCTGATAATGGAGCGAGAACTCATTTCGCTCCAATGCATGGCGCAGTTCGGGTTCGATGGTCAGGCGGTCGAGTGTGCGGTCATTCATTGACGTGGCATAAAACTGGGAGGTGTTGCGACCGATTTCCTTGGCCCGATACATGGCAATATCGGCATGTTTGATCAATTCCTCCGCCGTGCTGCCGTCGGTAGGAAACTTTGCCACGCCGATACTGCAGGTAAGGACGAATTCATGTTCCTGGACCACCAGTGGCTGAGCCATCGTGTCCAAAATTTCCTGCAAGATGGCCAAGCCCGAGCCATAATCCGTCGGCTCGGGCAAAACCACGACAAATTCATCACCTCCCACCCGCGCCACTGTATCAACCACATACCCTGTCGATTGCAGCCGTCCGGAGAGCGCCTTCAAGACTTCGTCGCCAGCCTCGTGGCCCAACGTATCGTTGACGAATTTGAAGCGATCCAGATCAATAAATACGACCCATATTGGTATGCAGTTGGGTTTGGCGCCGGCAATCGCCTGGTTCAGGCGCTTACGCAACAGACTGCGGTTGGCCAGTCCCGTCAAATTATCGTAATTGGCCTGGAACTGTAATTCTGCTTCGTAACGCTTAATCTCCGTGACATCATATTGCACTACGACAAAATGGCTGATTACGCCATTTTCGTCTCGCACAGGGCCAATATACAAATCGTTCCAGCGCGAGCTGCCATCTTTGCGAAGGTTACGCAGCATTGCACGGCCTTCACGTTTTTCGCGCAGCACTGTCCGGATCTCCTCGATAGTTTGCTGATCGTGGTAAGACCTTTGCAGAGACCCTAGATTGCGTCCGATCAGATCTGCAGCGTTATGACCGATGAGGCGCTCAAAGGCGGGATTGACGTATTCAATTGCATAGTCTGGCGCAACGGCGCTACATATGATCGTAGCATTGGCGGAGCCTTCGATGACACGTTCCCGCAGACGCAAGAATTTCTCGCTATGCCTGCGGAGCGCAATTTCTTCGGAAAGGCGCAGGTTGTCAAAGTGCAAGGCAGCCGTTCGCTCGCTGGTGACGCGCCTGATGGTTGTTGCACGGGACACCAAGGAGTACACATAGGCTGCAGCCAGCACACTTGAGAAAATGCCGCCCAATAGCGCGTAAAGTGAGCCCCCGTATATGGCGGTGAATGGGCTGGCCGATTGCGAGACATGCATATGCCATGGATTACCGCCCAGATCGAGAGATTGGCTGACGGGCTCCGCACGGTTATATATGAGCCAGCGCGGAATCAGCGGAATGCCGATTTCTGTATGCGGCACCGTGCCGTGCCTAAATGCCAGCTTCTTTACGTCAGCTTTGGGACTGGCATAAATGCTTATGGACATGCCGGGTATGTCCAGAAAGCCACTGGCATCAAGAAGGGTATTGATCAGGTGGTCGATTTGGAATATGGCAGCGGTCTCGCCGATGACAGCCCGGTGACGAGCTGCAACCGTATCGAGCGCAACCCCTTGCCGATACACCGGCGCCAATACCACGACCCCTGTGTGCCAGCCAGCATACTGTGCAAGCGAGACCAGGTCCGTTGCCACCATGCGCCCAGTGGCGCGCGAGCGTAACCTCGCTTGCGTCTGGCCCGCCATGACTGCCATATCGAGCCCCAATACAGCTTCATTGCCTGCCATCGGCGCGATATATTCAACCACATCGTAACTGTCCCGGGTGGCGGCGGGTCGCTTTCGGCCAGAGACGAGTTCGGTGATTGTGAAGTCCGGATAAGTGCGCCGCATTGCCATTTCGTAAGCGCGGCGGTCGCGTTGCATAATCCGGCGACGGAAACTAAGTGCCTGGATTTCTGGATAGCGTTTAACCAGTGGCGTGGCAAAGACCCGGAATTGTTCATGGCTGATCACACCCACGGTGCTAAATAATTGATTCAGTACCATAAGTTGTTCGACGGCATCGCGTAGGCCGGACGCAACTGCGGCTGTGCGTAGTTTGGCGTTCTGCTGAAATTCCGCGTTATAGCGCTCTGATTCGAGCCGACGCGCCGAGGCGAAAAGGAGTGCAGTCAAGCCGAGGCCGATCACCAGGGTAAGTAGTGCGGAGGTCGAAACCGAGATCGATAAAGTTATGCGTCGGAATAGCTTGTGCAAGATGGTTCCTCAAAAAGCATGGGCGGCATCGATCAAGGATCAAGTGAGGCGTCATCCACTGGGATTCGACTACAGGCAGACTGATATGCGGATGTACGATAACGTACGACGTGATTAGCCGGTAAATGGTCAAGGCGAAATCTTCGACATCAGCGGCAGGTATCTTTTCAAATCGCTGCTGGCGGAACTGATAAATACTAATCGCTGCCGATATGTAACATTCTACTACTCATTTGTAAAATTTCATATCTGCAACTTTTCTGTGATATTGATCGCCTAACGTCAAGAATTTTTGGAAAGATTCAAGATAAAAATCGAAGAAAATTTCGTTACATAAAGCGGCTTCCTTCTAGCGCTTACGGCTTCTAATAATCAGCGGTATAAATATTGACGGCTCAAGGGCAACTAGCCGAATAAAGCAGACGAACCCGTTTTCCTAGTCAACTGCAGACCTGCATGTGTGAAGGCGAATCATGAAGTTGCGGCTAACTGCAGATCCTATCTGTCTTATTGGAATCGGGGATATGCAATTAACTGTAAACCCACCCGGCCTACTGAGAGCGTAATTTGCAATTAACTGCAAACTCTGAAAAACGCCAATCACCAAATTCCGAAGTACGCCTATTCCGCCGAGCGCCGAGAATCCTCAGCATCCGGTGGAGTGTACTAACTAGGATACATAGTACGCATTGCATCAATTACTTCGTCTGACGGCATGAGGCTTCCTTGTTTGGCGCGGCGAAGCCGCTCACCATCGCGAATGCGCATAGCTACCCGGTGAAGTTCAGTCCATCTTTTTGAATCAGAAATTATCTCGTCTGGCAGTTCATTAGGGGGAAAGGTCTCAGCCTTCCTAGCAAGTTTTTTTAACTCGCTCGCGCATTTACACACGAAGTAATCTGCTCTTGATGGGCGCTCGTGCTTACATATCGTTGACGCCTCTTTTAAGGAGTTGTTGGAGTGAACCCCTGAGGTAGGACCACGCGACCGGAAAATTTGATGCCCTTGCTGTGCCTTTAAAAAGGCGCAGCATCATGTCAGTCAGAGGACCCTACAGGCGCCATAGTCCGCAATTCAAGATGCAGTTGTGCACCGACATTCAACGACTAGCTCTTCATTACGTGTCCATCTAAATTACGTGTACACGTGATCGGGGCTGGCAGCGTTGAGCTCATTTCGCAATACGGTTTGCGTCGGACGCTTACTTTCATTCAGCATGGAGCTGGGAGATGAATCAGCGTGCGCTCAGCACGACGCATCGACGCCAGCGAAGCATTGCCCTCTCAACGTGAAGCGCGTGGTTGGCGCACGCGTGCCGATCCATTCGAGGCAGTCTGGGAAAGCGAGCTCG
>JAQGMO010000135.1 GCA_028292315.1 Herminiimonas sp. | reverse complement strand
CCTCACCTCCAAGACCCAGATTTAGGATCACATTTTTTAAAACTTATTTTTAAACTTATTTTTAAACTTATTTTTAAACTTATTTTTAAACTTATTAAAACGTATTTTCAAAACCTGTTTTCACACCTCGAAGAGACCATCCATGTTGCATGAAATTCGCCCGAGCGGGCGCGCCGCCGACGCGTTGCGCCCAGTCCGCCTGACCCGTCACTACACCAGGCATGCGGAGGGATCGGTGCTGGTCGAGTTTGGCGATACCCGGGTACTGTGCACTGCCAGCATCGAAGACAAGGTGCCGTCTTTTTTGAAGGGCAAGGGCCAGGGCTGGCTGACCGCCGAATACGGCATGCTGCCGCGCTCGACGCATACCCGCATGGATCGTGAGGCGGCGCGCGGCAAGCAATCGGGCCGGACCCAGGAAATCCAGCGCCTGATCGGCCGCTCGCTGCGCGCGGCATTCGACCTGGAAGGGTTTGGGGAACGCACGCTGCATCTCGATTGCGACGTGATCCAGGCGGATGGCGGTACCCGCACCGCGGCTATTACCGGCGCCATGGTGGCGGCGCATGATGCGTTTTCGACTCTGGTGCGGGACAAGCTGATCCCGGTCTTGCCGCTCAAGCAATTCGTCGCCGCCATATCGGTCGGCGTGTACCGCGGGACGCCGGTGCTTGACCTCGACTACCTTGAAGATTCCGGCTGCGATACCGACATGAACGTGGTGATGACCGATGGCGGGAGCTTTGTTGAAGTGCAGGGCACCGCTGAGGGCGTGGCATTCGAACGCGCAACGATGGATCAGCTGCTTGACCTGGCGCAGCAGGGGATTGCCGACCTGATCCGCTTGCAGAAACAGGCACTCGACTCGTCCATTTAAGTGACATGTTTTTCAGCCGGCCAGTTCGCCCGGTCGGCGTCATCTCTCCCGTCCCGTATTAATACTTCCATGTCCCGTACTCTAATTCTCGCTTCTAACAATCCCGGCAAACTGAAGGAATTCAGCGCGCTGCTGGCGCCGATCGGCTACACCTTGCATCCGCAGGGGGAATTCAATGTGCCGGAAGCGGACGAGCCGCATTGCACCTTCGTTGAAAACGCGCTGGAAAAGGCGCGCCATGCTGCCTGCCTGACGGGCATGCCGGCCCTCGCGGATGATTCCGGCATCTGTATCAATGCGCTGGGCGGCGCGCCCGGCGTGCTGTCGGCGCGTTATGCGGGCGAGCCGAAGTCGGATGCGCGTAATAATCAAAAGCTGATTGCGGACCTTGACGCGCATGCCGATAAATCGGGCTACTATTATTGCGTGCTGGTGTTCGTGCGTCATGCCAACGACCCGCAGCCGGTGATCGCGGAAGGGCGCTGGGATGGCCAGTTGGTCGCGGAGGCGCGCGGGCAGGGCGGCTTTGGCTATGATCCCTATTTCCTGCTACCGGAACTTGGGCTGACCGTTGCCGAACTGAGCGCGGAGCAAAAGAACAATTTGTCGCATCGGGGGCAGGCTTTGCGCATGTTGATTGAGAAATTGCGATGATTCCGATTAAACCGGTGCCGGCGGACGAGGGCAGGCCCGCCCTGGCGCGCAGCGCCACCGCCTATCTCAAGCCAGGTGTGCTCAATCTTACGGCGCTGCCGCCATTGTCGCTATATGTCCACTTCCCCTGGTGTGTCAGGAAATGTCCTTATTGCGACTTCAATTCGCATGAAGCGGGCGGCGGCTTTCCGGAGCAGGAATACCTCGATGCCCTGCGCACCGATCTCGAAGGTGCATTGCCGCTGATCTGGGGGCGCAGGATTTACACAGTCTTTATCGGCGGCGGCACGCCCAGCCTGATGTCGGCGGCCGGGCTGGACCGGTTGTTATCGGATATCCGCACGCTGTTGCCGCTGGACGGCGCGGCTGAAATCACCATGGAAGCCAATCCCGGCACCTTCGAGGCAGAGAAATTCAAGTCTTACCGGGCCAGCGGCGTCAATCGTTTGTCAGTCGGGATACAGAGTTTCGACTCGCGGCACTTGCAGGCGCTTGGCCGCATCCATGATGGCGATGAAGCGCGGCGCGCGGTGGATATCGCGCATGCGAATTTCGATAATTTCAATCTCGACCTGATGTATGCGCTGCCATCGCAATCGCTGGAAGAGGCGCTTCGCGATGTGCGTACTGCAATCGGCTTCGCGCCGCCGCATTTGTCGCTATACCATTTGACGCTGGAGCCGAACACCGTGTTCGCCAAGTATCCGCCGGCGATTCCGGACGATGATGCCAGCGCTGAAATGCAGGATATGATTGCAGCCGAAACGCAGGTGGCTGGATACACGCATTATGAAATTTCGGCCTATGCGCAGCCGGGGCGCGAGGCGCGCCATAACCTGAATTACTGGCAGTTTGGCGATTACCTCGGCATCGGCGCCGGCGCGCATTCCAAGATTTCGTTTCCGCACCGGGTAATCCGGCAGTCGCGTTACAAGCAGCCGAAGTCTTATTTGGAGCATAGCCGCGCGGGCAATCCGATCCAGGAAGAAGTCGAGATCGGCCGTGGCGACCTTGGGTTTGAATTCATGCTCAATGCGCTGCGCCTGACCGAAGGATTTGAAGTGAACTTGTTTGCTGAACGCACCGGCATGGCGCTCAACGCGGTGGAGCAGGCCTTGAACGTGGCGGAGGCAAAAGGCTTGCTCTATCGAGACCACCGGATTATCAAGCCGACCGCGCTTGGCGGGCGCTTTTTGAACGATTTGCAGCAAATGTTTCTGGAAGATTAGTTTTTTTGCTGAAGGTCAATCGGCATGACGCCCCGAGTTAGGT
Source organism: Herminiimonas sp. (assembly GCA_028292315.1). Classification (GTDB taxonomy): domain Bacteria; phylum Pseudomonadota; class Gammaproteobacteria; order Burkholderiales; family Burkholderiaceae_D; genus JAQGMO01. The sequence goes on along the minus strand of JAQGMO010000135.1, from coordinate 2,561 downwards.
ATAATCGCGGCTACGGAAGGTTGGCAGAGCGGTTGAATGCACCGGTCTTGAAAGCCGGTCAGCTATTCCCGAAACCTGGGCTGCATGCGGGTTCCGGGCGATAATCTCCGCAACTTTCGCAATCATCTCCGCAACGAGGAAGAGTGGCCGAGCGGTTTAAGGCACTGGTCTTGAAAACCAGCGAGGTGTTAAAGCCTCCGTGAGTTCGAATCTCACCTCTTCCGCCACGTGAATTCAGAGTGCAAAACAGCCCGATCGACGGGCTGTTTTTGTTTGATCTGCAACATTTCAGCAGGTCGGCTTCACCGATTCGCCAATCCGGCGGTACACTTTTTTATGATGTCCTGCTCGGTATGACCAGGCCAGCAGGTGAAACGAACACAGCTAATCCTGCAAAGGTAAGCCGGCCTTACACCAGCCAATATTTAGCAAGTGCCACATCTTCAGTACGACCGGCAGCAAGGTCGTCAAGCCTGCTTGCATAACCCGCCCGCACTGCCGGTGGTATGCCGTGCACGGGTAGCGGGCCATTTTCAAATGCCACGCGCAAATCTTCGAGCAATCCTTCTTTCCAATCGAATCCTTCCGGCAAAGAATTCATGTTCTCATCATCCAATACCCAGAGTCTGATTATTTCACAGTTGTCTGGCGAAATTTTCAAGCGGGCTAATGCCGCGCATTTCTCATCTATCGATTTTGCCGATGCGAGCAGAGGCAGGATTTCGCGGTCCATCACGTCTTGCGCCGCTTTCTTGACAAAATCCGTACTGCGAAGATGACGTAATTCGATCACTTCCTTAATGAATTTTTCTACCTCTTCCTGCGGCATATCTCCCTGTTCGTCAGTCACTTCATAGCGCTGCATGATGGCAATCCGCATTTGCGTAGGATTGTCGATACTGTAATTGATTTCCCCCTTTACATTATATTCCGGAACCATTCCATTGATGCCACTCACTGCCGCTCGAATCGCGGTAAGCTGGGCGCTCGATATGACTGAGCTTACCTGCGTCGATTGCAGATTGTCGAGTGCCTGGAAAACGTTCTGTGAATTTTTGTTTTTGAAGTAAATGGCTGCTTGCGCATAAGCTTGCATCTTGCTGTCATAGGCCCGGCTCGTTCTTATCCATAAGTCGCGCTTCTTTTCCAGGTTGTTCCGGGATGTATCCAGTTTGCTCTGCGCGGCCTCCCGATCGGCTTGCGCCAGATCATTCCTTGCCAGGATTTTCCTGGATGTATCCACGTCGCTCTGCGCAGCCTCCACATCGGCTTTCGCCAGATCCCTCATTTTTGCGGCGCTGTCAATATTTGCTTGTGCACGCTCAAGATAATTGTGGGCTACACGGCCTGAAAGCGCGGTCGCCGCACCGCCTATAATCATCATGCCGGCTCCCTCACCGCGTGGCGGGATTTCCAGGCCAAGAACAGTTTCATAGGGTCTGTTGCTAATCACTTGGTTGTCATCGTAGACAGGCTTCAGTTCCCGCAGCAGATCACCGAGGATAGCGCCGCCGGAGCCATCCAATTCCTGGTCCGATCCAAGGCCGTAAATATAGTAATCCGCCTCAAGGATAGTTGTTTGCAATTTCCTGGGGTCTGAAACAGTGTTCGCGTTTCTGGACAGTTCGGGCGGCAATGGTATGTAAGACTTCCCAGGTTCTTGCATTTCAACACTTACCTTTACACCTTTGCCTGATGGCGAACCGGGCTCGACCTTTACGCCATGTTTAGCAAATATGAAACGTTCCTTATTTACTTTAGGCGCATGTTGTAATTGATGTTTATCGAGGAAACTCGCGGGTTCCCTGCCTAACCATGCGACGATTTCCGCGTCATCGCCCAGCTTTTCCTTCAGTTTTTCAACAACATCGACGGGAACGAGCGATCCTTGAATGATAAATTTCTTCCCTGTAAACGCTTGATGATCGCGATCCAATGCAACAGAGAAAGTGTTGACATCCATTGTTGAGCCATCCTGTCTTAGTTTTGGCTGGTCAATGAATTGCATATTGCTCATTCTTCCCTGCACGCTTGTTCTTTTACCGTTTTCACCGACGTCGAATAAAGTTGTATTTTTCCCCAGCCCGCTTGCCAGAATCACACGTCGACAACATACTGTCGTTCCCTCGGCAAATTTCACTTCGAATTTGCCGTCATCAAGTTGTTTGATACTCACCACTTCACTGGTGATACGCGTGGCACCTTTATCCACGGATGCGGCAATAATGGCGTCATTGGTCTTTGAAAAAGTCGCACGATCAGCATAGTCCGTATCGTACTCAGGTACAGTGTCCCCATAGTGGGCGATCAACTCGTTTTGCTGGTTGATAAATCCCTGGCCGCGTGTCTCGGGACTCCATCCGTCTTTATCAGCGACAATGCAGATGTTCGTGTAATTGCCTGCTGTGTTACGGTTCATTTCCTCGAGAACCTGTGCAGCTGCCGCTCCGCCTCCGATAATCACTAATTCCTGTTCAACGTCAGGATGCCGCTCTGGCACATAGGCAACTGGTCCGGTGGAAACTTCCGTCTTTATTCCTTCGGATTTACCGGCTTCCTCG
>JAQGMO010000108.1 GCA_028292315.1 Herminiimonas sp. | reverse complement strand
GGCTGATGCGCAATGTACGGCGGGTTCCGGGAGTTGCGCGAATATTGAGGGAGCGCGGTTCCTGATCGACGACCCTGGGCCCCGGAGAATCGAATAGTGCACGGCGAATTGCCAGATCCGCCGGATTCCCGGCCCCGTCGATACCAAGGAATCAGGAAGTCCGAACGTCATCATCGTGACCGGTTACGCACTGCCCGCTTACCCCCAGCTGACTAGCCGCATCCTCGCACAGACTGAATCAGGGCGCCGGATAATCCACCTGCAGAATTTCCAGCTCTTCCGCGCCCGCCGGCGTGCGCAGCGTGACCGTGTCGCCCGCACGGGCCTTGGTCAGCGCGCGCGCCACCGGCGAGACCCAGCTGATCTTGCCATTCAGCGGATCGAGTTCATCAATCCCGACGATGGTGACCGTATGCTGTTCGCCGGCCTGGTTTTCATAGCGCACAGTCGCGCCAAAAAAAATCTGATCATTGCCATGATGCAGAGCCGGATCGACCACTTCCGCCAGGTCCATGCGCTTGGTCAGGAATCGAATCCGCCGGTCTATCTCGCGCAAACGCCGTTTGCCATAGATATAGTCGCCGTTTTCGGAACGATCGCCGTTCGATGCGGCCCAGTGCACGATGCGCACCACTTCCGGCCGGTCGACATCGATCAACTGCAGCAGCTCATCCTTGATCCGCTGATAGCCGGCCGGCGTGATGTAGTTTTTTGAGCCGGCCGGAATCGGCGGCGCCGCCGCGGTCAGGTCGTCGTCGTCATCATCGTCGCTTTCTTTTACAAAGGCCTTGTTCATAATGCGCTCCTGTCTTCAAACGCGCCGTGTTCCTGTATAGGGTGCGGTAGTTTGTCCCGATTCGAGTGTGAAGCCGGCGCCGGCATCGCTGCCCAGCACCTTGGCCAGGTACGGCATGAGGTCGCGCAGCATCGGCTCCAGCGTATATGGCGGGTTGATGATGAACATGCCGCTGCTGTGCAAGCCGAAGCCATCCGGCGACGGCGTGCTGACCGACAGGGTCACGTTCAGCCAGCCGTTGGCCTTCAGGCGCTTGAGCTTGTCGGGCAGCTGGCGCGATTCGAGCCGTTGCAGCACCGGGTACCAGACCGCGTAGGTGCCGGTGGCGAAACGGGTCAGCGCATCTTCCAGCGTTATCTTCACACGCCGGTAGTCGTCTTTATCTTCATACGGCGGATCCATCAGCACCAGCCCGCGCCGCGAAGGCGGCGGCAGCAAGGCCTTGAGCCCAAGGAACCCGTCCTCCCGTTGAATCATTACCCGCTTGCCGCGTACGGCCGGGCGCTGCCCCTGGGCCGCGGCATGCGCCTCGACCTTGCGGAAATTATCAGCCAGGATCTTGCTGTCGCTCGGATGCAGTTCAAACAGACGCAGGCGGTCCTGTTCGCGCATGGTCTTGTCGGCGCAGTACGGCGAACCGGGGTAATAACGCATCTTGCCGCTCGGGTTGAGCTCCTTGACCAGCCTGACATAATCGGCCAGCGGCGCTGGCATATCCTTGCGGTCCCACAGGCGGCCGATGCCGGTCTCATACTCGGTATTCTTGGCGGCATAACCACTGTCGAGCGCATACACGCCGGCGCCGGCGTGGGTGTCGATGAACATGTAAGGCGCATCTTTCTGGCCGAGATACTGGAGCAGCTGGATAGTCACAACATGCTTGAGCACGTCGGCGTGGTTGCCAGCATGAAAGGCGTGACGGTAACTGAACATAGGCGGGGTCGATCCTGGGGAAATGAATGAAGTCCTCCATTCTAACAAGCCCGCCGCCCCACCGGTTTGCAACGCCATCATTTCATGCGGAACGCTGAAGGCTGACGTTCAGCTTTTGAACCGGGAATATCCTTGAAAACAACGAATCCGGCGCAGCGAATCGAAATCGGACAGATTGCTTCCGCCAAAACAAATCGGGCCCCGGGATGTCATCCCGGGGCCCGACAGGCCGAACCGTTTTGTCTCAGGCAGGGATCGATGTCCCCGCCCGTATCCATGTCATCACATTACTGCCAGGTCTTCATCCGGCAAATCATGCCACCTTCTTGGTTTCGAAGAACTGCTCATCTTCCGTCGACCCATGCAGCGCGGTCGTGGACGATTGCCCTTGCTGAATTGCCTGGGTCACCGCATCGAAGTAACCGGTACCGACTTCGCGCTGGTGCTTGACGGCGGTGAAGCCCTTGTCGGCCGCCGCGAATTCGGCTTCCTGCAATTCGACAAACGCGCTCATCTGATTGCGCGCATAGCCATGCGCCAGGTTGAACATCGAATAGTTCAATGAATGGAAGCCGGCCAGCGTGATGAACTGGAACTTGTATCCCATTGCGCCCAGTTCTTTCTGGAATTTGGCGATGGTGGCATCGTCCAGGTTCTTTTTCCAGTTGAATGATGGCGAGCAGTTATATGCCAGCATCTTGCCGGGGAACCTGGCATGGATCGCATCAGCGAACGCCTTCGCAAACGCCAGGTCCGGCTTGCCGGTCTCGCACCATACCAGGTCGACATACGGGCAATAGGCCAGCGCGCGGGCCACCGCCTGATCGAGGCCTGGACGGGTTTTGAAAAAACCTTCGACCGTGCGCTCGCCGGTGCAGAAGTCCCGGTCGATGGGATCGATGTCGGAAGTCAGCAAATCGGCCGCTTCCGCATCGGTACGCGCAATAACGAGGGTCGGTGTGCCCATGACGTCGGCGGCAAGGCGCGCCGCGTTCAGCTTTTCGATTTGCTCGCGGGTCGGCACCAGCACCTTGCCGCCCATGTGGCCGCACTTCTTCACGGCGGCCAGTTGATCTTCGAAGTGGACCCCGGCAGCGCCGGCGTCGATCATCGACTTCATCAGTTCAAACGCGTTCAGCACCCCGCCGAATCCGGCTTCCGCATCGGCCACGATGGGTGCGAAAAAGTCGACATCGTCTTTGCCTTCGGACCACTGGATCTGATCCGCGCGCTGGAAGGTGTTGTTGATGCGTTTGACCACCATGGGCACCGAATTGACTGGGTAAAGCGATTGGTCCGGATACATTTCACCGGCCGAATTGGCGTCGCCGGCGACTTGCCAGCCCGACAGGTAAATCGCTTTAAGGCCGGCCTTGACTTGCTGCATGGCCTGGTTGCCGGTCAGTGCGCCCAGCGTATTGACGAATGGCTCATTGTTCAACAGATCCCACAGCTTTTCGGCGCCGCGTTTCGCCAGCGTATGCTCGATCTGCAGCGAGCCGCGCAGGCGCACCACGTCTTCCGCCGTGTAGTTCCGCTTGATGCCTTTCCAACGGGGATTATCAGCCCAATCTTTAGTCAAGGCCTGGATTTGCTGTTCGCGAGTTGCCATGTTGTTTCTCCTTTAGAAGCGTGGGTGCAAGTGAAAAATCAAAACCGATGACTAAATAATAGGCTCTATTTTGCAGGGCAACAATGTCTTATATAAGACATATAAGCAAATTTATTTTATTTTAAATCAATGAGATAGCGTTTATATCTCGCGATATGAAACGATATTCCTGTCAATGAAATGGTTCCGTGCTGCTGCGCACAGCGACTTTTCATAATGCGAAATGCGATTTTCGGGTTATGAAATCCGGGCGCCGAAGAAGCGTCCTGATGCCGGCAGAGCAATACAGAAAACCAGCAACCGGTGTATCGTCAAAGCCGTAGCCATGGTTTGATCAGGAGGACGCGCGCATGACATCAATTCATTCCGGCCCCACCTATGCCTTGCTGGCAGCGCTTTTATTTGGTGCAAGCACGCCATTCGCCAAATTGCTCGTGGGACGGATGGAACCGCTGGTGCTGGCCGGGTTGTTTTATCTTGGCAGCGGCATTGGCCTCGGCGCCTGGCTATTCATGCGTTCAGCGATTTTCCGCAAAACCGATATTGCCGGCTTCACGCGCACCGACTTGCCATGGCTGGCCGGCGCGATCCTGGCCGGCGGCATCATCGGACCAATATTGCTGATGACGGGATTGCGCATGACGCCGGCATCGACTGCCTCGCTGTTACTCAACCTGGAAGGCGTGTTCACCGCCCTGCTCGCCTGGTTCGTATTCCGTGAGCAGTTCGACCGCCGCATATTGATCGGCATGATATTGATTGTGCTGGCGGGCATATTGCTATCATCTGATCAGCAGGTATCCGGCGGTGAGGGATCGCCGGTCCCGTGGGGCGCGTTATGCATTACTGCGGCGTGCCTGTGCTGGGCGCTCGACAACAACCTGACGCGCAAGGTCGCCGCGAGCGATGCAGTGCAAATTGCCGCGCTCAAGGGAATGGCGGCGGGCTTGGTCAACCTGGCTATCGCGTGGCGGCTTGACTTGCCGTTTCCTGCAACGTCGAGCATCATTGCCGCCGGCATTGTCGGATTCTGCGGCTATGGTCTTAGTCTTGTCTTGTTCGTGCTGGCCCTGCGCCAGCTTGGCAGCGCGAGGACCGGCGCCTATTTCTCGGTTGCGCCGTTTGCGGGTGCCGCGCTCTCGATCATGATGCTTGACGACAGGCCGGGACTGCTGTTTTTTGTCGCCGCAATGCTGATGTGCATCGGGATCTGGCTGCACCTGACCGAGCGTCATAGCCATCGGCACCGTCATACGCCTATGGCGCATGCGCATACACATACGCATGATATGCACCACCGGCACGCGCATGGCTTCGACTGGGATGGCAAGGAACCGCACAGCCATCCGCATCAGCATGAAGCGCTGGAACATGAACATCCGCACTTTCCGGATATACATCATCGGCATCGGCATTAATTTTTTGGAACGATGCACCTGGCTGCGGCGTCCCAAGACTGCCTGCCGGGCCAAGCGCCTTGCAAATGATTGGAGTGAATGAAATGGCTGAAAAACTGACAACTTACGATCCCGCTGAAGATCTGACTTCTAACGAAGCAATGGCAACCTTCATGACGGAAGCGTTCGAGACGAATGATGCCGGTTACATTGCGCACGCGCTTGGCGTCGTCGCTCGTGCAAAAGGCATGGCGCAAATTGCCGGAGAAACCGGCCTTTCCCGCGAACAGCTTTATCGCTCCTTTAGCGAAAACGGCAACCCGACCCTAAAAACCACCCTTGCAGTGATGAAGGCCCTTGGCCTCGACCTGACGGCCAAGCCCCACGTCTGACTTGAAATTTCTCGTAAAAGGGGCCAGGGATAAAATTTCTCAAAATTAATAACTGACCCTGCCCCCTTTTACGCCCCAGATATACATCATCGGCATCGGCATTAATTTTTTGGAACGATGCACCTGCTCGTGGCATCCCATGATAGGTTGCCGGGCCCGGCGCCGCAATCACACGCCGTGAAAGCACAAACATGCATGCCAGCCGTTTACTGATTATTGTTTTAATTGTGCAGTTGCCCTACTCTGCGCACATCCCCATCGCAATGGCCGCAGAGCCCGCTGCAGCAACCAGCGGCAGCGCAAGCTTTACCGGACAAAATGCACGCGTCAGCGTAAATGGCGACCTGGTGCAGGCCAGGCAAGGCATCCTTACCGTAAATGGCGTGCCTTATGGGACGGTGAATGAAACCTCGGTTGTGAAATATACGGTACGCGACGGGGAAAAACTGTTACTGGTCGACGGCGTTCCGCGCAAGCCGGAGCAAAAATAAGTGCCTGGCAAGAAATATCCAGCACATTCCAGCTGGCGGTCGTCGCCGTAAATGCACCACCCATTTCTTCCCGGGCCCTGATTACGATGCCGCGTCACCTTACCGGCGAATCACTCATCTTTCCGGGATTACCGTACAGCCCTGGCCATCGACCAGACGGCCATCGTCCAGCACCTGCAGCAAAACATTGAAGACATCACGATGCGCCTAGCAGAGCCTCAAGCGCTGCCCCCGAACACGGCAGCCCAAATACTGGAACAGGCTCGTCCCTTTATGGGTGAAACCCGGCCTCGTCGCAGAGCTGGCGGCGCATAATCGAATCGCCAACGGGTCGCTCCGCGATCGCCGGACTATCAGACCGGCCGCTGACAGAATCCAAGGTGCGGCTAATAATGACCGCCAGGGTCCGCGCGATAAGCTATAGCAAACACTGTGTATGACCTGTGTATAAGACGGAGGCGTTTCCCGTGGACGGTGCGCTGGAAAAGCCGGTGCATTAATTTTTGCCCCGTTTTTTAAGCAGATTGGTATTTCCTATCTGAATCAGTGACTTACAGAGGATTCCCGGAGGATATCCACACCCTTACCCACGGATTCTGTGCGCAACTTTTGCCGCGTTTTTAGGCAGAGTTCCGTCAAAGGTCTGAACTCTTCTGACTATTTGTTATTGACATTGCCAGAAGGCAAGACCAGACATAGCGCGAATGACTCTTCCGAAATGCGCCGCAGCCGTCCAATACCGAGCGATTGGTTAAAAAGCCAGGCGCCCTGGTTGCCCGACTGCGATGGCGGGCCGCTCACAAGCCGCTTTAGCGATTTTTTAACTTCCCTATTGGCAATTATAGATTTTCTGGCGATACTGTTGTCCAGACTCACCATTCAACCGTAAAGTGTAATGTCCGTCACTTACCTGAGCGTTTCGGCGCATGAAAAAGATCGCGCAATTGCACTTGGGGCGCGGAAAGATCCAAAATCCGGTCAACTGTTTGTCCCCACCGGTTTGTCGCTTAGCCTGTTTCAACCATGGTTGCCACAGCCAGTCGCAGCTAGCGCGCTGGCATCGGCGACCCAGCCAGGGTTGTCGCTCAGCGCGTTGCTCACCCGCTGCAGCGCCGCCATCAAATCTGCTTTTTTAGAGCCGGTGTGGGTGCGCATCGAAGTAAGCCAAATCAAATTCAGCGGCGGGCACCTATACCTCGCCGCTATTGAGCGCGCCGAGGAGAGTGGTAAAGAAGTGGCGAAGACCACGGCAATGGTCTGGAGCAGCAATGTTACTCGCCTGGTGCAAAAGTTTTCATCTGCGACCGGGATGGAGCTCGCCGCCGGCATCCAGATATTAGTCCTGGTGAAGCCGGAATTCAGGCCGCAATATGGCATGGGACTCCAAATTGTCGACATTGATCCAAGTTATACACTTGGAGACCGGGAAGCGCGGCTCAAGCGCATTCATGAAGCGCTGGAAGCAAGCGGTGACGCTGGCAAAAACCGGTCACTTGCGTCACCGGACGATTTCCGGCATGTCTGTGTCATCAGTCCCGACGGTGCGGCCGGACTTGAAGATTTTCAGGTCGAAGCCAACCGGTTAGCTCAGGCAAATCTCTGCCGATTCACCTATATCAAGGCGATATTCCAGGGCGAGAAGACGAAAGAATCGATGAAGCATGCCTTCCTCGAAGCGCATAACGCACACGGATCGACCCCTTTTTGCGCGTTAGCCATGATTCGGGGCGGCGGTGCCGCTGCTGATTTGCACTGGCTCGACGATTATCTCATCGCACGAATGGTATGTCGCTTTCGCGCGCCGGTCTTAACCGGCATTGGCCATGAGCGTGACCAATCAGTCGTGGATGCCTACGCGCACAAAGCGTTTGGCACACCATCGAAGGTCATCGCCCATATCAAGGACATCATCTTCAAGAAAGCGATGAATGGATACGGAGATTGGTCGTTCATTGCACAAACCGCTGCGGCACGGCTCGATAGCGCCAAAGCCAAAATCGATATGTGTACAGCAGAGATTGATGCAAATGCCGATAAGCTGTTAAGCCGGGCAGAATTTGCCTCCGACAGGCACCTTGCAGCGATCAATGCCGACGCTGTGACGTCCATCCAGCGCGCTGATTTGAAAGCAGACCTGCTCAACAGCGAAATTGGAAACGCGGCAGCATCCGCCCTTGATCTGGCATCCAGGAATGCGGAACATCTTTTCGCGGTTTTCAAGGACACGGCGACGGCAAAGCTGCAAGCTGTCGCAGTAAAGGCGAATAACGATTTCGCCTCCATCACGCTTGCAGCCCGCCGCAGCATCGACGGCGTGGACCAGCATCTCGATGACCAGTTCGACGGCATTGTCGGCAGCACTACGCGCTTCATCAGTGGAGCTGAAAGCAACGCCGACAGGCATCTCGCGGATACGCGCTTTTACGCCAGCAAGATGTTGAGCGACGCTGAAAATGGCTCCAGGGACTTAATGTCCAATATCATGGCACACGGTGTCGAACCGACGCTCAAGCGTGGTTTCGCGGTCGTGAAAAATGCGCAGGGGCCGGTTTCGACAAAAGCCGCAGCCGAAGCCAGCGCCAGTCTCGAAATTACTTTTCGGGACGGCACAATGAAAATATCAAAAGTGGAGTGAAAAATGGTTGAAGCAGAAACCGGTTTTAATGCGGCTTACAAGACATTGCAAACTAATGCCGAAAAACTGCGAAAACAGGAAGATCTTGATATCGACAGTCTTGTGCCGATTGTAGAACAGAGTGCCGCCGCATATCGTGTTTGCAAAGAGCGGATTGCCGCTGTGCGCCTGGCGCTGCAAGAGCATCTGAAAGAAGACCTTACTCAGTCTTAACGATATTGTCGACTCTGAATTTCTCCGGGCAATTGCTAGCATGCCTGCCTACCCCTATTCGCCGTTGTATTCGTATGCGTAAAAATACCGCATACAGTGCGTCCGGTCATTCACGGGGCTGACTCGCGGCGAAAACGCCCCGGTTAATGCGACAGAGCCCGTTTCTCGGCCCGCCCCAGTCCGGCTCTATGATGAAATATTCGCCAATGTTTCTTTATGCACCCAGCGCAACAGGTTATCCAAAAACATGCGGGTGACACGCTCGCCATTCCCGTCCGAGAATCCGGCACTGTGCGGTGTGACAATAACGTTTTTCATATCCCATAGCAACGATGCCTGTGATAACGGTTCATGTGCAAACACATCAAGGTAGGCACCCGCGAGACGTCCCTCGCCGAGTGCATTAATCAACGCGTCTTCCTCCACTACCTCGCCACGCGCCACATTGACCAAATGTGCCGAGGACGGCAGCAAAGACAGCGCAGTGGCATCGACCAGCGAGCGTGTAGCCGGTGTCAATGGGCACGCGAGGATCAACCAGTCGGTGCGCGGCAACACGGTTTGGAAGGCATCGAAGGTGACTGTCTCCGCACCCGCGGTAGCAGATTGCGCGGATTGTCTGATCACAATCAGCTTCAGACCGAGCGCCAGCAGAATGCGTCCAATAGTTTGCCCAATCGGTCCCCACCCGATGATCGTTGCGGTCTGGCCCTGCAAATCGCGCGGCAGTCCGGTCCCAATGAGTGGTGCCCAACGATGCTCTCGCTGTGCCTCGGCAAGCAGCGGGAACTGCCGGCCGAGCGCCAATATGCCGGCCAATGCGGTTTGCGCCACCACGCTGGCATTCGCGCCTGACGACGTCGTCACGATCACACCGCGCTGCCGCAGCAGGCCAAAAATGGGCCGGTCCGCGCCCGCGGAATGTATGTGCACCCATCGAAGGCTTTTGCTGGCCAACATCGCGTCATAAAAGCGCTGGGTCGCCGGCAGGATTTCGTGCTTGGTGGAGAGACCGGTGACGTCGCGCGAGATGAAAGCGACATCGGCGTCGATGTCGCCTTCCCCGGCCCCGGGCGACACCAGCACATGGGGCAAGCTGCCGAGCACGTCTTTAATTCGAGAATGAAGGCGTGCAGCTCCCTGAGCGGACATCAAAATACGCAGTGGCTCGCCGCCCTGCGCCGATGGCACCAATGTCATGGTCGCATCTCCCGCTATTCCTGCGTTGCGCCAGACTCGAGCACCACCGTCTTCCACTTTTCATACTCTTTGCGGGTAAATGCCCCGAACTGCTCGGGCGTGCCACCCACCGGATCCGCGCCCTCCCGGATCATCTGCGCCTGCATGGAAGGCAGGGCCTGATTTACTGCGGCGTTAAGCTTGTCGATAACGGGGCGCGGTGTGCCTTTGGGAGCAAACACGCCAAACCATGACCCCGCCTCGAATCCCGGAAAGCCCCTTTCAGCGACTGTCGGCATGTCAGGCAGCGAACGTGAACGCGTTACACTGCTGACAGCAATTGCCCGCAATTTGCCCGCCTGGATATGCGAGATTACCGACGGGATGGTCGCAAACATGAACTGTACTCGCCCCGACATCAGATCGTTCAGCGCATCTGCCCCCTTGTATGGGATATGGGTCGCATCGACGCCAATGCGCTTGAACAGCATGAAACTCGACAAATGGGACGACGTGCCAATCCCTGTAGAACTGTAATTCAGTTTACCCTGGTTCGCGCGCGCATAGGCCAGGAATTCTTCGAAATTTTTGACCGGAAGCGATGGGGTTACCACCAGCACATTCGGCACATCCGCAATCTGTATCACAGGCACCAGCTCGGTGAGCGGGTCATACTTAAGCCCCTTGTACAAGGTCTGATTAATCGAGATCGGACCGACCGAATTGACCAGCAGCGTATAGCCGTCGGACGGGGCGCGCACCACGAATTCAGTGCCGATATTTCCTCCGGCACCGGGCTTGTTCTCGATATAAAACGATTGCTTCAATTGACTGGTCAGCGATTGACTCACGGCGCGCGCCAGGATATCGGTGGTACCGCCCGCGGTGAAGGCAACCACTACCTTCACTGTCTTGACGGGATAGTCGTCCGCCGCGGCGGCCGGCATTTGAATCAGTGCTGACAGGCACAAAGACAACAACACGAATTGACGGGCACAACCACAACGCAGACCGGCAAAAGCTGTCTCCAACATGATATGTTTCCTCCTCGTTTTATCGACCCGAAATGGCGGCCGCGATGCAGTGTTATGGCTAGAATAAATTTTTATACGTACATCAAAACGACGCGCTTCTTATTAATGGCGAGCGGCGCGCTTGTTACCAGGTAGCGGACCTGCGAGCAATGCTTCCCTCAGGTCTTATAGCCCGGATCGATACGGTCCAGTTTTCTGAGTAGCGCAGGCCATTCCATCAAGCCGTATGGGCGGCGCGTTCCTGGCTGATAATTGTTCCAGGTCTGTTCCACGACCGGTTGCGCAACGTTGACCAAAGGCGAGTTGCATGCCATGGCTGCAAGCTGAGAACGGCAAGCCAGTTCAAGGCGGTGCATCCAGTTGAACGCTTCGCCGACCGTACGGCCAACCGTGATCGCACCGTGGTTGCGGAGAATAAGCGCTTCTCCGCTGCCCAGGTCTTCGATTATGGATGCCTTCTCGTCGACGTTAAGCACCACGCCCCGGTAATCGTGATAACCGATTTTCAGGAAGCGCATGGCGGTCTGCGTGATTGGCAGCAGTCCGCATTCAAGCGTCGAGACAGCCATGGAAGCCGCGCTATGCGTGTGAATCACGCAGCCCACATCCGGCCGCGCTTCATGAATCGCGCTGTGGATGACGGCGCCCGCCTTGTTGATGCCATAGTTCAGCGTGCCAAAGTCCGGCTTGGAAAGGATATTGCCGTCGTGATCCACCTTGAGCAGGCTGGAGGCGGTAATTTCCTCGTACATCATGCCATAGGCATTGATGAGATAAGTCCCTTCTTCTCCAGGTATGCGGGCGGAGATATGGTTTGCCATCATGTCGGACATTCCATACATCTCGACCAGCCGATAGCAAGCCGCCAGATCAATCCGGGCTTTCCATTCAACTTCCGAGCAATGCGCCTTCATTGAGCTGACCTTCAGATCATCACTGTCGGACATCATCCATTCCTTTCATCCAGAAGCCGGTTGTGAAAAGCGCTGCCATCGTTGCTTCTGCTTTTTTTGCGGACCTGAATCATTCCCTGACAGCCATGTGCGACAGTGGCCATACAACTGCTCAATCGTCGGCCAGCTTGAGGCTCATAGGCTGACGCTTTTCGATGGACCACTTGAGCAGTGCCGCAGTCCGGTAAATGCCGTGCGCGAATTTGCCATAGGGCAGTGTCAGGAACAGCGCCATGACAACGCCCAAATGCACAGCCAGCAGCAAGCCCATCGCGACGCTATCGCGCCATGCCAGGAGCGCAAGACCAGTGACGCTGGTGAGCAGCAGCAGCGCGATAAAACCGCGATCCATCGGTTTCTGCGCCTCATCGCCCTGCAACGGATGACGCCGGAAATTCAGCCACAGCAGGCCGGCCGGCCCGATCAGCAAGCCGATGCCGCCAGCGGTGCCGAGCAATACCGGCAAGCTTAGAAATGGGTAGGGTGCCGGCAGCCCAAGCAGGTAATGGTAAAGCGTGGCAACGCTGGTCGCGGCAAAGCACAACAGGAAGCCATAGAACGTGAAATGATGAAACCTGCGGCGCAGCAGCGTGAATCTGTCATCCTCGTCATTGCATCCCTTGCCGTGGCCGCCATCCAGATACTTCAAGCGCAGGACGTTGTGCGCGGCTTCAGCCACGGCCTCCCCGGAAGCGGCATTCAGATAATCCGCCGGTGTCACGTCGCGCCAGAAGCGCGTCACGCCGATACCCAGCGCAATCACGGCAAAGCCAAACACCGCGCCAAACATCGCTGCCAGGGTGTTATGGGGGAAAATTGCATAAAAATTGCCAGCCAGCGGCTGATGAAACAAGCCGCCGGTGGCCATGATGGCGAGGATCAGGAACAATGCAAGGCCACCAGCGAGCGCGAACGCGACCGTCATGCCGGCGCGCTTGTACAGCGCGCCCAGCGCGCTGGGGAACGCATAGTCCGAATAGGTTTGCCTGCGCAGCTTCGCCATGGCCTGCGGTACGTTGACCGCGAACTCATGCGGAGGCGCGTATTGGCAGGCGTGCAGGCAGGCGCCGCAGTTGTGGCACAGGTTGGCAAGGTAATGCAGATCAGCTTTACCGAATTCCAGCCGCCGGGTCATGGCCGGGAAGACGGCGCAAAAGCCTTCGCAATACCGACAGGCATTGCAAATCTGCATCTGTCGTCCGGCTTCCTCTTCGTCGGCGGACAACGCCAGCGCTTTAATCGGGATGGTTCGCGGCCGCGATGGTGGGCGCGACTGCGCGTTGCGCGCGTCGTCGATGAGTGATTCAAGCTGCTGCATGTTGTGCTCCCTGGCGCTGTTCTTCCATCCGGCTCTTCGCCGCGGCATGCACTGCCTGCGCGCCCGCAATGCGTCCGAAGGACGTACCTATGGTCATGCCGACGCCCGCGGTATAGCCCTTTCCCAGGATATTCCCCGCCATCATTTCACCGGCGACAAACAGGTTCGGACTGGGCTTGCCGCTGAAATGAACGGCCGCCTCCTGGTTGATCTTCAATCCGAGATAGGTGAATGTAACCCCCGGCCGTAGGGAATAGGCGTAAAACGGCGCGGTGTCGATAGGCTGCGCCCAGTGCGTTTTTGGCGGGTACAGTCCCTCGGTATGGCAATCATCGAGCACCGAATGGTTGAAGGTGCCGACTCGGCAGGCAGCGTTGTAATCGTCCACGGTTTTCATGAATACCTGCTCGTCAAGATTCAGCTGCTGCGCTACCTCGGGAAGAGTATAGGCCTTAAGGCCGGGAAATACCGGCGGCATGAACTTGCCTATGGCTTTGCTGTCGATGATGCAATAACCGATCTGCCCAGGTTGCTGCGCCACGAGCCGGCCCCATATCGCGTAACGTTTTGGCCAAAAGTCCTCGCCTTCGTCATAAAAGCGAACCGCGTTTTTGTTCATCATGATTCCAAGCGATACGCAATCCACGCGCGTGCATATGCCGCCGTCGTACAGCGGCGCACGCGCATCAATGGCCACCATGTGAGCTTGCATCGGATCGCTGATCGCATCGGCCCCGGCATCGATCATGTATTTAAGCAGCACGCCTGTGTTAAAGCGGGTTCCGCGGATCAGGAAATTGTCAGCCACCCATTCGCCGTTGACCTGGCCCCAGGCTTCGCGCAGCCATTCCCGGTTGGATTCGAAACCGCCGGCCGCCAGCACGCAACTATGCGCCTCGATGCGTTCCCCCTTGAGATGGGCCGCGACAAAGCGGCCCTCATCCAGCTCGACGGCATGGACAGGCGAGTCGTAGCGGATCTGAACCCCCAGCTTCTCGGCGCTCCGGTAATAGGCATTGACCAGGGCTTTGCCACCGCCCATGAAATGCGCGTTGGTGCGCGCGACATGCAAGGCGCCCGACAAGGGCGGCTGGAAGTGCACGCCATGCTTGCGCATCCAGGGCCGGAACGACGCCGACGCCCGGATCGCCATGCGCGCCAATATTTCATTGGTAAGGCCGCCGGTGACCTTGAGCAAATCCTGCCAGTATTCTTCTTCCGGATACGAATCGACCAGCACATCCTGCGGCGCGTCGTGCATGCAACGGACGTTGCGGGTGTGCTGTGAATTCCCTCCGCGCCATTCGCGTGGTGACGCTTCAAGCAGCAGCACGCTGGCGCCGGCTTCGCGCGCCTCCAAGGCTGCGCAAAGAGCGGCGTTGCCGCCGCCAATAACGAGCACGTCATATTTCAAATTATTTCTCCATTTTCCGGACCCGTCATCACCAGCCTTCGGCGGAACTTGCCGTATTCCGGCGAACTGGCATTGGCAGTCTATACACGAGCGCGCAATATCTCCTATCGACGACGTATCGAGAGTCCGCATCATGAGGGTTGCCAGGCCTGAAGATAGGGAAGCACGAAGCTAAGCTGTAGAATTTGGAGTTCATGGCAGACAAATGCTGTCGTCCAAAACAGCGCGGCAGCATTCCTTACGTGTCGGCTTTGTTCCGCAGCCATAGGGACAATTCTTGAATGTCGTCGATCAGTTCAAGTGCTTGCACACGTTCAAACAATCCTTCAACCAGGACAGCTTCCAGCACCCTCAAGCTGCAATTCTCAAATTTTTCCTTCAGTTCGCTTGCCGTCATCGGATAACTGCCATCCCGCGAAACGAGATTATTTATACGTTCGACATGAACGCTTCCGTCAATCATCGTGATAACGACTTCCGCACCCCATTGCGGCCCGTCGCTTCCCATTTCCGGATGGGGCCGTGCTTGCGTGATGCCGAGCAGGTTTTGAACCACGGGGTCCAGGTAGGCATCGCCCTCGAAATCTTCCAACCGTACATTGCCGCTGGCGATCGCGCGCGCGACCACATACTGGACGCTGAATTTGGCGTCCAGCGACGATGCGGGCCAAGGCTTGTTGGTGTGCTTTAACCGGTTCGCATTAGGCAGGATCTCAATGCG
Organism: Herminiimonas sp.; assembly: GCA_028292315.1. Classification (GTDB taxonomy): domain Bacteria; phylum Pseudomonadota; class Gammaproteobacteria; order Burkholderiales; family Burkholderiaceae_D; genus JAQGMO01. The sequence continues at coordinate 7,852 of JAQGMO010000108.1, read as the reverse complement.
GGCGACGTTGCTCGCAATAATGCCGTGCTGCTTGACGAGCTTGAGGGCTGCGGTAATGGCCGCATGCGTGCTACCGCAGCAAGGAAACTGTTTCAGGCCGATCGACTCGCCTTCGATCTCGAGTTGCTCGCCCCAGCCTTGCATCATGGCGCCGACATCGAAGGTTCCGCTGCCGTTATAGACGTTCAAAAAACCTTGCGGGTGCTCGAAGATCTGCATGGAACCATCGAAATCACCTTCTGCCAACAGTGTCGCCAGGAGGGCATCCCGAGCGCAGTGGCCCACATGCAGGGGCTTGGTCATGGTGCCGAAGCTGGCCTTGAGACCGCCCGCCATGGACCCGGCTATCGCCAACGCCATCGCGGTACGATGCGCGTTCAAGCCAAGGAATCTGGACGCCGCCGCAGCAGCCCCAAAAACACCCAAAGTAGAAGTGGGATGCCAGCCCTTGTTGTAATGATGGGGATGCACAGCCCTGGCAAGTCTTATTTCCGTTTCAACGCCGACTATGTAAGCCGTTAGAAATTGCCGGCCGGACCCTCCGCGATCCTGCGCCAGGGCTAAAAGCATGGGCACGATCGGTACGGAATGATGCCCCCCGAAATCACCGCAAATGTCGTCGTAGTCGAGCGCGTGCGATGCCGTTCCATTGACTAGCGCCGCGTCCAGCGCGCTGGTCGTACGTGAACTGCCCAGGATCAGGCAGGGCCCGGGCGCCGTCGCGACTCCGGGAGTACGCAGCAGGATTTGCGTGCAAGCCTCCCTGGAGCCCGCTAGCGTTACGCCTAACGTATCGAGAATGCAGTGTTTGGCTTGCGTCATCGCTCGTCCGGATACCCTGCTTATATCGAACGTTGAAATTTTTTCGGCCAGAATCGATAGCACGGACCGGCCTCCGCCGTTCATTTCTTCACTCATCCTATATCCTTATTATCATCGCTTGCTGGTCCTCCGTGGCACACCGCGAGGGTCGCTTTAGTTCAAGGAGATTTTTCTTTCCTTGATGATCCTGGCCCATGACGCGGACTCGCTCGCAATAAAACGCGCTAATTCATCACGGCTTCCCGGCATAGGTATAAGGCCATGCTCGGCGAGTTGCTCCTTCACGTCAGGCGCATTGAGGACCTTGACGAGCTCCTGGTTCCAGCGATCCAGAATCGCCTTTGGCATTTTTCCCTGCGCAACGAATGCATACCAATTTGTCGCGTTGAACCCGGGAAAACCAGATTCGGCGATGGTAGGAATATTGGGCAGAAAGGCAGGACGATCCAATCCCGTCGTGGCAAGTGCGACCAGCCTGCCCGACTTGATATACGGAAGCGCAGAGGAAGGAGCAGCGTAATAAACGGATAGGTGGCCGGCCAGCAAATCCAGCATCGCGGGGCCGCCGCCCTTATATGAAATATGCGTGATCTCGACGTCCGCTCGCTGGTTGAACATTTCACCCGCCATATGGGAGGCCGATCCGACTCCGCTCGAGGCGTAATCCAGGCGTTTCGTCTTTGCCAGCGCGATGAACTCCGCTAAAGTGTTCACTTTCAGGCTGGGGTGGGCCACCAGCACGTTTGGAAAACTGACACCCATCGTAATCGGCGCGAGCTCCCGAACAGGATCATAGGGAAACGCCATCAAGTGAGGATTGATTGCGAGCGACCCGATGGTCCCAAGCAGAATAGTCGTGCCATCAGGAGCTGCTGATACAACGACCTGTTGCGCGATATTGCCGCCAGCGCCGGGGCGATTACTGACAATAACGGATTGACCCAAATTTTCCGAAAGCTTCTTCGCAACGATACGGGCCATCGTATCGATAGTGCCACCAGCAGAAAAACCGACAACGATGGTCAGCCCTTTTCCGACGGGAAAACTCTGCGCCTGCGCGCCCAGGCAAAAAAACTGAAGCGCGACGGAAAGCAAAAGGTATCTATAGAACCTCATTCAATGTCTCCTCTGTAATAATATTTAGAACTACATTCGAATATGTTTTTTAAGACATTTAAAATTTTTGTCGAATTCCGTAGCCACCGATTTCTTTCGCCGCTCCCGGCACGATCCCGAACAGGTCGCTGACGACGACGTAATCGACCATGGCAAAGATCGGTCTTCCTGGTCCCTGGTGATCGCCAGGATGGAGGTCGACTTCTTCAGGCCGGCCAGATGCCGGAAAGCGCCCGCGATGCCCTCGGCAAGGTACGGCGTCGGCACCACGATCTTGCGTGAACTTCGGGAATGCGGAAGCGTCCGCCGCGCATCGCTATCCTGCGATGTCCAGCGGCACTTCAATATCCAGCAGCGGGGCATGCTGCTGCGCCCCGTACACGTCCGTATCGCCAACCGCACCGGATGGAATGCGACGTGGCAGCGTCGCTTTCCAGGCCAGGGCGGGCGAATACTCGGTAAACAGCACCTCCTCCTCGCGCACTCCGTAAAGCCTTGCGATCAGTGCTGGCGTGAGCACGCCGGTAGTTCGGACGCGCTCGAACAGCGCGGCGTCGTCAAACATGATGTCCAGCGTGATGTGGAAAGGCCCCGCATTCTTGCTTTTGCAGGCCTTGGCTATATCCTTGAGTTTGACCATGACTTCTCCTAGACCTGCTCGTATTCAATGGGAAACATACACAACGGATCGTCGATCTCGATCACGTGCTGCAACATGAAGTCGTAGATCGCGCCGCGCTCGATGTCGGACGGCGAGAACGGAAAAGCCATGTTCCCTTCGCGGCACATCCGGCCGGCAAAATCCGAATGCAGCAAGGTGACTCGAGCCAGTGAGAGCGCCGCGTTGGCAATTTCCTGTGTCCGCGCGACCACCTCGGCAATGATCGCTACCTCGATCGGCACCGTACCGCGCGTCGGCTCCCATGCCCCCATCACGCCATCCTGGCCATACAGCCGTAACACGAGCTGATAATCATCCGGCGCGATGCCAAGCGCGCCCACCTTCGTCGCCGTCGAAGCGCGAACGAAGTCCATGAAGCTGTCCAACTGGCCGATCAGTCCGGGATCGCGTGTCGCCGCGAAGGTGATGGCGCTGAAGCCGACTTGACGTGCGCCTTCCAGCTTGATCGTGTAAGGCCTGGGCTCCCAGCGCATGCCGGTAATGCGTACCCGGCGATCCGTCACCGCCTCGATGCGGCAGTCACTGGAATCCACGATGCCGCCGGGTTCGTAGCGCGTGATCGGACTGGCGTTCTCGTGCAGCGCCTGAACCGCCACCGACAACGGGGTGCAGCGCAACTCGGGATTGAGCGGTTCCGCCTCAACGAAATCCTCGCCCACCGTCACCATCAGGCAGTCGTGTTTCTTGGGTATGGCGGCATTGCACGCACACTCGAGGATTTTCCCTGCATACCACGCCGGCGCTTCCGGCAATCCGTGGTGCATGGCCAGCGCCACCCACGGGGCCGGATCCGTGCCCCGCCCCCCAAGGATCACCTGTGCCCCGGCCGCCAGGGCCTCACGATAAGGTTCCGGACCCATCATGCCCACAACCCGCACTGCTTCCTCAATATGCTCTGGCAACAGTTCAGGGGCATTCGCCAGCGGCTTGACCTTACCGGCCCGCAACCGCTCAAGCAGAAACGGCTTGTCCTGCTCGGCATGAATCAGGGCCATCTTAAACTGGAGATTGTGCTCTGCGGCAATTTCCCGAATAATCTCGGCGCAGGCATTCAGATGCGGTGCGCCACCGGCCCCGCCACAAGTGCCCACCATCATCGGAATGCCGTTGGCAATGGCGCCGCGGAGAAGCAAAGACAAATCGCGCTTCATTGCCATCCGGGAGTTGAGCGTCTTGCCGGAACCCAAATAGTGAGGCCCTGGATCGGAGCTGCCTCCATCCACGCCAATCATGTCTGGCTTGAGCGCGAGCGCAGCCTGGAGCGAGCTTTCCGGAAAGCCATAGCCAAGGATACCGCTGACCGACACCATACGCACAGTCTTGTTCGTCATGAGCATCATCCGTTCTCAGTTCTTGCGGCGCCAGTCGCCGGCTTTCGGTTTGGCCACCCCGAGGTTGCCGCGCAGCGTGTCGTCGGCGTACTCCTTGCGGTAAATCCCTCGCTTTTGCAGTTCGGGGACGACCAGTCGCACTATGTCCTCATACGTTCCCGGCACGGACGTCGCTGAAAGGACAAAGCCATCGCACGCCGTCCTGAACCACTCTTCCATTTGATCGGCCACCTGGGCGCCTGTGCCGACAAAGACCGGGCCGTCATTAAGCGTGCCGCGACCGGATGCCTCGACAAAGTCCTTGACCGAAGGGTTGCGCTTGCCGCTCACCTGCACGACCTTGTCGCGCAGGCTTTGCCAGGACACCGCAGCCAGTTCCTCATCCGTGAACGGTTGTTCGTAAGGACGTCCGGAGAAATCGATGTTGAGCGTCTCGCCCATCATGGTCAGCCCATCAATGGGACGCGATAGACTGGCGACCAGATCGCGCTGTTCCTGGGCCTGACTCTCGGTTTCCGCCACGATGATCTTCAGTTCCGGCGCAATCTTGAGCGAGTCCGGGTCACGGCCGGCGTTGGCAACGGCGTCCTTGAGCGCCTGGTATTGTTTTTTGCCGTTTTCCAGGGTGGGATACTTGGCAAACACCACCTCCGCCCAGCGCGCCGCGAACGCGATTCCCCGACCGCTTTGACCTGCTTGCAGGATTACAGGATGTCCCTGGCGCGAGCGTGGAACAGTCAATGGCCCGCGGGATTTGAAGAAGCGTCCTTCATGATCCAGCCGGCGCACCTTGTCGGGATCGGCGAAATAGTTCGCGGCCTTGTCCGCCACGATTGCGCCCTCTTCCCACGTGTCCCAGTGACCCATGACGACCTCCATGAATTCATCGGCCCGGTCATAGCGCAGGTCGTGTTCAAGATGCGTGGAGGCACCGAAATTGGCCGCTTCCGAGTCGTTCATGGAAGTCACGACATTCCATGCCACCCGGCCCTTGCTCATCAGATCCAGCGTGGCAAACAGACGCGCCACGTGAAACGGCTCGTAATAGGTGGTGGAATAGGTGGCTCCCAAGCCCAGCCTGGATGTGGCCATTGCCATGGCCATCAGTACCGATGTTGGCTCAAGCTTGATGGCCCGCACCCCATGTGCCACGGTGTCGCGATGACTGGCGCCGTAGATATCGGGCATGGCAAGTCGGTCATCAAAGAACGCCATGTCGAATTTGCCGTCTTCGAGCGTGCGTGCAATGCGTTGGTAGTATTCGGGCGACAGGTAGTCATCCATGCTTGACGGATGGCGCCACGAGCCCACATAGTTTGAACAATTTTGGGCTTGTAAAAATGCAACGAGGGCCATTTGGCGCGGCGTTTTGCTCATATTTTTCCTCAGTCGGATGCCGGAACAGAATGTTCGGAAGGTGTCGGCAGTATCCGCTTGCGCCGTCATGAGCACAATTTTCGCGATATAATACATTTATAATAATTATGAATAAATCATCCGACCGCCCTTCGCTAACGCGTCTCGACCTCGCTGAACTTGAAACCTTCCTGTGGGTGGTACGAGAAGGCAGTTTCAGCGTCGCCGCCAGAAAATTGCACATCTCGCAGCCTGCGGTGACCAATCGCGTCAAACGGCTGGAAGACAAGCTGCGCGTCAAGCTGCTCGTGCGTACGACGCGGCGGGTGGAACCGACCGAAGACGGCATCATCCTGCGCGACGCCGCGGAACAGGCGGTCTCCGGATTGCGTGATGCACTCGGTCGGTTCCAGGCGGTTTCCGAGATTGAACGCAATCGCATTATCGTGGCCGTCACACCGATGCTGTCGGCTACCGTGATGCCACAACTGATACACGCGTACTGCCAGCGCTACCCGGATCTCCGCATCGTGCTGCGCGACCTGCCATACGAACAGGTTGTCCGTAGCGTTGCGGAAGGACAGGCGGACATTGGTGTCACGGCGCTGGACGGCGCGCCCCGCGGTTTGCGCTTCCAGTCGCTCGCCGAGGAAAAAATGCTGCTCGTGGTACCGGCCCGGCACCCCTTGGCCGATGCCGAAGCGGTCACGCTGGACATGATCATTCCGTACCCGCTGATGCTCCTCGATCGCTACGTGGCCCTGCGCGATCGCCTGAGCCAGGAATACGGTCAACGGGGGGGCGATTTCAGTCCGTCCACGGCGTCCACGTTGCCCACGCTGCTGGGCATGATAGACGCCGGCAACTGCATAACGTTCCTACCCCGCTCCATGGCGCAAAACAACGCCAGGCGCACGCGTACCACTGTACTGGTGCAGGACCTGAACGCGTCACGCCGCTACTGCAGCGTCGTCGCGCGCAAGGCCGACCTCAGTTCGGCAGTCAAGAACTTTCAAACCTTCCTGCGCCAGAACTTCAAATCCAAGCTCGAAGAACTCGCCTGAACCTGGCGGCTTTTATTCAGGTTGGCTATAGGTGCATTCACCTCTGTAATTTGTCCACCACCAGTTTGCTCTCCTAGACTGTGCCCATTCAGAGACAAGGAGAGTACCGCATGAGCACTTTCGACAAACACGAATTTCGGAGGACACTGGGCGCCTTTACCACGGGCGTGACGGTCATCACCACATTGGATGCGGCTGGCAAGCGGTACGGCGTCACCGCCAATTCCTTCAGTTCCGTGTCGCTCGATCCTCCGTTGATTCTGTGGAGCCAGTCGCTGACGTCCAGCAGCTATCCCGCATTTCGCGACTGTGAACGCTTTGTGGTCAATATTCTTGCCGACCACCAGGTTCAGATCTCCAACCAGTTCGCCAAATCCGGCGCTGACAAGTTCCAGGGCGTCGCCGTCCAGCCGGGACTTGGCGGGATGCCCATTATCGACGGTTGCGCCGCCCATCTGGAATGCACCAAGGTAACAGCCTATTCCGGCGGGGATCACATCGTCTACATTGGCCAGGTCGAGAGAATGCACCGCGCGCCGCACAGGCCTCTGGCCTTCGGCGAAGGGCGCTACATGGTCACCTTTGCGCATGATCTGGGCGAAGTTCTGGGCGCCGGCGGCACCACCACCGGACTATCCGGACTAGAAGCCGTACGTCTTGCCGGCGCAGCCCTGCCCGAAATCTGCGAACAGCTCGGCCAACGCACGCTCGGCCTGGCAGTTTGGGGTAACCAAGGCGCTACCATTGTGCGTTGGGAGCCTTCTTCCGCACCGGTCAGCCCCTACCTGCAAACCGGCGTCGTGGTCAGCCTCACGCAATCGGCCACCGGCCTGGCCTTCGCCGCCTTCATGCGTCCGGAAGTCGTCCAGGCCGCGGTGGAACGCGAACTCAACACCCGGGCCGCTGAAGGGCAGGCGGATGACGGCAACTTTTCCAGTCGCCTGGCCGAGGCCCGCGAACAAGGCCTTACCCGCGTCGTCGGCGCCGCTCCATCGCCTCGTCACAAAGTCACCGTCAACGCGTTCAGCGCACCGGTGTTCGATGCCAACGGCGAAATGGTGCTCGCCCTCTCGACGACCTGTCAGGCCGAGCGATTGGAGCCGGACTGGGACGGCGCCGTGCCAGAGGCATTACGCCAGGCGGCAAACCGTCTTTCCACACGCCTCGGATATAAGGGCGCCAGGTAACTCCGCGGGTGTGGCGAAGGCTCGGCCATGCGCCCCAACGCGACCCGTGGTACCGTGCACCCATGGACAATCCGCTTGAAATCCGGCGCCGCGCGGCCCCCGGCGCGCGGCGCTTTAACATCCGGGGCAAGATCAATTAAAAAAGGAGACAAACATGCAGTCGACCACATGCCGTCCACTTCTTCGTAGAGTCACTGCGGCCGCGCTGCTGCTGACGGCGCCTATGCTTGCATTCGCGCAGGCTTATCCGAAGCGTCCCGTCACCATTATCGTTCCGTTCGCCCCCGGCGGCGG
>JAQGMO010000097.1 GCA_028292315.1 Herminiimonas sp. | reverse complement strand
CTAACGGCGCGCCACCTTCAGCGCCAGTTGCAGCAAGGCATCCCACGCATCGCCCGCAAATGCCCTGGCGCGCAATCCTTTCACCATCTTATCGATTTGCGCCGCTTCCTGCAGCGCGCCGCGCAGCGTCGCCAGGCTCAGGCGCCGCAGCGCCGGTTCCATCAGGCGCTCACGCGCGCCCCACACCCGGTTTTCCTTCAACAACATCGCCAGCGCGCGGCCCTGCGCGATCCCGGATTGCAGCTTCAGGAGCAGCCGGATTTCTTCCGCAACGGCCCACAGGACCAGCGGCAACGCTTCGCCTTCACCCTGCAATCCCGCCATCATGCGCACCAGGCGCGCGGTGTCGCCGGCCAGCATCGCTTCATTCAGCTTGAACACATCATACCGCGCAACGTTCATTACCGCGTCATGGATCTGTTCAAATGTCAGCTTGCCTTCCGGGTAGAGCAAGGCCAGCTTCTGGATTTCCTGGTGCGCCGCAAGCAGGTTGCCTTCCACGCGTTCGGCAATGAACTCGATGCCCTGCCGGTCGGCGCTTTGCCGTTGCGCGGCCAGCCGGTTTCCTATCCATGCCGGCAATTGCGCCCGTTCCACCAGCGCGATGTCGATGTAGACGCCAGCCTGCTGGAGGGTGGCGACCCAGGCCGCCTTTTGCGTGGCCCAGTCCAGCTTCGGCAGCGTGATAAGGGTGATATTGTCAGGGCTTAGGCTGGCAGTGTAACTCTGCAAGGCCTGGGCGCCATCCTTGCCCGGCTTCCCGGTCGGAATCCGCAACTCGATCAGCTTTTTATCGCCGAACAGCGATTGCGACTGGTTGGCGGCCAGCAGTTCCCCCCATTTGAAGCTGCGGTCCACGGTCAGCACGTCGCGTTCGGAAAATCCCTGGGCCCGCGCAGTCTTGCGGATCTTGTCGGCCGCTTCCAGCGCCAGCAAGTGCTCGTCGCTGCTGACGACATACAGCGGCGCCAGCGCCTTGGTCAAATGGACGTCGAGCGCGTCGATCTTCAGCTGCATGCCGCGTCCTTATGCGGCCGGTTTGATCGCGGCCAGGCGCCGCATGATCTGCTGCACCATGTCGGATTGCATTTCGCGAAAAAGCGCCGCCTCTTCCGATTCTTTCGCGAGCACCTGGTTTTCATTAAAACTCAGGATGCGCCGCAGCACGATCTCGGTGGGCCCCAGCAAAACTTTTTCCGTGTTGTCCTTTACCCGGAACGACATCCGGGAAAGCAGCGTGAATTCCCGCACACGGCCCTGGCTGTTCAGGGAAAGAATTTCCCTTTCACGGGTATTGGAAAGCAGCTCGAACACCGCGTCCGCCGCCTTCGCATCCGTGACGATCGTGGTGCTGCCGATGCTTTCGATATTGCGTTTCAGCTCGGTTCCGAACGGGGAGGGCATCGGAACGCCGAGGTAAATCGTTTTGAACGGCAGCATGGCCGAGGAGCCGGAGCCGCGCAGCTGAAAGCCGCAGGCTGAGAGCATCAGCCCGCTCGTCACGGCCAGCGCACACGCGAGGCGGCGTTTCATGAGCATGTTTAATCCCGTTAGTTATGCAAGGTCATGCAACGATATTGACCAGCTTGCCAGGCACGACAATGATTTTCTTCGGCACGCCGGTGACGAATTTCTGCACGTTTTCATTTGCCAGCGCGGTCGCCTCGATGGTTGCCTTGTCGGCGTCCTTGGCGACCTGGATGCTGCCGCGCAGTTTGCCGTTAACCTGGACCATCAATTCGATTTCAGCCTGTTCCAGCGCGGCCGGATCGACCTGCGGCCATGGCGCATCGAGTATCTCGCCATGTTCGGAAGCGAAGCCGAGTTCCTGCCACAGCGTGTGGGTAATGTGCGGCGCGACCGGATACAGCACGCGCAGGAAAATCGACAGGCCTTCCCGAATAACGGCCGCCGACGCCGCCGAATCGTCGAAGCGCGCGCCTTCCAGGGTATTCAGCAGCTTCATGCCGGCCGATACCACCGTATTGTACTGGGTGCGTTTGAAGTCATGGTCGGCCTGCTGCAGGATCTTGTGGATTTCGCGGCGGACCGACTGTTGCGCCTGCGGCAGGCCGGTGAAATCGGCGCCGGCGCCGGCGATGCGCGGCGCCTGCGCATGGGCATAGGTCCAGACCCGCTTCAGGAAGCGGTTTGCGCCTTCCACGCCGGTGCCCGACCATTCGAGCGTCTGCTCCGGCGGCGAGGCGAACATGACGAACAGGCGCGCTGTATCGGCGCCGTACAGTGCAATCTGGGTCTGCGGATCGATGCCGTTGTTTTTCGACTTCGACATTTTCTCGGTGCCGCCGATTTCAACCGGCGCGCCATCGCTCTTCAGCCGGGCGGCGACCGGGCGGCCTTTTTCGTCCAGGGTCAGTTCGACCTGCTCCGGATTGAACCAGGTCTTCTTGCCGGCCGCATCTTCGCGATAATAGGTTTCATTGAGCACCATGCCCTGGGTCAGCAGGTTGGTGAACGGTTCATCGAATTTGACCAGCCCAAGGTCGCGCATCACCTTGGTCCAGAAGCGCGCATACAACAGGTGCAGCACGGCGTGTTCGATGCCGCCGATGTATTGATCCATCGGCATCCAGTAATCATTGCGCGCATCGACCATCGCTTCATTGCTGCCGGGCGAACAATAGCGCATGTAATACCAGGACGAGTCGACGAAGGTATCCATGGTGTCGGTTTCGCGACGCGCCGGTTTGCCGCAGGACGGACAATCGACATGCAGGAATTTTTCATGCTTGTTGAGCGGATTGCCGCTGCCGTCCGGCACGCAATCTTCCGGCAGCACGACCGGAAGGTCTTTTTCCGGCACCGGCACATCGCCGCAGGCGGCGCAATGTATGATCGGAATCGGCGTGCCCCAGTAGCGCTGGCGCGAAATGCCCCAGTCGCGCAGGCGATAGGTGATTTTCTTTTCCCCAAGGCCGAGCGCGGCGAGGTCGGCGGCCACGGCGTCGACTGCTTCCTGGTAACCCATGCCGTCATATTTGCCGGAATTGACGCAGCGGCCGTTTTCCTTGTCGGCGTACCAGTCATGCCAGGTTTCAGTTGAAAACTTTTTATCGTCCACCTCCACCACCGGCTCGATCGGCAGCACATATTTCTGGGCAAAGGCGAAATCGCGTTCGTCATGTGCCGGTACGCCCATGACTGCGCCGTCGCCATAGGTGATCAGGACATAGTTGCCGACCCATATCTCGATTTGCTTGCCGGTCAGAGGATGCGATACATACAGGCCGGTGGGCATGCCTTTCTTTTCCATCGTCGCCATGTCGGCTTCGATCACGCTGCCTTTCTTGCATTCGGCGATGAATTTTGCAAGTTCGGGATTCGAGTGGGCGGCGAACGTGGCAAGCGCGTGCTCCGGCGCGACGGCGCAGAATGTCACACCCTTGATGGTATCGGCGCGCGTGGTGAATACCCACAGCTTGCCGTCATTGATCGGGTGGCCATGCTCGTCCTTGATGTCATGCGGGAATGCGAAGCGCACGCCGGTCGATTTGCCGATCCAGTTCGATTGCATTACCCGCACCCGCTCCGGCCAGCCGGTCAGGTCGTTATCCACGCGATCGAGCAATTCCTCGGCATAGGAGGTGATCTTGGCGTAATACATCGGTATTTCGCGCTTTTCGATCAGCGCGCCGGAACGCCAGCCACGTCCGTCGATCACTTGTTCGTTCGCTAAAACGGTCTGGTCGATCGGGTCCCAGTTGACGGTGCCGGTTTTTTTGTAAATGATGCCTTTCTCAAGCATCTTCAGGAACATCCACTGGTTCCACTTGTAATATTCAGGCGTGCACGCGGTCATTTCACGCGACCAGTCGATCGCCAGGCCCATGGCCTGCATCTGCGTTTTCATGTGCGCGATGTTGGCATAAGTCCATTTCGCCGGTGGAACGTGGTTTGCCATTGCCGCATTTTCAGCCGGCATGCCGAATGCATCCCAACCCATCGGCATCAGCACATTAAAGCCGTTCATCCGCAGATAGCGGTACATCACGTCATTGATCGTGTAATTGCGCACGTGACCCATGTGCAGGTTGCCGGATGGGTAAGGCAGCATCGAGCAGGCATAGAATTTCTTCTTTTCCTGTCCGTTCCTGTCTTTGGCATGCTCGACCGCCTTGTAGGCGTCGGTCGCTTGCCAATGGTCTTGCGCCGATTTTTCGACGTCGGCGTGGCTGTATTTTTCTTGCATGACGGATGCTGAAAGTGGATGTGAACCGAGCATTATACTGGCTGCGCCGGCGGAATGGCGGCTGTGTTGCCGCGTGCCGCGGACGATGTTGCGGGTTTCCCGGAGCGGATTGCGGCACCGTGCACCGATGCGCAATCCGCTCCCGATTGCAGAATCAGTTCAGCACAAGGCGCAGGGCTGGCTTTTCGCCGCTTTCGGTATAGCGTTCATTCACTTCCGCCGTACATTCCTCGATCGCGTCGAATATGTGCGGGGCGTTGCTGCGCAGGACGGCATGGTTGATCAGCTCGATTTGGAGGGTTTCATCGGGTGCCAGGGTAAACGCCGACATCCCGTCGCCATCGCGCAGGCTGGAGAGGCTGTCGATCCAGGCGCTCATGTTGCGCCCGTAAAAATCAGGAAAGCCGAAAATCGCCTGGCTTTCGTGGTGAAATGAAGGCCAGTCGGTGATTTTTCGGCCATCCAGCCGGACTGTGGGCATGGTAACTCGCCTGTTATTTGCCGGGCGCCGTGTTGGTGCGGGCCGCATCCTTGGGATCGGTGACAAATCCCAGTTTGGTCATTCCGCTACCCTGGGCTGTCGCCATCACCTGCGCGATCACTTCATAGCGTGTCGATTTATCGGCGCGCAGCTGCAACTCCGGCTGCGGCTTTTTTTGTGCCGCGGCAGTCAGCCGGATACCGAGATCCTTTTGTTCCACCGGGCTATCGTTCCAGAAAATCCGCCCGGCGCCATCGATCGAGATGGATACCGTTTCCGGTTTTTCCGGCGCCGGCGCTGCCTGGGCCGCCGGCAGGTCGAGCTTGATCGCATGGGTGAACATCGGCGCCGTGATAATGAAAATTACCAGCAGCACCAGCATTACGTCGACCATGGGCGTGACATTGATGTCCGACATGGGAGTTTGCCGCGAGTTGTCGTTGAATCCGCCGAATGCCATGAGTTTCCTTGTAATTCAGTTAGTTGCCCAGTTATTTGCCGATGCGGGCGCCAGTGGTCAGATAAGCATGCAGGTCATGCGCAAATGCATCCAGTTCAGCCAGCGTAACGCGATTGACACGGGTGAAGGCATTGTAGGCCAGCACCGCCGGAATCGCCACGGCCAGGCCGAGCGCGGTCATGATCAATGCTTCGCCGACCGGGCCGGCAACCTTATCGATTTGCACGGTGCCCGAGGCCGATACCGCGATCAACGCATGATAGATTCCCCACACAGTGCCGAGCAGACCGATGAACGGAGCAGTCGATCCGACTGAGGCGAGCAGCGTCAAACCTGTTTCCAGCCGCGACGATACGCGGTTGATTTCCTGGCGCAATGTGCGCGTAATCAATTCGCTCGGATCGACCGATGCGTTCAGCGATCCCTCCTGGGAACGGAAGTTGGCCGCTTCGGCACTCTGGATCGCCAGCGGTGTATAGACATTTTCACTGTCGGCACTCTTGACCACCCCGATTGCATCGGCCAGCGTCGGCGCTTTCCAGAATCCTTCCAGTGCGCTGGCGCTGCGGCGTATGCGCCATGAGCTCCAGCTTTTCGACAGGATGTAGTACCAGCTGACGATCGACATCAGCAGCAGGGCATAGGCTACCGCGTGGGAAACGGCATCGCCTTGCGACCAGTAATGCGACAGGCTGAGGCTATGCGTTGCGAGAGTCTGGTTCATGAGTGTCCGTGAGTGTCTGAGTGTCTGAAGAAAAATTAGTTTTTAAGTGTAAACGTAACCGGGACCACATACCACTCCTGTACCGGCTTTCCATCGACCGTGGCGGGATTGAAACGCCAGGTCTGGACCGTCGTTCTTGCCGCTTCGTCGAGCAGCGGAAAGCCACTCGATTTCTTGATGTCCACCGAGCCGGCAGTGCCGTCCGCTTTCACCAGCACCTGTAACATGACCGTCCCCTGCTCGCCGTAGCGGACCGACATGGGTGGCTGCACCGGTTGCCGGTTGCTGGCGCGATAACTGGCACCGATCGATACACCGGTTTTCACCGGTGGCGCCGGCGGCGCCGGACCGCGGAGCCGACGAGACCGGTGG
>JAQGMO010000085.1 GCA_028292315.1 Herminiimonas sp. | reverse complement strand
ATTGGGGTGCGGAAGGCGCGTGCTGATTTGGGTGCAGGGCAAGAAGGGAGCGTTCCCTTGCAAGGGAACGCCGTTCCGCAGGCGGGCAGCATGCTGCCCGAATTCCCCGCTGCGCCCCAAAGCGGCCTGCGACATCGTGCACCAGTGCGCAATCCGCTCTAATGGCTCAACTTCGTTCCTGACCGGTCTTTTTAATGAATATTGGCATCCTGTACGCTGTTTCCGCCTTCATCGTGTGGGGACTGATTCCCCTTTATTTCAAGATGCTGCAATCCATTCTGCCGCTGGAAATCCTGGCGCAGCGGACGCTCTGGTCGCTGATGTTTTTGCTCGGTGTGCTAGCCGTACGCAATCAGTGGTCATGGGTAAGGGACGTACTGCGCCGGCCCAAGGTACTGGCCGCGTTTACGGCCAGCGCCTTTTTACTGGGCATTAATTGGGGGGTTTATATCTGGGCCTGTAATAACGGCCGGATTATCGATGCCAGCCTCGGTTATTTCATCAATCCGCTGTTCAATGTGCTACTTGGTCTCCTGTTCCTGCGCGAGCGCCTGCGCCCCGGTCAATGGGCTGCAGTCGGGCTGGCCGCCGCCGGGGTTGCGTGGCTGACCTGGCAAGCCGGTCACCCGCCCTGGATCGGTCTGGTGCTGGCCGGCACCTTCGGTATCTATGGCTTATTGCGCAAAATTGCCGTGCTCGGCGCGCTCGAAGGCTTGTCCCTGGAAACCGCGCTGCTGTTGCCGGTTGCGGCGGGCTATGTGCTGCTGCTGGCACACGATGGCCGGGGCGCGTTCCTGACTGAACCGGCTTTGTCGCAGTGGTTGCTGCTCGCATCCGGCCCGCTTACCGCGATTCCTCTGCTGCTGTTCGCGGCCGCCGCGCGCCGGATTCCGCTGTCGGTGCTGGGTATCATCCAGTATGTCGGCCCCACCCTGCAATTGCTGCTGGGCGTCTGGCTGTATGACGAGCCATTCGGCGGCGCACGCCTGGTAGGCTTTGCGATGATCTGGATCGGGCTTGCACTCTATTCGGCGGAGGGTGTATGGCGCGCCTGGTCCGGCAGAGCCACGCCTGTCTGACATACCGGAGCCTGATACACTGGTACTCGTAATGATTCGATCCGCTTGCCACCCGGACAAAGATCCGCGGGTTAATGGAAATTTTACGAACATGCACGAATAGGGCAGGCATTCCGGCTGTGCCGGATGCAGGTTCCGTTCACCAACACATAAACAGGAGCATTCAATGATCAAGATAGCCAAATCCATCCTGGCAAGCGCCAGCATTGCATTGTTGATGGCCGGTTTTGCGCAGGCCAAAGACGACCCTAAAGTCGCGCAGAGCACGTCGGCGCCTACTGCTCCGGCGGCGGGCACGGCCGCAAAACCTGCGCCGGCGCCTGCCACCGCGGACAAAGCCAAACGGGCCGAACCGATCGATCTGAATACAGCGACCGAACAGGAACTCGCCATGCTGCCGAAAATTGGCGAAGCGCGCGCCAAGGCGATCGTCAAGGGCCGCCCGTACAAGCGCAAGGATGAGCTGGTCGATAAAAAAATCATCAGCAAGGATGTCTACAACGGGATCAAGGACAGCGTGGTCGCAAAACAAAAACCGGGTGACGGCAAGGCCGCCACAGGCGGCGCGAAGAAATAAGCGGCCCGGGCGCAGGCCGGCTTTTCCGGCTCATGGACGCCCGTCAGGGCGGCGGTCCAGCGCCTGGTATAGGGGCATGTCACGGAACATGCGGCGCCGGGCGCATCGTTTTTTCTTGACAAGGTATTGTTTTATCCAATACATTCAAGGCATGGTCCCCGTCAAATCACAGTCACTGCTACCAGCCTTCCCCGGCGCCCTGCCAATGGCGCTACGACTGTGCACGTCACATTAAGCCTGCTTCCCGTTCTGTTGTAATCCGCTGACACTTACTGTCAGATCCCATTAAAATTAAAAGCCGCCCAGCATGCATTTCAAAGCGATGCCCGCAACCACCATCAAAGGCGAATTGATCGTCCTGCTGGTCTTTGCCCGCTCGCTATCGCTACTACCGCTACCGATCGGTTGCCTGGCCTCGCGTTAAGTGGCCGCCCGGCAGCCTGGCCCGCCACACTTCGCACTTTCCCGCACTTTCCCGCACTTTCCATTTCAAAGCGCGCTACGACCTGGTCGATGGCTGCGCAGGTTTTAAAAGGATCCATCATGATGCTGCAAGACCCGGCGACGAAATATCGCGCCTTCCCGCCAGTCCGATTGTCCAACCGCAGCTGGCCCGACCAGGTCATTTCAAAGCCGCCGATCTGGATGAGCACCGATCTGCGCGACGGCAACCAGTCCTTGATCGAGCCCATGAGCCCGGAACGCAAAATGCGGTTTTTCGAATTACTGATCAAAACCGGATTGAAGGAAATCGAAGTCGGTTTCCCGTCCGCCTCGCAGACGGATTTCGATTTCGTGCGCTCCCTGGTTGAAGAAGACCGCATTCCGGACGACGTGACGATCATTGTATTGACGCAGTCGCGCGAGGAACTGATCCGGCGTACTGTCGAATCGGTTCAAGGCGCCAAACGTGCCGTCATCCATCTTTACAATTCGATTGCGCCGGGGTTCCGGCGAATTGTATTCGGCATGTCGCGCGAGGAAATCAAGGAGATTGCCGTCTCCGGCACCCGTCTTGTCAGGCAGTTGACCGATGCGCTTCCGCAGACCGATTGGGGATTTGAATATTCACCCGAGTCATTCAGCCAGACTGAACTCGATTATGCGAAAGAAGTGTGTGACGCCGTCTCGGAAGTCTGGCAACCGACTCCGCAGCGCAAACTGATTTTCAATTTGCCGTCGACGGTGGAGAGCAGCACGCCGAACGTGTATGCCGATCAAATCGAATGGATGCACCGCAATCTGGCAAAACGGGATTCGATCATCCTGAGCGTGCATCCGCATAACGATCGCGGCACTGCGGTAGCGGCTGCGGAACTGGCGGTGATGGCCGGGGCGGATCGGGTGGAAGGCTGCCTGTTCGGCAATGGGGAGCGAACCGGTAATGTGGACCTGGTTACCCTGGCCCTGAATCTTTATACGCAAGGCGTGCACCCCGGCCTGGATTTTTCGGATATCGATGAAGTCCGCAAGTGCGTCGAGGAATGCAACCAGATTCCAGTCCATCCGCGCCATCCGTATGTGGGCGACCTGGTATTCACGGCTTTTTCCGGATCGCACCAGGATGCAATCAAGAAGGGCTTTGCCGTGCAAAAAGCCGACGGGTTGTGGGAAGTGCCCTATCTTCCCATCGATCCGGCCGATCTCGGCCGCAGCTACGATGCGGTAATCCGGGTAAACAGTCAATCGGGAAAGGGCGGCATGGCGTATTTGCTCGAACATGAAAATGGATTGACCTTGCCCCGCCGCCTGCAAATCGAATTCAGCCGCGCGGTGCAACGCGAAGCCGATGCCTCAGGCAAGGAGATCGCGGGCGCCGACCTGTTCGGGATATTCAAGCGCGAGTATCTGGACCAGCACGCGCCTTATCAATATCACGGCCATCGGATGCTGGAAGATACGGAACGGGCCGACCCGGTGCACATCGAAGTCACGCTGGCACAGGATGGCAAACCGCTTGTGATGCACGGCGCCGGAAATGGCCCGATCGATGCGTTCGTCGCCGCGCTCGGGCTCGACATCCGCCTGATGGACTACCATGAGCACGCGATCGGCTCGGGCGCCGATGCCCAGGCTGCCAGCTATGTGGAACTGCGGCTTGATAATGGCCCAACCTTGTTCGGTGTGGGCGTCGATGCCAATATCGTGACGGCATCGTTCAAGGCGGTGCTGAGCGCGGTGAATCGCCACCTGGCCAGGGGCGAAGAAGGGGAAGTGAGCAACCCGCAGGCAATTTCGGCGTAAGCCTCAGCAGACGGCGCATTAGTCCGGTTGCCCGGGTCAGGATGCGACCTGACCCGGCCCGGAAGCGATGCACATCGCCCGGGGCTGCAGACTCAATCGACGGTGGCGCCGCTTTCCTTCACCACCTTCGACCATTTCACGGCTTCGTCCTTGACGAACTTGCTGAAATTTTCAGGCGTGTCGCCGACAAAATCCGATCCCGTATCCGCGAGAATTTTCTGGAAATCCGGTTCCTTCATGATTTTCAGGGTTTCGGTATTGATCTTGCTGACGATTTCCTTGGGTGTCCCGGACGGCGCAAAGAAGCCGTACCAGGCATACGATACCAGGCTGGGATAGCCGGACTCGGCAAAGGTCGGCACATTGGGCAGCTGCGGCGAGCGCTTGGCGCCGGACACCGCGATCACCTTCACCTTGCCGCTTTTTACATGCGGCATGATGGCGATCATGCTATCGAACATAACCGGCACATGATTACCGAGCAAATCGGAAATGGCGGGCGCCGAGCCCTTGTAAGGCACATGCACCATGTCCAGCTTGAGCGTGCTCTTGAACAGTTCTCCCGTCAGATGTTGCGGCGTGCCGTTCCCGGCGGATGCGTAGGAAAATTTACCCTGCTGCGATTTGATGTAGGCCACCAGTTCGTTCAAATTATTCGCGGGCACCGACGGATGCGCCACCAGCACCAGAGGCACTCTCAGCAGATTGGTAATCGGCGTCAGATCCTTGACCGGATCGAACGTCATGTTTTTGTACAGGCTGGGATTGATGACGATCGGCGCGCTCGACGTAATAAGCAGGGTATTGCCATTCTTCGCCGCCCGGGTGACCGCTGCGGTGCCGATATTGCCGCCGCCGCCGCCGCGATTATCGATCACGAACGGCTTGCCGAGATTCTCGGTGAGCCGCTTGGCAACCGGCCTCGCCGCAATATCCGATGGACCGCCGGGCGGCCATGGCACCACCACAGTGACGGTTGAATTCGGCCAGGCCTGTGCCAGTGCGCCGGCTGAAAAAGTTGCTGCCGCTAAAGCACACAGGAAGAGTTTTCCGTGTCGTGAAATGTGTTTCATTGGTAAAAATCCTTGTGAAATGCCTCGATCAGCTGGAGGAAGGGGAACTTCGCTTCATGCCGCGCGACCCGAAGCGGATAGCGGTCGGGCGCGGAGAAAGAGGGAAAGCCGATTAAAATTTCCCTGGAAACCGGTGCTGGCGTGACGAGCCCAAGTTGAGATGCCGAAGGTGCTGCGTTCCGTCATGCCGGGAAAGCCCCAGGGCGAACTTCAAATATATCATGCCCGATGAGCGGTTGTAAGCATGACCATGCGACGGAGCCGCATGGTCATGCGGCTCCATGCGTGCATTAGCATTCAGCGTTTGCGTTTCGTGTTTGGGTTCCGAAATTGCCTTTCGCTTAACCGGCGCGAGCCGGTCCTTGCGGCATCGAGAATCCGTAACCCGACGCGGTTTGCACCGGCGCGGCTCCCATCCTTGCCCCAAATATCATTTCGGTTAACCAGTTCACCAGCAGGGAGGTATAAGCACGCTGGCTGCTTTCTTCGGACAGCCCGTGGTCGGCACCCTCGATGACGCGGTAAGTCAATGAATGGGCATGGGTGCAGGCTTCGAGATAACTTGCGATCGCCGCATGAGGTATCACATGATCACGTTCGGATTCAATGACGAGTACGTCGCCGTGGAACGCTGCGCAGCCGCGCAACGCCCGGTTTTCGGCGGCGGGGACCAGCCGTTGCCGGTAGGCGCTGAGATCCTGATCCCGATGTAACTGGCGCTTCGGTGTTTCCCAATCGCTGTCCATATAAAGCGCAGGCACCCGCAAGGCCAGCCACTTTATCGGCCGCATCGCCGTCAGGATCGCGGCCAGGTAACCGCCATAACTACTGCCGACGACGGCGATGGCCGAAGGATCGACGTTGCGATGGCCAGCCAGCACATCGTAAGCCGCCAGCACGTCGCGTAAATTGTTTTCGCGCGAAACCGTTTCCTGTTGCGGGCGGGTGCCCGCGTGGCCGCGCAAGTCAAAAGTCAGGCAGACACAGCCAAGCGCCGCGATTTCTCGTGCGCGCGCCAGATATTGTTCCTGACTGCCGCCCCAGCCATGGACGAACAACACGCCGGGGACCAGCACCGCAGGCGTGACGATCGTGCCCGCGATATGGCCATCGTCAACCGCGATGCCTATTTTCTGGTCATGCGTTGGCATACGACTCCAGCCGTGCATATTTGGTGAGCATTCCAACATGGTCGTCGACACCGCTGAAATAAATAATGGCATCAGTCGGCATTACCGGGCTGTCTCCATAAATTTCAGTAGTGGAAGCATTGACGACGTTGATTGCCGGATCGGCCCGGAACACTTCCAGTGCCGCCACCTCGGCGCCGGTGGCGCCGCCGGCCCGCCAGGATTGCTCAAGCACGCCGGAGCGCCACTGTCCTTGATCATCGCGTCCCTGCGCCACGTCATAATTGCAACGTGATGCGAACATGCCGGAAAACGAGGCCATCGCAGCCGCATGATAAGTACCGGCCTGCGCGATAACGGTTCGCATTTCCGGCGCGAGGTCAAGCCGCTGCAGCGCGTCGAAATCGCCGCGCACGACGGTCAGGTTCGAGCCGCCGTAGACTTCCTGGCCACGATTGTTGTGCGTGAGCCGCTGTGTTCCGTAGTAAGTAGCCAGCAACGTCCCTACCCGCACCTGGCCAACGCTGTGGGTTTCCACATCGGCCAGGTTTCGTTCAAAGACCAATCCATCGCGCAACAATTCTTCCGCTGTTACCGAATCAAGATGCTCTTCCAGTTCGTTCGAATCGGTAATGACCGCTTGCCCCAGCCCGCCGATTCCACTCGCCTTCTTCAGGCGCACGCACCCCTGTTTGAGCAAGCGCTCGCAGGCGATGCGAGCATCCTGCGCCGTAAACACCGAGTAGCCGGGCAGCACCACGTCGCGTACGCGCTGCGCGAATGCGGTCGACCAGCCGTACGGGGCAGGCACCCCTGCATCGGGAAGCCCGTGGGTGATTGTCTTGGTGGCGACAAAGGGATAGGGCACGACGCCTCCGAACAGATCGTGTTCGCATCGTATACCGAGGCTGTGCGCAAGGTTGAAGGCCGAAATAGTTTCGCTTGGCACAAAGTACAGTGGAGCGTCGTACTGGCAGGCGCTGTCGAATTCGCCACCGTAGCCAAAGCCCTTGATCGCGGCAAGTTTTCTGGCGATCTCGAGCCGAGTGAGGCTTTCATGACCGCGCCGGTTGCTGTTCGGATTGCAACGATAAACTACGACGACGCCGGGAGCAGCGGTCGATTGCCGTGCACCCGTCAAGCCCGATTCCTGACCTGTTACAGGATCATGCGATGCCATAGTTACTCTCCACGGATCTTGTCTGCGAATCGCCCAGCTCTTGACTTCAGATGATGACAATGTTACTGCCAAACCCTGAAGCAAGTAATGGCATTTTAACAAATCACGCGACTATCTGTTGCCGCTGGCTCCAATGTTAATGATATGAATCTGATTAGTGAATTTAAATCAATTTATGTGCAATATGGAACCATCCCACGTCCAAATTTTCCATTGATACATCCAATTATTGCTCTTATAAAACAACTTCTGTTTCACCACCAACTTTTTAATTGACGTACCGGTCGCCGGGCTTGCTGTGTCCCATCTGAATTATTAATTATCGGCTTGCCCTTACCACCTTGTCGGACCATATTCGCGCATGCGCAAAAGATAATCCAGGGCATCGTGTTGTCCTGTCGGCATTTGGCATGCTGAGCTTTCTGTCAGGTCTGCCTGGCAAAGAGCAGGAAAGTGCGCGCAAGATCGGCGCCGAAGTGTTTTCAACGCTTATTTCCTCGCTCCAGGACCGAAACAATGCAGTAGTCTTTTCTGATTTGAGTTCAACAGCACCGTTCTGGGTCGACGTCAATCGCCTATTAAAAACGCCCATTGCCTGTGTCGGCAAGGTGCCGGGTGACTGGATCGCCGATACTGACATGATCGTTAATGCCTGGGATCCAAATTCAGTGATTGGCAACGGCTGCCAGCATGACTCTTCTTTCGATGGCTATGTGGGACGTTCTTCGCTCTGCCATGATGCGCATGCGCTTGCATGCGGCATGTATGCCGAAGGATTGCTTGAAGAAAAATGATTTTCGCCTGACGGTGAGGCACAGCAATGCGCGGCACCGTGCTTACAAGTACATTTACGTGGAAATGGCCGGAGTCTACAATGGCATTTCATTCAATTGCATTTGAAATCCACGTAGCTGTAATCTATTCCGCGAGCACATGACAACTTCTTCTCATTCGGCTGACTCTTCCCTGATTTCGCAGCATACGGCCGACGCTTTGTCTCCGGAGGAACATGCGCAGGCGCTTGGCGCTGAATTGCACAAGCTCGAGGGCCGCGTCGTGGTCCGTTTCGCGGGAGTCGCTGAAACCGGCCCGCTGCGCGTGCCATATGACCTGGTGCCGAGTCAGGGCGTGCTGGCCAAGCCGGGGAAATGGCGCAAGCTGGATCATGAAGGACAATTACAGTTAATCTCGGAGCGTGTTACTTCCGAGGCAAAGGACGCGTTGCACCGGCAAGTTGCTGCGTTTGCCGCCGGAATCCGCCTGCGCGCCGACGACTCCGGGCTCGACCCCATGCTGTTCCTGAATGCCCTCTCCGGAACAGATACATCGGAACCGGCGGAACATGTATTCGATCGCATTGAGCAACGCCTGACGCACGCGATCGAGCGCGAACAGGAAGAGCGGCATGCCGCGCTGACCAGGGAAAGCATTAACCTGGCGGAATACCCGGCGTCATTCGAACTGGCCTATCGTCTGCCGCGCCGTTTCATCGCCCTGCTCGGCCCGACCAATTCCGGCAAAACCCATCAGGCGATGGAAGCGCTGGCCAAGGCGAAGAGCGGTGTCTATCTGGCGCCCCTACGGCTGCTTGCGCTGGAAAATTATGAACGGCTGCAGAATGCGCGGCCCGGCGGCAACGAAATCAAGGTCAGCCTGGTGACCGGCGAAGAACGCCGCATCGAAGAAGGTGCTACCCACGTCGCCAGCACGGTTGAAATGCTCGACACCACGACCCGGGTCGATGTGGCCGTCATTGATGAAATCCAGATGCTCGGCGACCGCGACCGCGGCGCCGCGTGGACCGCCGCGGTGTGCGGAGCGCCGGCGCCCGTGGTCTACCTGGTCGGTGCACTCGAAGCGCGCCGCGCGATCGAAGCGCTGGCCGAGCGGCTGGAAGTTCCCCTTGAAGTCCATACGCTCAAGCGCAAGGGCCCGCTCACCATGGAACCGGGGCCAGTGCGCAAGTTGCGCAACCTGCGGCGTGGTGATGCCATCATTGCATTCTCGCGGCGCGAGGTGCTGATGTGGCGCGACATGGTTACCGAGAATGGGTTTTCGGTGGCGACGGTCTACGGCAACCTGTCGCCGGAAGTACGGCGCGCGCAGGCGGCCCGGTTTCGCGAGGGCTCGGCCGATATCGTGGTCGGCACCGACGCCATCGCAATGGGGTTGAACCTGCCGATCGAACGCGTCGTGATGACGACCGCGGTCAAGTACAACGGTGTGGAGGAAGAAGAAATTTCAGCCGCGCTGGCGAAACAGATCGCGGGACGCGCCGGCCGCTTCGGCGTGCACGAGGAAGGCTTCGTCGCCGGTTATGACGACGAAACCCACCAGGTGGTCCGGTCCCTGCTGAAGGAAAAAATTCCGCCAGTGGCCGCGGCCGGGTTTTCAGTCGCGCCATCGCTTGAACATCTTCATCGGATCGCATCGGTAACCGGCGAACAATCGCTGACCCGCTTGCTGAAACGCTTTGTGCACAATATTGACGTGCCGGACGGGTTTTTCTTTCCACGCATTACTGAAGACCAGCAGGAGCGCGCGCTGTGGCTCGATACGCTGCCGCTGTCGGTAGCGGACAAGTTCACGCTATCCCTGGTGCCGATCTCTTCGCGAATTCCGGCGCTGCACCTGGCATGGCAGGAGTGGGCGCGCGCACTTGCCAAGGGCAAGGTGGTCACCCTTCATCGCGATCCGCACTCCCTGGCGCGCCAGAATCTGCAAGAAGTCGAAGATACTTGCCGGCTGTACTCCGCTTATGCATGGCTCGCCTACCGTATTCCTGAGAATTTCCCGAGCGGAGAACTGGCCCAGGAACTGGCGCGAGAGGCGTCGGAACGGGTCGATGCAATCCTGCAGGCGCAGAACGCGGCACTGCGCAAGCAGCGCCGCAGGAATGGCTGAACGGCAAAATCGGTAAAAATCGCGGCAAAAATCGCCGGTAACATCGCAGGAAACAATCACGCCGGATTCCCCGCGGTCGCGGGTTCGGTTATGCTTGCAGGTCTTCCTTTAGCAATCCATTTCCAGGTACCCTATGGCAAATTACGTCTACACCATGAATCGCGTCGGCAAGATCGTCCCGCCGAAACGCCAGATCCTCAAGGATATTTCCTTATCGTTTTTCCCGGGCGCTAAAATTGGCGTGCTCGGCCTGAACGGTTCGGGCAAGTCGACGCTGCTGAAAATCATGGCAGGGATCGACAAGGATATCATCGGCGACGCCGTGCCGATGCCCGGACTGAACATCGGCTACCTGCCGCAGGAGCCGGCGCTCGACCCGGATCAGACCGTGCGCCAGGCAGTGGAAAGCGGTCTCGGCGAAGCGTTCGAGGCAAAAGCGAAGCTGGAAGCGGTTTATGCCGCCTATGCCGAACCGGACGCCGACTTCGATGCGCTGGCGACTGAGCAGGCGCGACTGGAAGCGATCCTCGCGACCGCCGACGGCGGCAACCTCGAGTTGCAACTGGAAATGGCGGCCGATGCCTTGCGCCTGCCGCCGTGGGATGCAAAAATCGGCGTGCTGTCCGGCGGCGAGAAACGGCGCGTCGCGCTCTGCCGCCTGCTGCTGTCCAAGCCCGATATGCTGTTGCTGGACGAACCCACCAACCACCTCGATGCGGAATCGGTCGACTGGCTCGAACAGTTCCTGCAGCGCTTTCCGGGCACCGTGGTCGGCATCACGCATGACCGCTACTTCCTGGACAATGCGGCCGAGTGGATACTCGAACTCGACCGCGGACATGGCATTCCGTGGAAAGGCAATTACAGTTCCTGGCTCGAGCAAAAGAGCAACCGTCTGAAGCAGGAAGAGGCAACCGAGTCGTCGCGCCAGAAAACCATCCAGAAAGAGCTGGAATGGGTGCGTCAAAATCCGAAAGGCCGGCAAGCCAAGAGCAAGGCGCGGCTGGCGCGCTTCAATGAATTGTCCGAGCATGAATACCAGAAACGCAATGAAACCCAGGAAATTTTCATTCCGGTAGCTGAGCGTCTCGGCAATGAAGTGATCGAATTCAAAAACGTCAGCAAGGGCTATGGCGACCGCCTGCTGATCGATGATCTCAGTTTCAAAATCCCGGCCGGCGCCATCGTCGGCATCATTGGCCCGAACGGCGCCGGCAAGTCGACCCTGTTCCGCATGATCACCGGCAAGGAGCAGCCGGACAGCGGCGAAGTGGTACTGGGTAGCACAGCGCGGATTTCACTGGTCGACCAGTCGCGTGACGCGCTCGAAAATACGAAGACGGTTTTTGAAGACGTAACCGGCGGCGCGGATATCCTGACGGTGGGCCGCTTTGAAATGCCATCGCGGGCTTACCTGGGCCGTTTCAATTTCAAGGGTGGAGACCAGCAAAAGCTCGTCGGCAACCTGTCGGGCGGCGAGCGTGGACGGCTGCATCTGGCCAAGACGCTGCTCATGGGCGGCAATGTGCTGCTGCTGGATGAACCATCGAACGATCTCGACGTGGAAACGCTACGCGCGCTGGAAGATGCGCTGCTTGAATTCGCCGGCAGCGTGCTGGTGATTTCACATGACCGCTGGTTCCTCGACCGGATCGCGACGCATATCCTCGCGTTTGAAGGAAATTCCCAAGTGACTTTCTTTGACGGGAATTACCAGGAATATGAAGCGGACAAGAAGAAACGACTCGGCGAGGAAGGCGCGAAGCCTAAGCGGATCCGGTACAAGCCGATTACCCGCTGAAAAAAGGAAAACCTCCGGCGCAAACGGCGAGGCGCCGGCGCCGGTTCCCCTTCTTACCCTTACTTGCCTGCAGCGGCTTCCGCTCCCTGCTTGCCGGCGGCACGCGGCTTTCCTGCCGCCGGCTCCAGCCGCTCCTGCAAGAACGCCAGGACCGCTGCTTCCTCCGGGCTAAGTGACTCGAGTTCATGCGCCATTTTCTCGCGCGCGCGTCGCTGCAGCGCATCCAGCATGACCCCATCCATATACGCTTCGATCACGACCGGATGCACATAGCATTTGCGGCAGATCGCTGGCGTATTGCCCAGCTTTTTAGCGACCGATTCAATCGCCTGCACAATGTTCTTTTTGGCCTGCGCCTCGGAATCGAATTTTTCAAATTCCTGCAGCGCCAATGCGGCGAGCAAGGTACCCGACCAAGTGCGGAAATCCTTTGCGGTATAGTCTTCTCCGGTATGCGTGCGGATATATTCATTGACATCGGCCGAGCCGATTGAATGCCGCTCGCCGTTATCGTCGAGATACTGGAACAGTTCCTGCCCGGGGAGGTCGCGAACGCGCTTGATGATCCGGGCAACCCGCGCATCGCTCAGCTTAATCGCGTGCCGCACGCCGCTCTTGCCGCGAAACTGGAACTCGACTGCGGAGCCGTCTATCCGGACATGGCGGTCGCGCAGTGTCGTCAGGCCGAACGACTGGTTAGTGCGGGCATATTCCTCATTGCCGACCCGCATCATCGTAGCCTGTAGCAGGTAGACGATAGTCGCCAGCACTTTTTCGCGCGGCAAACCTGGCAGCGCAAGCGACGCATCGACTTGCTTGCGCAACCCGGGCAAGGCCTTGCCGAAACTGATCATGCGGTCGTATTTGAGTTCATCGCGCACCGAGCGCCAGCGCGGATGATAGCGATACTGCTTGCGCTTTTTTGCATCGCGCCCGGTTGCCTGCATATGACCGTTCGCGTAAGGGCAAATCCATACATCGGTCCATGCCGGAGGGATCGCGAGAGACCTGATGCGCGCCAGGGTTGTTTCGTCGTGCACCGGCTTGCCATCCGGACCGGTATAACGAAATCCGTTTTTGGCCGGCTTGCGCGAAATACCGGGCCTATCATCCCTGACATAACGCAGCCCGACCTGGCGTGCGGACACAAGGGGGTCGGCGTCGTTCGGCGTGCAGCTATCGGAAATAATTTTAGCCATCGCTTTGCGGAATCCTTGCACTAAGGAAAGCAGATGGGCTGAATATACCGCTTCAGCCGAGCGGTATCGTGATTATCCTCAAGGGATAGTCGGGCTGTGTGAAATCGGGAACAGGAATTGAACGCGGTGCGGCGCGCCTGCACGCCGCACCGGAAGTCCTTACGCTCAAGGTTTCAATACCACCTTGACGCAATTGTCCTGCTTCTTCATGAACATGTCATAGCCCTTCGGTGCCTCGCTCAGCGGCAGGCGATGGGTAATCATGCAGGTCGAATCGAATTCACCCTTCTGGATACGCTCGAGCAGCGGTTGCATGTAACGCTGCACATGGGTTTGCCCGGTCTTGATCGTGAGCGAGCGGTTCATGATCGAGCCGAAAGGAATCTTGTCGACAAAGCCGCCATAGACGCCGGCAATCGATACATTGCCGCCATTACGGCAAGCCATCAATGCCTCGCGCAGCGCAGTCGGGCGGTCGGTTTCCATCTTGAGCGCCTGCTTGAACCGGTCATAAGCCGCAATCATGCCGACGCCATGCGCCTCCATGCCGACTGCATCAATGCAGGCATCCGGGCCGCGCCCGCCGGTCATGCTTTTCAATTCATCGAGCACGGCGGTTTCTTCATAATTGATCGTCTCCGCCTTCAGCCCGCGCGCCATATCGAGCCGCTCCGGAAAACGGTCGATGGCGATTACCCGCTCGGCGCCGAGCAGAAAAGCGCTCTGGATCGCGAACAGGCCGACTGGGCCACAGCCCCAGATTGCCACCACGTCACCCGGCTCGATGTCGCAATTTTCCGCGGCCATGTAACCGGTTGGGAGGATATCGGATAAGAAAAGCACATCCTCGTCCGGCATGCCGTCCGGGATCTTGAGCGGGCCGACGTCGGCGTATGGTACCCGCGCATATTCCGCCTGACCGCCCGCATAGCCGCCGGTCAGGTGCGAATAGCCAAAGATACCGGCTGGCGAATGGCCCCACATTTTTTCGGCCATGGCGGCGTTCGGGTTCGAATTCTCACAGACTGAAAATAATTTTTCCTGGCAAAAAAAGCAGTTGCCGCACGCGATAGGAAACGGTACCACGACCCGATCGCCGATTTTCAGATTCGTGATCTTGCTGCCGACATCCACAATTTCGCCCATGAACTCATGGCCGAGGATGTCGCCTTTTTCCATGGTCGGCACGAAACCGTTATAGAGATGCAGGTCCGATCCGCAAATCGCGGTCGAGGTAATTCTGACGATCGCATCGCGCGGATTCAGAATCTTGGGGTCCGGGACCGTATCGACCCGCAAATCATGCTTGCCGTGCCAGCAATTTGCTTTCATCCTGGTTCTCCTTTCTTAATCAATAGCCGGGTAAGCGGATCGCGCGGACCGGATGGCTGGCCTACGGTAGTCGGGATTTCGCCGGTTTCAATCAGCCACTTGAAGCGGCGCAGGTCCTCGTCGATTTGCTGGGACGGTTCTTCGCCGAACAGCCTGGCGAACAATGCGCCGGCCTTGCCGCCTGGCGGGCTATATTGCAAGTCGATTCGAACGATCGTGCCGCGCCGGCCCGGCGCCGGTTCAAAACGCACCGTGCCGGCATTGTCGACATCGGCGCCCTCAACCGAGTGCCAGGCCAGCAATTCGCCCGGCTGATCGACGGTGACTTCCGCATCCCATTCAACACTGCCGCCGACCGGCGCCTTGACTTTCCAATGGGTCCGGTTGTTCGGCAATACCTGGATCGATTCAATGTGTTTCATAAAGAGTGGAAAATTTTCAAAGTCGCGCCAGAACCGGTAGCATTCATCGGCCGAGCGGTTGACGACAATGCTTTTTTCGACAGTGACGGCGCCAGTGGCAGACACACCGGCTGCGCTACCTTCTTCCCTGCTCTGCCGCATGCTGGTGAGCACATCGAGCGCCGTTATCCCGGCCACTACCGCTGTAGCCAGTGCAACGCGATTGCGCTGTGTTCGTGGCGAAGACGCGGCCATGCCCAGCATGGCAAGGTCCATTGCATCGCCTGCAACCCGCGCCCATAGCCAGGGCGTGGGCTTGCGCTGGGTGAGCAGGCCTACTCCGGCTGCGATCTCGCGTACGCCGACTGCGCGCATCAGCATCGGACGATCGTTGACGCCCGAAGCGCGAGACAAGGCGCGTGGCGCAAGCAGCTGGGCAATACCCATGCCGACGCTGAACCAACCCAGCGCCTGCTTCAGCTGCGCAGTGCGGGCCGTGCCGTTTCCATGGTAAACCTGGGTGCGGCGGCCTTCGCGATAAGAAGTCGGCCGTGCTTCGGCGGATTCGGGGAAAGAACTCCGGGCCTCGTTCGCCTGTTGCATATCCGATAAGGACGTCTGCATTGATTGTTCTCCTTCTCCTTAAAGCAGCCGTGTGCTGACGATCGGCGACGACTGACGAATGATAAAATCGACAAGTTGAAAAATTTAGTCAAAATTCCTACAAGACTAGTTCCGCAGTTACGAAAAAATGCTGAAACAGCTAAAGAATGAAAGCATGCGATGAAAACGCCCTCGGCAGCCGGCGCAATTTATAGCGCGATACCACAAGACTTGCCTGGCGAAATCGCGGAAACACTGGTCAAGTCGGATACGGTGAAAATCGAACGCATCGTTTCCGAAGGCCAGCACTCCCCGCCCGGTTTCTGGTATGACCAGGACTGTAGTGAATGGGTACTGCTACTGAAAGGCGAAGCCGAACTTCGGTTTGAGGACCGGACCGTACATTTGACGGAGGGCATGTATATCAACATTGCCGCGCATGAAAAGCATCGCGTCGAATGGACCAGCAAGGAAATGCAAACCGTATGGCTGGCCGTGTTTTACTAGAGCGGCCTGCACCTTCCGCACACCGGTGCGCAATCCGCTTTAGGTCATACGCCATGCGCCAGTCGGTATGATCTGGCGTAAAATCAACCCGCATAATAGTCAGAGTCAGGCTCAGCCTCCGCGAACATGCCACTTTCCACGCAACAAATCGAACAGTTCAATCAGGACGGATACCTCATATTGCGGCACATGGCGCCTACTGAGCAATGCGAGCGCATGCTGGCGGTGACCGCTGAACATCTGCGCAAGGCGATCGCGCCGCTCGAATACGAAGCCGAGGTCGGGTATGAAGGAGCGCCGCAGTCGCTCGATGCAGCCGGCGGATTGACCGTGCGCCGCCTGCGCCGCGCCTATGAACGCGACGATTGCTTCCGCGACTGGGCGCGTGATACGGAACTGGTCACGATGCTCACGCAGTTGTTCGGCGAGCCGGTCTGCCTGTCGCTGGCGCATCACAACTGCGTCATGACCAAGCATCCCGATTTCGGCAGTGCGACCGGCTGGCACCGTGACATCCGTTACTGGTCCTTTACCCGGCCCGATTTGATTTCAGTATGGCTGGGGCTGGGAGACGAAACAGCGGATAACGGCGGCTTGAAATTCCTTCCCGGGTCACACCGGATGCATATCAGCCGGGACCGGATGGACGATCTGGATTTCCTGCGACCCGAGGTCGCGGAGAACCAGCGCCTGTTCGAACAGGCGGTCTCCCCCGAATTGCACCAGGGCGACGTGGTGCTGTTTCATAGCGGCCTGTTCCACGCGGCGGGAAGAAATAATTCAGCCAGGGTCAAAGCGTCCGTGGTGTTTGCTTACCATGGCGCGAGCAATCCGCCTGTCGCGGGATCGAAATCGGCCGCCGGCGGCAGCCTGTTGCCCGGAGAACGAATCCCGGATAATCCCAAGTAGCCCGTCACGCGAGCGTGCGCCACGGCGACGTTTCGCGCCACCGCGGTATCCACTCATTCGGCATGACCAGGGCCAGCGCGCCGACGTCGGCGACCAGCCTGCCCAATGCCGCCGTTACGATAGTGACGCCCTGCGTCAATGCCGGTAGCCGGGACACGACTTGTTCGCGCACGATAGGGGCCAGCCAGTCCGCGTGATGTTCCCACACGCTGCCGCCGACCACGAACAGGCTGGTGTCGAGCGTCGCCGCAACGTTATACAGCCCGCGCCCAAACCATTCCGCCGCTTCAGTCGCCACCGTGCGCGCAAGCGGTTCACCATTTGCCGCGGCCTGGAACACATCGGCGGTCGCCTGCCCTACACGATTGCCAAGATTGCGTCCGGAAATCAATCCTTCCAGATCGCCGCGATTGCCGCAGCCGCACACGGCGTTCGAATCCGGACTCATGAGCATATGCCCGGCATGGCCCGCGTTGCCTTGCTTGCCGCGCAAAATGCGACCGTCGACGCATAATCCGAATCCGATCCCGGTGCTCCAGGTGACATACACGCAGTCAGGCACATCGATCGCGGCGCCGAAGGTTCTTTCCGCCACCAGCGCTGTGACACAATCATTTTCAATTGCTACCGTTTCAAAGTGTTCGCGCAAGACTTTTTCAAGCGGAATGATGGTCCAGTCATTCGGTAAATCGGGCGAACCGGAATGCCCGCCGCAAATATTGGGCGGCGCAATGCCGAGCATGCCGTCAACACATACAAACGGACCGCAAGAAGCGACGCCGACCCGGGTCAGCATCGTCCGGTCTACGCCGGCTCGCTCGCAGGCTGCATGCAACAAGGCAACCGCCTGATCGGCCAGCGCTGTTATTGAGCCGTTTTTGACGGTAGGCTGAGTGATCCGCACCAGCGGACCATCGGCATTGGCCAGAATGGCCGCCATTTTGGTTCCGCCGATGTCGAGTGCGCCGATGATTGCCTGGTTCATTTTTCTGTTTTCCTTGGATTGTCAGATTGCCGCCAACAGGCTATTGGCTAATAGGCTTCATCCCATGAAATACTCAGCCGCGCCGCGCACTGGATCAAGCCGACCATGCTATACGTTTGCGGAAAATTCCCCCACAATTCCCCGCTGTCCGGCGCGACGTCCTCCGATAACAGGCCGAGGTGATTGCGCTTCGCGAGCACCAGTTCAAACAACTCGCGTGCCCGATCTTTCTCGCCGATTTGCGCCAGCGCCAGGATCCACCATTGGGTGCACACCAGGAATGCGGTTTCGGGCAGGCCGAAATCATCCTCTTCATCGTAGCGCAACAGGAACTCGCCGCGCCGTAAATGTTTTTCAATTGCCCTGACCGTTCCGATAAAGCGCGGGTCCTTGGGATCCAGGAACTGGAACTCCGCCATCAGCAGCAGGCTGGCGTCGAGCCGCGAGCCGCCGAAAGTGGATACGAAGCTGCCCAGTTCTTCATTCCAGGCCGATTCGCAGATGACGCGATGGATTTCGCTCGCGTGCGCCCCCCAGTACTCGGCGCGCTCCGGCATCTTGAGCTGGCGCGCAATCGAGGACAGGCGGTCGCACGCGGCCCAGCACATGATGCTGGAAAACGTGTGCACCCGCTTCGAACCGCGCAATTCCCAGATTCCGGCGTCCGGAACATTATAGTTGCGCACTGCTTCTTCACCGAGCCGTTCCAGGTCGTTGAACATGCGCGGGCCGGCCGGCCGTTCGAGACGATGGTCGAAGAAGGCATGGGTACTGGCCATGACCGCCGCGCCGAATACATCGTTCTGGATCTGGTAATAAGCCAGGTTGCCGACCCGTACCGGCCCCATGCCGCGGTAGCCGGCCAGGTGTGGAATCGATATTTCATCGAGCGCCGCTTCCCGGCGTATCCCGTACACCGGCTGCAGCGGTTCTTCGCGGGTATCGGCAATGATGTTGAGGATGTATTCCAGGTAGCGCTCCATGGTGCCGGTCGCGCCCAGCCGGTTCAGCGCATTGACGACGAAATAGGCATCCCGCAGCCAGCAATAGCGGTAATCCCAGTTGCGTCCGCTATGCTGCGCCTCCGGAATCGAGGTGGTGACCGCCGCGATGATCGCCCCGGAATCGTCGAATGCATTCAACTTGAGCGTGATGGCGGCACGGATTACGACATCCTGCCATTCAAACGGCACGGCAAGGTTGCGCACCCAGCGGTGCCAGTACTGCTGCGTCATTTCATGAAACGAGCGGCCGATTTCGCGCGGCGAGCCGTCCACTGTTTCATCAGGTCCCATCAGCAGCGTCACCGTATCCTGCAAAAAGAACGGCTTTTCATGGGTGATCGCGGACACCGAAGCATCGGTGGTCAGGCGCATTGCCTGCGATGAGCCGACGTAGGTGATGTGATGCGCTCCGCAGCGGGTTTCGGCGCGTTGGCGTCCATATTCGACCGTCGGGCGAACCCGCAGCGCAATCCGCGGCCGGCCGGCGGTGCGCCGTATGATCCGCACCAGCATCGAGGGTGAAAACATGCGGCCGTGCAGATAGAAGCGCGGCGCAAAATCCGTTATTTCGATCGCATTGCCGGCCTCGTCCTGGAAGCGGCTTACCAGAATTGCCGAGTTGCGTTCATATTGCTGATCCACCAGCCTGGCGCCGTCGAACTGGACGTCGATCAGCCCCGCTTCGGCCGCCTCGCCCTGCGGTTGCAATAGCTTGCAGCACAACGGATCGCTGTCAAAGTAGGGATAGCACCACCAGACGATGGTTGCGTTCTTGTCGATCAGAGCGCTGGTGCGCGAAATTCCGATAAGCCCCAGGTCAAGTGTATTCATGCAATAGTCCTATAATTGAATTCCTGGTTAAAAGAGTAATGCGCTACCACTGCGCGAGCACTGCCGAAGCACTGGGGCAGCGCTTCGGCAGCATTGCACCGGCGCGCTACGACATCATGCCTTGCGCGCTGAAGCCCGCGGCGCCGCGTTGCCTTCCGTTTCACGCAAACGCCGGATTAATTCATCGAGCAGGCTCACGATATCCTGCCAGCGTGCCAGATAAAATTCCGCTGCGCTGGCGTGCGACTTTTCCACACGCACCGAAAGCAAGTCGCGCCGCTGCAGCCTGAACACGTCTTCATCGGTGACATCGTCACCGACGTAAATCACACTGCTGGCGCCGCTTATCCGCAGCAATTCCTGTAGCGCACTGCCCTTATCGATGCCGTCCTTCGGCAGCAGGCTGAATACAAACTTGCCGGAAATCACTCGTGGTGGCGGCATCAGACCCGCGAACAGTTCGGCCAGCCGGGCTTCGGCCTGAACCGGGTCGCGCGCCATGCGGTAGTGCACGGATAATGAAAATTTCTTATCCTCGAGCGTGATGCCGGGATCAAAACGCGCCTTATCCTGCAATGCGGCCAATATGGCCGCGCTCCACGACCGGCAGACATCTTCAAACTGTGTGGCGCGCCATTCCCAGCCGGGCACGCCCTCCAGCCCGTGGTTCCCCACAACGTAATCCGGCTCGAATCCGAGCCGTGTGCGAATATCCGCCAGTGAACGCCCAGTGAGGATTGCAACCGGCGCGAGCTTCAGCAGTTCAAGTATCCGCTGCAGCACGTCGGCCGGCAAGCCGGCGTCGTCGGGCTGGCTCACGATCGGCGACAGCGTGCCATCGAAGTCGAACACGCACAATAATCCCGGCTGAACGATCTCATCGAGACGTCGCAGTCCGGCTACTGAAAAAATCTGCATCACCGTTACACCACACGCCGCAGCGAACGCCGGCTGTGCGAATGAATTTTCGCAGTGATCCGCTGGCGCCGGCGCAGCCGCGCGGCATCCAGCAGCATGCGCCCTGCCCAGCGGTATACATTGAAGTCCCGGACCAGCGCGCGCATGCTTCGCATCCGCTCGCGCTGCTCGACGTCGGGCATGGTCAGCGCCCGATACAATGCCTCTGCGCTTTGCTCGATATGATAAGGGTTGACAATCAGCGCCTCCAGCAGTTCCCTTGCGGCACCGGTAAACTGGCTCAGGATCAGGACTCCACGCTCATCGTCGCGCGCCGCAATAAATTCTTTGGCAACCAGGTTCATGCCATCATGCAAACTCGTTACCAGGCAAATATCGGCCGCGCGGTAATAGCGGACCACTTGGTCCGACTCATAATGCTCGAGCTTGAGTAGAATCGGCTCGTAACTACCGTGCGAAAATTTTTTATTGATCCGCTGGGCCAGCATGCGCACCCGCGCTTCCAGGTTTTGATATTCATCGAGCGACGAGCGGCTCGGCGCGGCAATCTGCACCATTGAAAATTTTCCAATCAGCGAAGGATGCAATTCCAGCATCCGCTCCACCGCCTGCAGGCGTTCGAGGATGCCCTTCGTATAGTCGAGCCGGTCTACCCCGATACCGAGCAACTGATTTTCAGGCAATCCCAATTCCTTGCGCACTTCTATCCGGCATTCCGCGACAGACGGCAGTTCGGAAGAATCGGGCCAGGCAATCGAGATCGGATACGGCTCAACCTGCGTCAGTTCGCCGCCATAGGAAATCGTCGATGCTTCATGCTCGATACGGGTCTCGAGATAGCGGTCGACTGTTTCCAGGAAATTCTTGCAATGAAACGGCGTATGAAACCCAAGCAAGGTATTACCGAGCAAGCCTTCCAGGATTTCCTCGCGCCATGGACAAATGCCGAACGACTCCGGGTTCGGCCAGGGAATGTGCCAAAACATGATAATTGTCGCCTTCGGAAGTTTTTCCCTTACCATGCGTGGCAACAAGGCAAAATGATAATCCTGTACCAGGACCACCGGATCATCGGTGCGCGCTTCACTGACAACGGCTTCGGCAAACCGCTGGTTAACCGCGACATACTGCTCCCAGTCGGTGGTGCGGAATACCGGACGCACATGGGCGTTATGGCAGAGCGGCCATAATCCCTCGTTGCAAAATCCGTAATAATAGCCCTGTTCTTCCTCCTTCGATAACCACACGCGGCGCAGCGTGTAAGCCGGACGCTTGGGCGGCACCGGTACCCGGTCGTTGCGATCGACGGTCTCCCGGTCGGCCGAGCCGCCGCCATGCGCAATCCAGGTGCCGGAGCAGGCGCGCATCACCGGTTCGACCGCGGTCACCAGGCCACTGGCGGGACGCCGGACTTCAATGCCGTTCGGGGTACGGGTGTGAATATAGGGCTCACGATTGGATACCACCAGCACTTCGTCGCCGGCGAGTTCATCATGCAACAGCGAGCGCAGCTTTTCGGGCGTCCATGCCTGCGACGAACTTTCCTGCCCCTGACGCTCCACATTATATTCATGCAAAAGCGCGCGCAGGTCGCCCACCAGCGGCTGGATTTCAGGCGGCGTGCCCGAGCGCGAACGCGTCACTTCATCGCGCCGCAAAATCCCTTTCACCGCGCTGATCCAGCCGCGCCAGCTTAGGTGGGCGACAAACACGGTGATGAGCGAAATCACCACCGCCATCAACGCGAACAGCGAAATCACGTAGGTCTTGGCATCTGCGCTGCGGCGTTGAATGTAGCTCATGTCATGCACCAGGATTAACGTGCCAAGCACATCCGCGCCCTGCTTGAGCGTGCTCTCGGTTACATGCACCGAGCCCTGCGGCAGCTTGACGAGCGACTGGCTGAGCTCTTTCGGCGGCTCGGGCGATCGGCACCCGAGCGCGCCCGGATAAGTCGTGGTGCGGTAAAGCAGCTTTCCGGCCGGATCGCAAAATGCCAGCGCGAATAGCCGTCCATCCTGGACCGAACGGTCATATAACTGGATGATTTTTCGTTGCGACTTTTGCTGAACATATTCCAGTAGCGGTTCCTGCATTGCGGA
>JAQGMO010000081.1 GCA_028292315.1 Herminiimonas sp. | reverse complement strand
GCCGGACGAAGAACCGCCCGGGATGCGGGCGATCTGCCGGTCCGCCGGATTGGCCGGGGTGACGTAATGCGGGTTGATCCCCACTCCGGAAAATGCGACCTCGGTCATATTGGTCTTGCCGATGATGGCAGCGCCGCTTGCGCGCAGGCGCTGCACCACCGGCGCATCGGCAGTGGCCGGGGCGTGGTCTTTCAGCACCGTCGATCCGGCAAGCGTGGTTTCACCGGCAACGTCGAACAGGTCCTTGATCGATACCGGCAAGCCGGCTAGCGGCGTCAGCGCCACATTCGCGGCGCGCATGGCATCGGCGCCGGCGGCAGCGGCACGTGCCGCCTCGGGATACAGCTTTGTAAACACAGAGGGCGTGTCGCCGGCCGCCTGCAGGCATGCTTCCAGCAGCGTGCGGCGCGGCGTCCCGGCCAGTGAATGGATCGAATTGGAAATTGGTGTCTTCATGCGGGAATAGGAATTGGGGAATAAGTTGCAAAACGATATCACACCATGCGCGATATCGTTATGAAACAGGAAGCAGGCTGTTCATCATTTCTTAGAAAAATACGATGCCTGTTAAACCTTTTCGGTCTGCATGGATTGATGAAACCAGGGATGATTTCATTGGACAGGGCGGCAGGACTGCAAATTTAAGGGGGCATATCATGCACAAGGGGGCCTTGTTGTCGGTGCTACTGTTTTGACCGGTAACGAGATTCGCCAAGATTATGAGTTGGCAATTGGCATCGTGTTAAAGAAAATAGCGGCAAGTGACTTATCTTTCCTGTGTGAAGACACGGTGGAGAGAGTCAAATCGTCGATGAAACTTTGTGACAAACCACAATCGCCTTGCGCCAGGCAATCGCGCAGTTCCAGGATACATACCCGGATGAACCGGTGGAGGATTCTATCGACGCGCCGCCGCATCAGGCGCTGCTTGCCGGTCCCCATGCGCGGCTTTGAAAATCGCAGCTGTCCTTTTGACCGGCGTCAGGGACGCCGGATCAGGTCGGTCAACGCCTGCCAGTCCGCCGTGTCCGGACTGCCATCTTGGTAAAACGACACCGTGCGTTGCCGATGCCGATCCGTGATCGTTATTTCCCATCGATCGAGGTCGGCGCCGACGCTGCCTGGCGGAACCTCGGGCGGCGCATTGAAAAACCTGACCTTTTCAACCTGCCCCTCGATTGCGGACCTTTGCGGATCGGCCAGCAGCGCGGTATCCACATAATAATTTTCCGCCAGCCCCGCATAACCGCCGCTTCGCGTCGCCGATATTTTCATGTCTCACAATCGCTTCGAACCGCATCCATGCACCCGGCTACCTGAGCGCCACTTCGGGACGTTTCTTTTGTTCGGATTTGAGCGAGCGCATCAGCGCGTCGAGCTCATCATTGAATATTTCGTTCGTATCGAAATATTCCGCATTCGTCATCGTACCGCAGCAAGCCCGGCGATCCTGCAAGGCGCCGGGCGCATCCTGGACTGCCGGTTCCAGCATCATGTCGGCCGGCATGTCTTCGGTCAGTGCCAGCGGAGAAGTCACGACCTCGCGGACGGTAAACCGATTACGGATGAAATTGCGGTATTGCACCGGCTTGCCGTCGGCATTGGCGATACTTAGCATCTTGTTGGCAACGTCGGCATACGTCGCCGCCGAAGCCGGCGCGGCAATCAGCGATCGCAACACCAGGCTGGCCATGTAGGAGCCGGCCTGGTGCAGCACCAGCGCGTCGTCCTGCAGGCCGGGCCGCCTTTCAAATGAAAATATATCGGCCAGTATGTCGTAAACCGCACCGGTAAATACTTGTGATATCGCGTGCACCTCGGTGCCGGTCTCCGATAATTTCAAATCATTGTCCGCATTGCGCAAGCCGTTTGGACGGCCAAGCGCCAGGCCGAACTGTTCAGCCATATCGGCAAGGAAGCTTTTGTTATGCAGATCGGCCTTGGTCTGGGCAATCACCGCTTCGACCTGGTCAAGCTGCGACAGCGCCAGGAAGATCGCCGTCAGATCGCCGAACGATTCATGCAAGCCGCCGGTCTGGGGTGGATTGCCGGCCAGCAGCCAGCCCGGCTTGAGCCCGTCCAGGATTGCATGCCCGGTTTCATGCGACACAATATCGAAGGAGCGGCAGGTAAATACCCGTGCCGCGCTCCCGCTCGGAATGAAATCGCCGAACTTGAGCGATTGCTGGTTTCTGCTGTAGTACGCATTCATGACGTTCGGCAAACCGTGCGGGAAGACTTCCAGCGGGTCGCTGTTGCTGCCGCTATTCCATTGCCACGGCAACGGCGCCTGTATGCCGCCGCTAGCGAGCGCGCGCTGGTACATCGTCAAGGTCTCGCGTACCACGGCAAACGTATGGGCCGCGTCGAACTGGTCGGTGCCGGGGGCCAGGATAAAATCGCCGAAGGCGTTCGGACTGACCGCCGGAATCCCCGGCGCGCCATTGACAATCCGCGCGTCGCGCGGTCCATCCAGCACCAGGCCGGGCAGGAAGGCTTTGCGCGTGCCGATTTCGGAAACCGAAGGGTCCTGTTTCCACAGAAGCACGCGGGAACCGAATACCGGCGACCGTGCGGAAACATGCGCTGGAACCGGGTCCGGCCTTGGATGCCCCGGCTCGAGCACGTTTTGCACGGCTTTGCGATGGATGCGGTACGGGGCGGAAGGGGTCGGCACAAATCCGACCGGCACTTCCACAGCCTTGGGCAGCATCGATGTTCTGCGTTCCATGATGTTCTCCTACGGCCGGTTGATCGTTGACGGAATTATCATCGCGCCGGGCCGCCGCCGCGCGCTTGATGCCGCTCAAGCGGCGAAGACGCCATGAAAAAACGATGTGCGGTGACCGAATTGACAAAAGTGGCCCTGGTTTTGCCGGTGCCGGGTAAGAGGAGGATGGGTCGCGGTATAATCACGTTCCTGTTCCAACCCGCAACGACACGCTGCAAGCCGACTGGCAGCCGCGTTGCAACAACCTCCTTCTTGCCATGCTGATTCTGCCGGGTTCCAACGCCCTGTCTTCGTTCCGTACCAAAAACTTGTTGTCGCAACTGCAAGCGGTCGACCCCGCCATTACCGGCGTCACCGCGCGTTACCTGCATTTCATCGATGCGTCGTCGCCGCTGAGCGCCGACGATACGGCGCGGCTCGATGCCTTGCTGACTTACGGGCAGCCGTTTTCCGGCAGCGCCGAAGGCGATGAGTTTGTCGTGATCCCGCGCTTCGGCACGATTTCCCCATGGGCCAGCAAGGCTAGCGATATCGCGCACAATTGCGGCATGGCGCAGATCCGGCGGGTCGAGCGCGGCGTGTCGTATCACATTCAGGTGAAATCGGGCCTGCTGGGCGGGGCGAA
This sequence comes from Herminiimonas sp., assembly GCA_028292315.1. Taxonomy (GTDB): domain Bacteria; phylum Pseudomonadota; class Gammaproteobacteria; order Burkholderiales; family Burkholderiaceae_D; genus JAQGMO01. Next base: position 4,494 of record JAQGMO010000081.1, on the reverse strand, counting down.
AAAGCTGGCCGGCGCCGGCGTTGAAGCCGTGGCGACGCTGCTGCACGATCGCATGACCGAGATGGTGCTGCGCAGCGCCGACGACGCAAGCGGACTGTTCCGGGAGCTGGCAGCGAAGCCGCTCGAGTACATCGACGTGCAGGGCGGCGGCAAGGATGCGCTGGTGCGGGCCAACAGCGAGCTCGGGCTGGCGTTGTCGGACGACGAGATCGACTACCTGGTCGATGCATTCACCCGGGCCGGGCGCAATCCCACCGATGTCGAACTGATGATGTTTGCCCAGGCTAACAGCGAGCATTGCCGGCACAAGATATTCAACGCGGACTGGACCATCGACGGCGTGCGGCAGGATAAGTCGCTGTTCGGCATGATCAGGAATACGCATGAACTGCATCCCGAAGGCACGGTCGTCGCCTACAGCGACAACTCGTCGGTGATCGAGGGAGCCACCGTCTCGCGGTTCTATCCGCGCGGCGCCAGGGAAGGCAATGTCTACCAGGCGTCGGACGAACTGACGCATATTCTGATGAAGGTCGAGACGCACAATCACCCGACCGCAATTTCCCCGTTTCCGGGCGCGTCGACCGGCGCGGGCGGCGAGATCCGCGATGAAGGGGCAACCGGGCGCGGCGCCAGGCCAAAAGCCGGCCTGAGCGGTTTTACCGTATCCAACCTGATGCTGACCCACGCGGTGCAGCCGTGGGAAAACGCGCGCGACGTCACCGAAGCGGCAGCACAGCGCCAGGCGCGCGGGCAGTCCGGCATCTATGGCAAGCCGGACCGGATCGCCTCGCCGCTGCAGATCATGATCGAAGGCCCGATCGGCGGCGCTGCGTTCAACAATGAATTCGGCCGGCCGAACCTGGGCGGCTACTTCCGCACCTATGAACAAAACGTCGGCGGCGCAGTGTACGGCTATCACAAGCCGATCATGATCGCGGGCGGTATCGGCAATATTTCGGCCAAACACACGAAAAAGCATGATCTGCCGGTTGGCAGCCTGCTGATCCAGCTGGGCGGCCCGGGCATGCGGATCGGCATGGGCGGCAGCGCGGCGTCGTCGATGGCGACCGGCGCCAACACCGCCGACCTCGACTTCGACTCGGTGCAGCGCGGCAACCCGGAAATGGAGCGGCGCGCGCAGGAAGTGATCAACGCCTGCTGGGCCATGGCCGACGACAATCCGATCCTGTCGATCCACGATGTCGGCGCCGGCGGCTTATCGAATGCCTTTCCGGAGATTACCAACGATGCGCGCCGCGGCGCCGTGTTCGATTTGCGCAAGGTCCCGCTGGAAGAAAGCGGCATGGCGCCCAAGGAAATCTGGAGCAATGAATCGCAGGAGCGCTATGTGCTGGCGATTGCGCCGGCCAACCTGCCGCTGTTCCGCTATCTGTGCGAGCGTGAACGCTGCCTGTTTGCCGTGGTCGGCATCGCGACCGAAGAACGCCAGCTGAAGGTGATCGATCCGGAACACGACAATACGCCGGTCGATATGCCGATGGAAGTATTGCTCGGTAAACCGCCCAAGATGCATCGGGACGTCAGCCGGGTCGCAGCGGATTTGCCGCCGGTCGACCTGACCGGCATGGACCTGGCGGAAGTAGCGCAGCGCGTGCTGCGCCTGCCGGCGGTTGCCGATAAGTCGTTCCTGATCACAATCGGCGACCGGACCGTCGGCGGCACCACGGTGCGCGACCAGATGGTCGGGCCGTGGCAAGTGCCGGTGGCCGACTGTGCGGTCACGACGATGGGGTATGAAGGTTATCTCGGCGAAGCGATGGCAATGGGCGAGCGCACGCCGCTCGCGGTAATCAATGCCCCGGCATCAGGACGGATGGCGGTAGGCGAGGCGATCACGAATATCGCGGCGGCGCCGATTCGTTCCATTTCCGATATCAAGCTGTCGGCTAACTGGATGGCCGCATGCGGGCAGCCGGGACAGGACGCGGCCCTGTTCGATACCGTGCGCGCGGTTGGCATGGCGCTTTGCCCTGCACTGGGAATCAGCATCCCGGTCGGCAAGGATTCCCTCTCGATGCGCACCACCTGGCAAGACGGCGAGCAGGCCAGGTCGGTCACCTCGCCGGTCTCGCTGATCGTTTCTTCGTTTGCGCCGGCGCATGACGTGCGGCTGGCGCTGACACCGCAGCTGCGTACCGACGCCGGCGACACGGCACTGATCCTGATCGACCTCGGACGCGGCCGCAACCGGATGGGCGCATCGGCGCTCACGCAGGTGATGCAGCAGCTCGGCAATGAAACGCCGGACGTCGACAGTCCGCAGGAACTGAAAGCGTTCTTCGAGGCGATCCAGCAATTGAACAGTGAAGGCAAGCTGCTCGCCTATCACGACCGTTCCGACGGCGGCCTGTTCGCCACCTTGTGCGAGATGGGCTTCGCCGGCCGAAGCGGATTGACGGTCAATCTCGATATCCTGACCATGGAGGGCGAGCATGCGTCCGACTGGGGCGATTCCAAGAATTGGGCTGCGCAGGTAGGCGAGCGGCGCAATGAAATGACGCTGCGCGCGCTGTTCAATGAAGAACTGGGCGCGGTCATCCAGGTGCGTGCCGATCAGAAAACCGAGGTCATGAATGTCTTGCGCCAGCATGCTCTTGGCGCACTCAGCCACATCATCGGCAAGCCCAATGATCGCGATGTGATTGAATTCACGCGCGACGCAAAGGTGATTTACAGGCAGCCGCGCGCCGAGCTGCAGCGTATCTGGAGCGAAACCAGCTGGCGCATAGCGCGCCTGCGCGACAACCCGGCCTGCGCCGACGCCGAATACGACCGCATTCTCGACACTTCCGATCCGGGCCTGACGCCGAAGCTAAGCTTCGATCCGCAACAGGATGTCGCGGCCCCGTTCATTGCCACCGGCGTCCGGCCGCGCGTGGCGATCCTGCGCGAGCAGGGCGTGAACTCGCATATCGAAACCGCCTATGCGATGGATAAATCCGGCTTCACGGCGGTCGATGTCCACATGAGCGACCTGATCGCAGGCCGTGCGCGCCTCGATGACTTCAGCGGCGTGATTGCAGTGGGCGGATTTTCCTACGGCGACGTGCTGGGCGCCGGCGAAGGCTGGGCCAAGACGATCCTGTTCAATGCAAAACTGGCGGAACAGTTTTCCTTGTTCTTCAACCGCGGCGATACCTTCGCGCTCGGCATCTGCAATGGCTGCCAGATGATGAGCAACCTGAAGGCGATCATTCCCGGCGCGCAGGCGTGGCCGAAATTCACGCGCAACAAGTCGGAGCAGTTCGAGGCGCGGTTTGCAATGGTCGAAGTGGCTGATTCACCGTCGATCTTTTTCCAGGGCATGGCGGGCACCCAGGCCCCGATCGCGGTGGCGCATGGCGAAGGCTATGCCGACTTTTCCGGGACCGGCGATATCGGCCAGGCGATTGTTGCGATGCGCTTTGTCGATAACCGGGGACAGGTTAGTGAAACCTATCCGTACAACCCGAACGGATCACCACAGGGAATCACCTCGGTGACGACGCCGGACGGCCGGTTCACCGTGCTGATGCCTCATGCGGAGCGGGTGTTCCGCACGGTGCAGCAATCCTGGCATCCGGCCGAATGGGGCGAGGATTCGCCGTGGATGCGGATGTTCCGCAATGCACGGAAATCGATAGGATAATGGCTACGATAAAGCCGCGTGCTTGCCGGGGAACGGGCTGGCCCGCGTAGCGGCCATGTTTTCCCCGGCCTCGATCATGCTGCTGAATATCTCGAACTTTTGCATCGGCGAAAGCGACCAGTCGTCCAGATAACTGCCGTGCCTGCTGTCGATGAAACCGGCGCTGATTTCATCCCGGTCGCTGCCTGAGAGTGCCGGGTCGTCGATATAGGATCGCACGTTGTCACGTGTTTTGACATTCGACTGGTTGACACTGGCGCCCTGTCGTAGCAGCCACAGCAATACGGCCCACTTGCCGGCGCGTGCCGCGGCGACGACAGGCGGGTCGTCATGGCCGTCGTGCTGGCGCAGATTGGCGCCCATTGCATGCAACCGCTGGACTGCGGCCAGGTTCCCTGCCGTGGCAGCCTGGGTCAACAGGGACAAGCCATTTACCTGCCAGGAATCGATCCGGCCTTTCAATCTGTCGATTTTTTCCTGAAAACGCTTTATGATCGATTGCGCGTCGGCGCTGAGGCCTTGCAATTGCGCCTCCTTGAAAACCATGGCGGTATCGAGACCGGCCTGCCCCAGAGCGATTTTTCTCGCGACCGCAGCTTTCAATGAAGTATTATTTTTTCGTTCTGATTCGAAGCGCTGCAGGATACCCGCTTTTATTTCATTGTTGCCAGCACATGAGGATGCAAGAACGGGATCATCGGGGTCCAGGGCTTGCGCGATGCCGGTCTGGATCCACCAGTCGTCGGTTGCCTCGTTCGTCGCGGCGATACGATCTCTGTGGGCGCAAAGGATTTGCAGAATGTCTTCCCCGGCTCCCCGTCGGATTATCGCGTCACATTTAT
>JAQGMO010000070.1 GCA_028292315.1 Herminiimonas sp. | reverse complement strand
CCGCTGGTCGGGCACATTGCACTGGACCAGGTGGTTTTTCGCTATCGCCCGGATGGCCCTGAAGTGCTCAAAAACATTTCGTTGGACATTGTCGCCGGTGAAGTGATCGGCATTGTGGGCCGTTCCGGCTCGGGTAAAAGCACGCTGACCAAACTGATACAGCGGCTCTATATAGCGGAGCGCGGCCGGGTGCTGGTTGATGGTGCGGACCTGGCAATGGCCGACTCGACCTCCCTGCGGCGCCAAATCGGCGTAGTACTTCAGGAGAACGTATTGTTTGCACGTACCATCCGCGACAATATTGCGCTGGCCGATCCGGGCGCGCCGCTGGAGGCGGTGATCCAGGCAGCCAGGCTTTCTGGCGCGCATGAATTCATTCTGGAGTTACCTGAAGCATACGACACCATGGTGGGCGAGCATGGTTCGACGCTCTCCGGCGGCCAACGGCAGCGCATCGCCATTGCCCGCGCCCTGATGACCAATCCGCGCGTATTGATTTTTGACGAAGCGACCAGTGCGCTGGACTACGAGAGCGAGCGCATCATTCAGAACAATATGGAAGCGATCTGCAAGGGGCGCACGGTGATCATCATCGCCCATCGGCTTTCAGCGGTGCGCAACGCCGACCGCATCGTGGTGATGGATCGCGGGCAGATCGTGGAAACGGGAACCCATGCTGAACTGTTGCTGCATGAGGCCGGCCACTATTCGCGGCTTTACCGTCTGCAGCAAGCTTGAGGGGAAGGCGATGACCATGACTTTGACAATGCAAGCCGTCGGCGATCTGATCAGGCGTTACGCCGCCGCATTCCGCCACGCGTGGCAACGCCGCGCTGAAATGGAACCGCCGCAGCGCTTGCCGCATGAACTGCAATTCCTGCCCGCTGCCCTGTCGCTGCAGGAGGCGCCGGTTTCGCCCGCACCGCTGGTGGCGATGTGGATGCTGATCGGCTTTGCCGTATCGGCCGTTCTGTGGGCGAGCTTTGGCCATATCGATGTGGTGGCTACGGCGCAGGGCAAGGTGATCCCGAATGACCGGACCAAGACCATCCAGGCGTTTGAGACTGCAACGGTCAGGGCGATTCATGTCACCGACGGCCAGGCGGTCAAGGCAGGTGATGTGTTGATCGAACTGGATGCGACTGCAACGCGAGCCGACCAGGATCGCGTGCAAAGCGATCTTGGCGCGGCACGGTTGCAGGTGGCGCGTGGCCGTGCCATGCTTGCCGCGCTGGAGACCGGGCGGGTACCCGGCCTCACGCGCCCCGCGGGGGTGGATGATGGCCGGGTAGGGGAAGCACAGCGGCTGTTGGGGGGCCAAATGGCCGAGTACGGCGCCAGGCAAAGTCGCATCGAGGCCGAGATCGCCAGACGCGAGGCGGAACTGCGCTCGACCCAGGCATTGGTGCACAAGCTGGAGCAGACAGTGCCAATTGCCAGGCAGCGCGCGCACGACTTCAAGAATCTGCTGGATCAAAATTTTGTGTCGAATCACGGTTACCTGGAGCGCGAGCAGACGCGCATCGAACAGGAAGCGGATTTGGCGAACTTGGGAAGCAAGCTCAAGGAAACCGAAGCGGCATTGCGGGAAGTACGCGGCCAGCAGGCCGCGCTCCTCGCCGAAACCCGCCGCGTCAATCTTGACAGCATCACCGAGGGGGAGCAGAAAGCAGCAGGGCTGGAGCAAGACTTGCTTAAGGCTAATTCACGTAGCAAGCTGATGCAGCTCACTTCCCCGGTGGATGGCACGGTCCAGCAGCTCGCCGTGCACACCCTGGGCGGGGTCTTGACTGCTGCGCAACCTGTGATGGTCATCGTGCCACGTGATCATGCACTGGAAGTGGAGGCATTTCTGGAAAACAAGGATATCGGTTTTATTAAACCGAACCAGGATGCCGAGGTCAAGATCGAGACATTTCAATACACCAAATACGGCACGATTCACGCCAAGGTGAGCTCGGTGTCGCATGATGCGATCAATGATGAAAAGCGCGGCCTGGTCTACTCGACCCGGGTCAGGATGGAAAAAGCGTTTATCAATGTCGACGGCATGGCCGTAAGATTAAGTCCCGGCATGGCCGTATCCGTTGAAATAAAAACCGGCACACGACGCGTGATCGAGTATTTCCTGTCGCCGTTGATCCAGCACACAAACGAGAGCTTGCGTGAGCGCTGACACGCGCCGCGCACGACAATTCTACCGGCAACGTCCTGCTGTGCTCGTCATTTTCGAAGGGGCGCTGATCAATACCGCCGCCCATGCAAAAAGCACCGCCGTTGCGCCCGCCCCAGCCGGGCGCAACGGCAGCGCGATTGTTTCAAATTACCGAATTACAGGCATGGGGCTGAAAAATAAACCTGCGGATAAAAGCTGCTACCACCCCAACAGCCGCTTGACCATCCCCTCCGCCTCGACCCGCTTCGGATGCATGAACCATATCTGCGCATTCCGCTCCGGATCCCCCGAATACAGCCGTTCATACAAGGCCTGCCGCGACCCGAACTCGGTACTGGAAGCATCCCACACCAGCTTCATCAACTGCAGCCGGTGTTCCGCATCGATCCCCGGCCCGATCAGCCACTTGTCGAGCAGCGGCTGAATCTCCGGGTTCTGGTAATCAGCTTCGCTCATCGCAATCGCGCCGGATCCGGCCGCAAACCGCAGGCACTCGATCGCCTTGGTATTCACCCACGGATAAAAGAAATTCAGCGCCGCCGCTCCCATCGAAGCCTGATGCGTGGGCTCGCTGATGCCATCCCCCACATGTGAAAGCTGGCCATGCCTGCGCGCTTCCACCCGCCGCGCCGCGTCCACGCAAGCCCCTTGCTGCATGCCTTCCGACAAGGCCAGCAACCCCACCAGTTCCCCGATCTGGGCCTGGAAGCGCGGCGTCTTGTCCCTGCCGTTGGCATGCGCCACGGTCGAACACAGCCCGGTCAAAAAGCGCAGCTTGGCGGTCGACCTGGTAATCGCCTGGATGCCGACATAGCCGGCCGCATTGGTGCGGCCCTTGTTATACGCCTCCACGTCGCCATCGATCAAAAGCCGCTCGGTCGGAACAAATACATTGTCGAACACCAGGATCGCATCGCCTTCGTCGAAGCGTCCCGTCAGCGGACGATCGAACAGGCTGGCGCCCTTGTCATAGGTTTCACGCGCAACGATCTTCAGTCCCGGCGCATTCATCGGCAGCACGAACGTCAGCGTGTATTCCTCTTCGCCGGGCTTGCGCGGGAAATACGGGCCGACATAGCATTCGTCCGCAACCGGCGCCAGCGTCGAAAGCATGCGCACGCCGCTTACCACGATGCCGTCCGGCCGCCGCTCCACCACCCGCACCGCCTCATTCGGCGCATCGGGCTTCGACCGGTCCGATTGCGGATCGAGCAGCGCATGCGTGATCTGCAAATCGTTTTCCCGGCAGTATTCGATGTAGGCATCAACCTTGTCCGCCGCGCCGGTTTTGCCGATCGCGCGCAAACCAGCCTCCAGATCCAGCAGGATCGCCGACATGAAATCGGTCAGCCGGCCCATATAGCCATAGGTCAGGTCGGTGCGCGCATAGTCGCAGCGCAGCCGGTCCTGGAACTCCTCGAGCGTGCTGGCCGGCATGTAAGTCTTGCTGACCCGATGCCCGGTGGCCGGCGACACATAGGTGATGATGTCCTGGTACTCGGGCGTGTGCTGCACGTCGAACATGCCGGCGATCGTCGAGATCACCCCCTTCAGCGGCGCGTAGCCGGTGACGTCGGTCACCAGCTTGCCGTCGATGAAAAGCCGGCGCCCGTCGTTCAGGCCCCTGACGTACTCTTCGCCGGTACGGATGCCCTTGGCCGCGGATGCGCGCGCCAGGGTCCGCCCGGGATTTTTGATTGTCGTGCTCATGTCTCCACCTTCTATTCAGCGCGCCAGGAATTCAAGCGCGATGCGATTGAATTTTTCGGCATGCTCCCACTGCGCCCAGTGGCCGCACTGGCCGAAAATGACCATGTCCGCCTTTGGAATGCCCCACAACATTTTCAAGCCGAGATCGAAGGACAGCGCGCGGTCGTCGCGTCCCCAGACGATCAGGGTCTCCGCCTTCACATCGCCGAAGCGCGGCGAAAGATCGGCCAGCCGCTTCGGGTTCAACTCGACGCTCTTCATGAAATTTTCGCAGTGATGGAGGTTTTTCTGCATGCTGGCGAAACGCCCCAGGATCAGTTCCTCGGTAAGCTTGCTCGAGTCATAAATGAAGGCATTGGCCAGCCACTTGCGGAATAATTGTTCGTCGCCCGGATTGCGCAGCACGTCGAACATCGACCTCACGCCTTCCTGCGGCTGCGGCGTAAACAGGCTGAAGCCGCCGCCGCCGGCGCCCATCAGCACCATCTTGTCGAGACGATCCGGATACTCGAGCGCGAACATGAGGGCGCTGGCGCCGCCCAGGGAATTGCCGACCAAATGCGCCTTTTCAATGCCGAGCGCATCCATCAGCCCCTTGACGGCCCAGGCGTTGATCAGATTGCGCGGCTTCGCCGTGACAAGCGGATCCGATTTGTTGAAGCCGGGGCAGTCCAGCAATATCACGCGGTAGCCTGCCTCCACGAACGGCTCAAAGTTGCGATACCAGTTGCTCCAGCCGCCGGCGCCGGGACCGGTGCCGTGCAACATGATCACGACTTCGCCGCTGCCGGCTTCCTGATAGTGCAACTGCATGTCAAGATCGCCTTCCTTGATCTTGACGAACTTGCCGGTGCCTTCTTCGGTTAGTGCTGCCATCTGTACTCTCTCCACTCTTATTCTATAAAAAAATTCGTAACCCGCCTTGTTTTACCCGGCTTCAGGACGCCTGGTCCGGATCAGCCTGCTTCCGCATCGAAGGCAGCAGCTCCTTGAGCGTCTTGCCGCCTATACCCCAGTTGGTGGCCGGCATATCCACAATCGCCACGCGAACCCGCTCCGGCGGAACCTGCACCACTTCCATGATCGCCTGCGTCATTTTTTCAATGAGCAGCCGCTTTTTTTCTTCGCTGGCGCCTTCCAAAAGATATATCTGTGCAAATGGCATTTTTCACTCCTGATCAAGTTGGTTGTTTCAAGTCTCGTTTACAGCGCGTCGGAACATTGCCTGTCCTATTGTTTCAGCATGTGCGGCAGCCACAGGGTCAGGATCGGAAATGCGCCCAGGATCGCAATGCGAATCAGGTCGCCGCCGATGAACGGCATCACCCCTTTGAAAATATCCTTCAGTGATAGGGAAGGCCCCACCACGCCTTTCAAGACGAAGACGTTCATTCCGATCGGCGGTGTGATCATTCCCACTTCCACCAGCACCAGAACCATGATGCCCCACCAGACCGGGTCGAAGCCGGCCGCGACCACCAGCGGCGACAGGAAGGGCACGGTAATGACCATTGCCGCCATGGTGTCGAACACGCAGCCGAGCGCAAGATAGAGCAGCATCAGCATGATGATCAGCGTTGCGGGAGAGATTTGCGCATTCTTGAACGCGTCGATCAGTGCCTGCGGGAATTCCGCGACGGTGATGAAGTAGCCGAACAGGTTCGCACCGATCACGATCAGGTAGATCATCGCCGAGTTGGCCGAGGTCTCGGTCAGTACTTCGACCAGCGCCTTGCGCGTCATCCGGCCGCTGGCAAAAGCGAAGATGAAGGCAATCCCGGCGCCGACCGCGGCCGCTTCATTGGTGGTGAAGACGCCGCCGTAGAGTCCGCCCAGCACAACTCCGAACAGGAGAACCGAGCGCCAGCATGCGATCAGGGCGGCGCGCCGCTCAGACCATGGCTGCGGCGCCGAACGGGGCGCCTGTTCCGGGCGCAGCGTCACGACAATCGCAATCACGAGGAAGTACATCGCCACCGCGAACAGGCCCGGTACCACGGCCGCGATAAAAAGATCGCGGATCGACAGGTCGGTCAGGATCGCATACACGATCAGCACCACCGAAGGCGGAATCAGCGCGCCGAGCGTGCCGCCGGCGGCAATGGTTCCCGCCACCAGTTTCGGCGCATAGCCGCGCGACTGCACTTCGCCCAGCGTTGAACGGCCGATGGTCGCGGTGGTCGCGACCGAGGAACCGCAGATGGCGCCGAAGGCGGCGCAACTGGTGATAACCGCGTAGCACAGGCCGCCGCGGCGATGGCCGAGGAATGCGAATGCCAGGCGGTACAGATCGGCCGCCAGGCCGCCCGCCATGGCGAAGCCTCCCATCAGCAGGAACAGCGGCACCGAGGCGAGATCCATGCTGGCCAGCACCGACGTGGTCTCGCTGCCGACCATCGAAAAGGCGGCGTTGAAGCCGCTGATCGCGGCAAAAGCGAAGATCCCGACGATGCCCATCGCCACCGCGATCGGCACCGATGCGGCGACCAGCACATACATGATGCCGAGGCCGATCAGGGCCACCGTGATCGGGCTCTGCACGCTGCGCGTCACGATCGCCCATGCGGCCAGTGCGGAGAGCGCAACAGCGGCGATGGCGATCCAGGTGCCGGTTCCGCCCATGGTAGCGCGCTCGGGGGTCTCGGCGTTGAACAGGTTGCGGATCAGTACCGCGAATTGCACCAGCACGCTCAGGCCGAGCAGCACGGTGGCGCCCCACCAGAACGGCGCCACCGGCCAGTTCAGAACGCCGGTGGTGATGCCGTCGCCCTGCAGCTGGAGCGTGGACTGGCTGACGCGCCAGAACACCAGCGCGATAAAGACCAGCGTCGAAAAGCTGGCGAAGATTAATAGCGGGCGCTGGTCCCGCAGGGCGCGGCTGATCAGGTCGAAGGTGACATGACGCTGCAGCAGGAAACCGGCCGGAAGGCAGCCGCAGACAGCGATCGCCATTACATAGGCGCTGGCTTCATAGAGTCCATTGATGGGCGAGTCGAAAAAATGGCGTCCGACGATATCCACGCAGGTCGCGAGCGCAACCAGCAGCATGACGCCTGCGTTTGCGATCGCCAGCCATTCGAGCGCCCGCAAACCGGTTTGATTCTTCATGTTACGTCCCTGATTATTTGAATTTTATGCATACCCGGCGGCGCCGCGGCGGCGCCGGGCATGGGGTCCTGCTACTGCTTGTCTACTTCCTTGCGCGCTTTGGCAAGCTCTTCCTTGTAGGCTTTCAGGGTTTCAGCGCCCTTCGGCGTATCGGCCGCCCACTGGTCCACTACCACGCCGAGGCGCTGGCGCACCGCCTTGGTCTTGGCGTCGGACTCTTTATATTGGACGATGTTGTGGGCCGGGTTGGTCGCCAGCATGGTCCGGCTTTCGCGATCCATGCCGTACAGCGTCGTGCCGAAGAAACGCGCGAAGGCTTCGCCGCTATGCTTGTCGATCGCCGCTTTGGCCGGGGCCGGCAGGCCGTCGTAGGTTTCCTTGCGCATGATCAGGTAAGCGGCCGATCCGGCGCCCATCGGCAAGTCGATATGGCTCTTGGTCGATTCCATGAAATTGAAGGCCCGGACGGCGAACCAGTCGGCGATGGTGCCGTCCAGCACGCCTTTGCTCAGCGCTTCGGCGGTTTGCGAAACCGGCATCTGGATCGGCGTTCCACCCAAGGTCTGGATTACGCGTGCGCTGATCGGGCCAGAAGTACGAATTTTGCGACCTTTCAACGAGTCGATGTCGCCCTTGTTATTCAAGTGGATATAGCTTACTTCCGACGTCGTGAGCGACAACAGTTTTACCCGGTCGAAGCCGTCTATCATGCCTCTCGAGGCCAGGCGCCACATGGCAAGCGATGTCTCGCGGGAGTCGCGCGCATCGAGCGGCAACTCGGCCACCGTGGCGGCCTTGAAGCGGCCAGGGTGATAGCCGACCAGGCCCCAACCCATATCGGCAACGCCGTTTTCGACCGCCTGCAGCACTTCGGTCGGTTTGGCGAGCGTCGCGCCGGGGAACATCTTGATTTCAAGTGTGCCCTGGGAGTCGCGGTTTACGTTCTCGATGAACGCGTTGAAAATGCGAGTGTTAAGCAGATTGTCGGGACCGACAAAGCTGGCGAACTTGAGACGCACCGGGTCAGCAGCGGCCGACGCGCCGGCTGCGGCGACGAGTGCGAGCGCGACCAGTGACTTGGACAACATTCCAAAACGTTTCATCATTTATCTCCAGGAAAATTAAAAAGTCTAATAGGGTCGAATGCCCCTTTTCTTCCAGAGCGGATTCCGGACGTATCTGAAATCCGCTCTGGATACCGTTACTCGGACTCGGCTTGCATGATGCCGAATCCGGCGATCCATTCCGGAATCGCCTTGTAAAAACGCTGCCCGATCCGGTAGCGCCCGCTCGCGCCAAGCGCGGCAAAGGCGGCAATCCAGGTCCGGATTTCCTGGGCGGATTCGCCGCCTTCACGCGATACCCAGTCGGTTTCAAATGCATCGATCCGCTCCCAGTCGGCGGCGGCAAGCAGGTCCAGCACACCCTCGTCCCATTCGGGATTGAGGCGGGCAAGGGGAGAGGCGCCAGCCGCGAAATCCTTGGCCGCGCCGATGACGCGCGCCTCGCGTTCCTGGCGCGACTGGGGGCTTGGGTTGCGTCCGTCGATCAGCCGCGCCGCCACCTCGGGGGAGGCGCCGGCCAGCTTCGGAATCGGCGGGTTATGCGACAATCCGCCGGAGCCGATGAACAGCACCCGCTTGTCAAGCGAGGCGGCGAATTCGCCAACGGCATGGCCGAGCTTGCGGATGCGCGCTATCGGTCCCAGCGGCGGGGCGACGCAATTGAGGAACACCGGCACCACCGGATAATTGCCGAGTCCGCCGCATATTTTCTCGAGGGGCTGGGCGAAGCCGTGATCGACCCGCATCCGGTAAGAAACCGGCATATCGATGCCGCGCGCAAGCACGTGGCGCGCGCAGGCTTCGGCCAGCTCGCGGTCGATCCGGATCGGGCCGGCCAGCGTTCCGTAGTCGCCGATCGCTTCGGCTTGCATGCCGATGCAAAACGGCGGCATCAGGTCGTAGAAGAAACCATTGTAATGATCGGGCGCGAACACGAAGACGACTTCGGGATCGAAACGTTTTACATACGCCTGCAGGGAATCGATTCCGGCAAAAACCGCGGACTCGACTTCGGGCGCTGGGTGAATGAACGGCATCACCGGCGTATGGGACAGGCAGACCAGGGCGCTCATCGCGAATCAGCCCTGCGCTGCGCCGGCGGTGCCGGCGTGATGTTTACCGCCGGTCCAGGCGGATTTTGATACGGATACGTATCGCGACATATTGTCTCCTCATGTCATCAGGGTTTGTTTTTTTGGTTTTTGTATTTTGGATATTAGCGGATTCATGTAATCCGCCAGGAAGAATGTTGTAGGTGTGCACCAGGTGCACTTTTTGGAAAACGTCGGCAGTCGAATATCTTGAGCCAGTAAAGGTCCGCGGCATGGACCGGGGATCGACTTGGCGGATACCAATGTCCGGAAAAGCTGATAGGCGGTATCTGTTTGCGTCGTTCGAATACTGGAGTGGTGCATGGTCCCGCCGCATGCTGCGCCAGAGCCCACAACGTTACGCCGGGTTACTTTATTCCGCGACGGGTGATCGAATTCAAATGACTGGCGGCTATGTTCAGGTAGGATTAGGCATTGCCTCGATAAACTGCGCCTGCCACCTGATATGTCATGAATAACCCCGACCTCCACAGAAAAACCTTTTTAGTCCTGTTGATTGCCGTTTCACTTGCATTCGCGTGGATACTTTTGCCGTTTTACGGTGC
>JAQGMO010000061.1 GCA_028292315.1 Herminiimonas sp. | reverse complement strand
GTTTGCGGATAGAGCGTGAGATCCTCCGTGCATTGGGCGAGCTTCTTGCCGCTGCGCTTGAGTGCCGACAGGATTTGCAATGCGGAAATAATACCGTCGCCAGTCGTGTGCTTATCCAGGAACAACAGGTGCCCGGAGCCCTCGCCGCCGAGCAGCCATCCGCGTTCCTGCAGCACTTCCAGCACATAGCGGTCGCCCACCTTGGCGCGCGCGAAGCCGACGCCTAGTTCTCTGAACGCGACTTCCAGCGCCATGTTTGTCATCAGGGTACCGACTGCGCCTGGCACCGGACCAATTGCCATGCGATCCCGCACCATCACATATAGCAACTCATCGCCGTTATAGATACGGCCGGTCCCGTCCACCATCAGCAAGCGGTCAGCATCGCCATCGAGCGCAATGCCGAGATCCGCATGGTTTTCCCGCACTGCGGCCGATAAGGCATCCGGCGCGGTCGCGCCAAAGCCGTCATTGATGTTTTGCCCGTTAGGCTGGTTTCCGATCGCAATCACTTCAGCGCCGAGCTCATGAAACACGTCGGGCGCAATATGATAGGCAGCGCCATGCGCGCAATCGACCACGATTTTCATGCCGCGCAAATCGAGCTCGTTCGGGAAAGTACTCTTGCAAAACTCGATGTAGCGACCGCGTGCGTCTTCAAGACGCTTGGCCTTGCCCAGCCGGTTCGACGCTACGCATTCGAGGGGACCCTCAAGCGCAGCCTCGATCGCGGCTTCCACGCTGTCGGGCAGCTTGTTGCCTTCAGAGGAAAAAAATTTGATGCCGTTGTCCTGGTAAGGATTGTGCGAGGCCGATATGACCACGCCCGCCGACAAGCGCAATGCGCGGGTCAGATAGGCGACTGCCGGCGTCGGCAAGGGGCCGGCCAGCCGCACGTCCACGCCGGCCGCCGCAAAGCCCGCCTCGAGCGCAGCTTCCATCATGTACCCGGAAATGCGCGTGTCTTTCCCGATCAGCACAACCGGCTTGCTTCCGGATGACTCGGCCTGGGCCAGCACCTTGCCGGCGGCATAGCCGAGCCGCATTACGAATTCGGGTGTGATGGGAGCGACGCCAACTCTTCCGCGCACACCGTCGGTGCCAAAATATTTACGTGTCATTTTTTCCTGAGTATTTATGAATTGTTTTGATTGACCGCCTGCCAGATTTTCAAGGCATCGACTGTTTCCGCCACGTCATGCACGCGGACAATGCGAGCGCCGCGCGCCACCGCCGCAATCGCGGCTGCCACGCTCCCTGCAAGCCGTTCCTGTACCGGTTTGCCCGTGATCGCGCCAAGCATGGACTTGCGCGACAAGCCGGCCAGCACGGGCAAATCAAGCTGCGCCTGCATCGATCCGATGTGTTTCAACAATTCGAGATTATGCGCCAGAGTCTTGCCAAAACCAAACCCTGGATCGATGCAAAGCCTTGTGCGCGCAACACCTGCGGCCTCCAGCGCATCGCGCCGTTCCCGCAAAAACGCGGCAACTTCGGCCACCACATCACCATAGCGGGGAGCGGCCTGCATGGTGCGCGGATCACCTTGCATATGCATGATGCATAAACCGCTGTTGCCGTTCCTGACAGCATCAACGGCGCCATCTGCCATGAAACCGTTGATGTCGTTGATCATGTCGGCGCCGGCTGCCAGCGCCGCGCGCATGACTTCCGGCTTGCAGGTATCGATCGAGAGCGGTTTGCCGCAATCGCGCAGCGCCTGCAGAACCGGCAGAATTCGCCGTAATTCTTCGTCGAGCGGCTGCGCGGCGGATCCGGGACGCGTAGATTCGCCGCCGATATCGATGATATCCACGCCGTCCGCGATCATTTGCGCCGCATGCGCCATGGCACGCTCGGGCGCATTGAAACGGCCGCCATCGGAAAACGAATCGGGCGTCACGTTCAGTATGCCCATGACCAGAGGTCGATCCAGCGGCAAGCGAAAACGGCCGCATTCAAGTGTGTATTGCATTATTTTCAGCCAATAAAAAGGGTGAGGATCACTCCTCACCCTGATTTGCATAGTGTTAAACCGACGCCGCCGAGGAATAAATAAACGCTAGTTCAAGCGCGTTTCACTACCCTGGGAGCCTGTGCGGCTGACGGGCAACCGTCGTCACGCCGGCGCCGTGGCTGTCGGCGTCACGCCACCCGACGAACTGTCGGTCGAACGCTTCGGCGGCACCCCGGCCTTAGGCGGACGCGGCTCGCGGCCTTCCATGATGTCGTTGATCTGGTCGGCATCGATCGTTTCCCACTCGAGCAGCGTGTTGGCCATCAATTCAACTTTCGCTTTGTTCTCTTCAAGCAACCTGCGCGACAAAGCGTATTGTGCATCGAGAATGCTGCGTATTTCCAGATCGACTTTTTGCTGGGTCGCTTCCGATACGGTTTTGGAAGACATGCGGCCGAAGTAGGCATCCTGCTCGGTGTCTTCATACACCATGGTGCCCAGACTTTCGGACATGCCGTAACGGGTCACCATCGCGCGCGCCAGCTTGGTTGCGCGTTCGAAGTCATTCGACGCGCCGGTCGACATCTGGTGCATGAAGATTTCTTCCGCGATCCGCCCTCCGAACAGGATGGCGATTTCTTCCAGCATCTTGTCCTTGTACATATTGACCCGGTCATGTTCGGGCAATTGCCAGGTCAGGCCAAGCGCAAATCCGCGTGGCATGATCGTGACCTTATGCACCGGATCAGCCTTCGGCAACAGCTTGGCGACCACCGCGTGACCCGATTCAT
>JAQGMO010000020.1 GCA_028292315.1 Herminiimonas sp. | reverse complement strand
GAGGAAGGTGTGGTGCGCATTGGTAGCGCCAATGAAGCACAGAGCGTTACCAAGTTGCGCGTTGCATGCTGCCTGCCCGATGATTGGCCGGGCAGACAAGACATCGTAGAGCGGCGTCATGCGGTAGTAGCCGCCAGGCTGCAGGAAAATACTGAAATTCTTGGCGTGGCCGTCAGTCGCACGCAGCAGTAGGAGCACCCGCTGCGCCTTCAGGAAAGTCGCCAGATCGTCTGCGGCGGTTTGCGAGGAAGCCAGTAGTGTCGAGACTCTGCGTATAAAAAAACGATCGCAGCAAGGAAAAATCTCCGACACCGGCACCGCATGGTACGCGCCCCGCTTTGTGCTACTGCTGCCGCGCCAGCTGCGCGCGGTGGCGCTCTTCCTGCTCGCGTAATTCGGGCGTCATTTCTTCGCCGAAGTCTTCCATTTCGAACAGCTGGCGTATTTCGATTTCCGCTTCACCACTGGCCATTGGCATCGGCACCTTCTTCACCCATTCGATCGCTTCTTCCTTCGAGGCGCACTTCCAGATCCAGAACCCGGCCAGCAGTTCGCCTGTTTCGGAAAACGGGCCTTCGGTAACGTTCACCTTGCCGCCGGCGAACTTGACCCGCGCGCCCTTCGAGCTTGGTTGCAGGCCATCGCCGGAAAGCATGATGCCGGCCTTTATCAGTTCTTCGTTGAACTTGCCCATGTCGGCCAGTAGTTGTTCGCTCGGCATTTTGCCTGCTTCGGTGTCTTTGTCGGCTTTCAGCAATATCATGAAACGCATCATGTTCTCCAGTCAGTTAAGGGAAACAAACGACCAAATTCGTCGTTCTTGCTATAAAGACGAACGGCGAACACCGAAATCGACAAGGGGGACGAAACATTTTACGCAAGCGCGATGACTCTACCAAGCCAGTGCAGACTGTGCGGGGCGAAAATCCGGTCAAAGACGTCGCCTGGCTAGCTGCGAAGCTCGCCAATGTATGCAGCACTGTGCACTTGGGCGCGTAGCGTGTCAGTAAGCGCACACCAGCGCGGACCCGGTTCGGCATGGTCGTAGCGCCGGTAACGCAGCGGATGCGGGGCGAACCAGTCGGCCTGCCACTGGTAAAGCACGCTGCCGCCCAGCCGCGGGTTACATTAGGAAACGGATCGCGCGAAGCGAGATTCGATATGGATTACACTTGTCCGCACCCATTCTCTTTGCGGCAGATAACCCCTTTCTGACCGACATTCGTTCGGTGTTAATCACGATGATCATTAGTACATTGGACAGCATCTATCGCAATGATGCACGTCGTGTCTTTGCGACGCTGGTTCGCCTGCTTGGCAGTTTCGACCTTGCCGAGGAAGCGCTGCACGATGCCTTCATGGCTGCCGCCGAACGTTGGCCTCGCGATGGTGTTCCCGACAATCCTGTCGCCTGGCTGGTGTCAGTCGGCCGCAACAAAGCGATCGACCAGCTGCGCCGTCAACGCCGCTTTACTCCCTGGGACGACGCTGCCGAAGTCGCCGAAAACCTTGCTGATGAGTCCCAGCAGGCTGAACCAGTCGAAGAACTGGAAGATGATCGGCTGCGCCTTATTTTCACCTGCTGTCACCCGGGCCTCTCGGAGGAAGCAAGGATTGCTCTGACGCTGCGCGAAGTGTGTGGCCTGACGACCGAAGAGATCGCTCATGCCTCCCTGCTTGCCGCGCCGACGCTGGCGCAGCGCATTGTGCGGGCCAAGGCCAAGATTCGCGATGCCCGCATTCCATACCAGGTGCCGGGGGGCGACGAATTGCCCGCGCGCTTGCAGAGCGTGCTGCGCGTGATTTATCTGGTGTTCAACGAAGGCTATTCCGCCTCGTCCGGCGACGCAGTCCTGCGCTCAGACCTATCCAGCGAAGCAATCCGCTTGGCGCGTTTACTTCAGCAGCTGCTTCCCGAACCGGAGGTGTCGGGCCTTCTCGCGCTGATGCTGTTGCAGGAGTCGCGCCGGGCGGCGCGCGTCACCGCTGAAGGCGATCTTGTTCCACTCGACGAGCAGAACCGCAGCTGTTGGGATGAGGCACTGATTGCTGAAGGCTGCGCATTGGTGCATCAGGCCTTGTTATCGCGCCGTTTCGGCACCTATACGCTGCAAGCGGCGATTGCTGCCGTGCACGCCGACGCGAGGCGTGCGGAAGACACCGATTGGCGGCAAATCGTCGGCCTGTACGGCGCGCTGCTGCGCTTCGAACCTTCGCCGATCGTGGAACTGAATCGCGCAGTGGCGGTGGCGATGTCTGACGGGCCACAGGCTGGTCTGACACTCATCGAAGCGCTGCTGCGCCAAGACACGCTCAGTACCTATCATCTGGCGCACGCGGCCAAGGCCGACCTGTGCCGCCGCATTGGTGCGCTGGATGCGGCGCGGGAATCCTACGAGAATGCCCTGGCACTCGCCAGGCAAGAGCCGGAGCGGCGCTTCCTGCGGCGGCGCCTCGCCACGTTGCAGGGTTGAAAGCAACACAAAAAATCTTTTTCGGGCATTGTCGAATTCAGTCTGTGCCGTTCGACTAGTGAATATGGAGACCATCTTGCCGCCGGTATGATGGACCATAGACAGAAAGGAAACTACGATGCCCCAACCAATCGCCTACCTCTCCTTTAACGGCACCTGCGCCGATGCGATGCGCTTCTACGAGAGCGCCCTTGATGGCAAGCTTGAAGCGGTCATCCGCAACGCCGACATGCCATGCGGGGCTCAAACACCCGCGGAGCATAGTCAGCTCATCATGCACGCGCGCCTGGTGCTCGACGGCAACGGTATGCTTTATGCCGGCGATTGCCCGCCGGGCATGCCTTATCAAGGCATCAAAGGTGTGTCGCTGACCCTGAACTATGACACCGTCGAGCAGGCACAGCGCGTGTTTGGCGCGCTGGCCGAAGGCGGCAATATCACGATGGCCATGCAGCCCGCTTTCTGGGCAAAGGCATGGGGCATGCTGGTCGACCGGTTCGGCACGCCATGGATCGTCAACGGCGAACCTATCCCGATCTGACGCCGATTGAACTTACGGACAAACAACAGAGTTCACGAGGAATCGCAATGAAATATCTATGCCTGGTCTATCTCGACCAAGAACACTGGAACGCTTGCCCCGACGCGATCTGTGCCGCCTATGGACAGCAACTTGCCGAAAGTCGGCGGCTGCTCGCCGCCGAACCGCTGCATCCGACGCATACGGCGACGACGGTGCGAGTCCGCAACGGGCAAATAGCGCTCTATGACGGCCCGTTCGCCGAAACCAAGGAACAGCTTGCCGGCTTCTACCTGGTTGACGCAGCGGATCTGAACGAGGCGATTCGCATTGCCAGCGGAATCCCGCCTGCCAAGTACGGCAGCGTGGAAGTGCGGCCGGTACGCCAGCTGGAGGTAGAACAGGAGCGATCGCAGGAGTAAGTCGAGAATTCATGGTTTCGCTGTTTCGATCGACGCTATCGAGGGGCCCAACCAGGATATTGAAAACCCATTTGGCGTGGACAACGATTTCGTAGTATGCGGAGCCGATAATATCGGCTTGCAGTAACTTAAGGAGAATGTCATGGCCTATGTAGATGGTTTCGTGCTGCCGCTCCCCAAAACAAACGTGGAGTCCTACCGGAAGATGGCAGCCAAATGCGGCGCAATCTGGCGTGAGCACGGCGCGCTGGAATTCCGCGAGTGCATTGCCGACGATGTAAAGCCCGGCAAGCTGACCTCGTTCCCCCAAAGCGTGAATCTTGAAGACGGCGAGTCAGTCGTGTTTTCGTGGATTGTGTACGAATCGCGCGCTCACCGCGACGAGGTCAACGACAAGGTGATGAAGGATCCGAGGATGGCCGAGATGATGAATCCCGAATCCATGCCGTTCGATGGCAAGCGGATGATATACGGGGGGTTTGAGATGATTGTGGATCTTTAGAAGCCCGCGCGGCAGAAGGGCAGCGGCTGCAACGCGGGCAATCGATCCATTCCGTACATGGCAATTGCGCATGCTACCGGCTTCGGCACAATGCAGCAGATCGCTGATTGCGTCGCCGGCCGCAGCGCGTAACAGTGAATCGCCTTTAATAGGGAAACAAGGGCTGCGGGCGCATTGTTCGCTCCCGCAGCCCTAGTGTTTCCAAGTGCTTACGCCAGCGTTGCGGCGGCCAGCAGTTCCTTCAGGTCAGCGCTGGAGGCAAGCTGCATGGCCAGCGCGTACGCCTTCTCTGCCTTTTCCTGCCCGATGATCGGCGCGCTTTGGTCCATGAACTTCGCCTTGAGCTGCTCGTCGCTCATCGGACGCTCGACGCTGCCGATGGCGTGCTCAATGAAGACGTGCAAGGTCCTGCCATCGGTCGTCTCAATGGTAACATCCGACGAGGCTTCATCGATGCTGTCATCGACGATGGCTTCCACTTTGGCGCGCAATGCAACGACGTCCGATCGATTGACGATCTCATCCGAATACTCATGTTCGCCGGCGCGGCCGAAAATAAGGCCAGCCGCGCATGAATGGTAAACGCTGAATTTGCTTTGCAGGCCGTCGGTCGGCGTCTTCTTGCCGGTCAGTTCCAGCACCAGCGAATGCACTTTGATCGTAACTTTCCTGACATCCTCCGGTTTCAGATTGTGCTGGTTCTTCAGCTGTACGCAGCCGTCGATGCTGGGATGAATCACGATCCCGCACGCGAACGGCTTATAGGTGTTGAGTGCGATTTCCCATGTCTCGCCGAGCTTTTCAGTGACTTCAGACCAGTCGGTCTTTTCCGAGAACACCTGCAGCAGACCGCGCGGCGCCTCGAGTGCGCGCTTGGATGAGGTATAGCCATGCTTGGCCATAAGCGCCGCCATCAAGCCGGCCCTTGCGGCGCCGCCCGGATGGAATGGCTTGGTCATTGTCCCGAACTGTTCGCGCAGACCGATCGGCTGCGAAGCGGCGATGCCGAGCGCCATCTGGGTACGGTCCGCATCGAGCTTGAGCAGGCGTGAACACGCCGCTGCGCTGCCCAACATCCCGGTCGAGCCGGTGATGTGCCAGCCACGGTCATAGTGGTCCGGATAGACGGCGTTACCGATCCGGCACGACACTTCAATGCCGATTATCAAAGCGTCCATCATGTCGCGGCCGCTGGCGCCGATATGCTCACCCAGCGCCAGCACCGCGGATGCAACCGGGCCCGCAGGGTGAATGATCGTCTTGAGATGGGTGTCATCGAAGTCGAAGGTATGCGAGCTGATGCCATTGATCATCGCCGCATTCGCAATGTCGACCCGCTCCTTCCGGCCTAGGATTGCCGCCTGGGGCGCCGGAGAAAGCTCGGAGACGGCGGCAAGTGCCGCCTGTACGGTTTCATGCTGCGACGGGCCGATCGCGCAGCCAAACCAGTTGGCAAATGTGCGATGCGCCTCGCGCTCGACGTTGTCGTCCCAGCCCCTGGACGGGTGATTCACGACGAACTTAGCGAGGAGCTCCGTGATTGCCGGGGCATTCTGGTCGGCCTTGACGGTTGTATTGCGTGCCATGTAAATATGCTTTCTTAATTAAGTAAGTGATTTAATTGGAGGGGGATTACTCGAGTTCGAGCTTGCGCGCCTTAACCAGCTCGGTCCATTTCGCAATATCGCTCTTGATATAGTCGCCGAACTGCTCGGGGCTCATTGGCATTGTTTCCAGCGCCTCGCCGGCCAGCTTTTCCTTCAATTCCGGGCTGCCGATCTGCTTGTTGATCTCAGCGTTCAGGCGGTTCACGATCGGTTTAGGCATGTTCGCCGGCCCCATGATCCCGTACCACTGAACGCCGGTGAACCCCTTGTAACCCAGCTCTTCGAGGGTTGGAACATCGGGCAGCAGCGCATGGCGGCTGATGCCGGTGACGGCGATCGGTTTGAGCTTGCCCGCCTTGATGTGCGGCAGTGCCGCAGCGAGTCCCGGGAACATTGCCTGAGTCTGGCCCCCCAGCACGTCGGCAATCGCGGGACCGATGCCTCGGTACGCGATGTGCGTCATTTCAGTCTTCGTCTCTTCCTTCAACTGTTCCATCACAAGATGCGTCAGCGTGCCCTGCCCAGCCGAACCGTAGCTCACCTTGTCCGGATTGGCTTTGAGGTAGCCCACGAATTCCGTTACCGACTTCACCGGCAAGGCGGGCGAGGTCACGAGGACATTCGGGGTTCCGCCGACCATGGCAATAGGCGTAAAGCCCTTGATTGCGTCATAGGGAAGCTTGCGCACAGCCGGGTTGGTGCCATGGGTGCCGACGTAGCCGAGCAGCAGGGTATAGCCATCCGGAGCAGCGCGCGCCACCGCCTGGGAAGCGATAATTCCGCCGCCTCCGCTTTGGTTGTCGACAATGAAACTTTGTCCAAGCGGCTTGGTGAGGCGGTCGGCTATCGTCCGCGCTACAAGGTCTACACCACCGCCAGGCGCGACGGGCGCAATAATGCGCACAGTCTTGGTCGGATAAGCATCCTGCGCCAATACCAGGACTGGCAGTGCCAGTGCGCCCAGTCCGGCTGCAAGTGCTTTAAGGGTTTGTCTCCTCTTCTTCATCTTTGTCTCCTTTGAACTTCAACATTGAAAGCCGCTCTCCGGCGGCCTTGACATGGTTCGCCATCATGGCTTCGCACACATCCGGCTGCTTGCCGCGAATGGCGTCGACAATCGAATGGTGCTCCCTGATGGAACTGAGCATGCCCACATCAGTGGACAAATTTTTTAGTCGTACCAGATGAAGTTTCTGGACCGCGCTGCGGTAAACCTCCCGAATCTGGTCATTCGCTGACGCGTCAATAATGTC
This sequence comes from Herminiimonas sp., assembly GCA_028292315.1. GTDB lineage: Bacteria > Pseudomonadota > Gammaproteobacteria > Burkholderiales > Burkholderiaceae_D > JAQGMO01. The sequence goes on along the minus strand of JAQGMO010000020.1, from coordinate 4,759 downwards.
CCAGTGAAAGTGGAGGTTTGCTTCGTAGTACGTCATCACGTCTTTCGTTTCCGCCGCGCGTTCCATCGTTCGCAAACGCTGCTCAAGCATTGCAACGAGCACGGGATCGCCATTTATGGCTGCCGCGCGACCGGCAAACGCGTCAAGCACGCAGCGGAGTTCATAGAGATCTGCGGTTTCCTTCGGTGCCAGCTGGCGAACAAACGCCCCGGTGTGTTTGCGCGATTCCACCAGACCTGTGCTTTCCAGGTCACGCAATGCTTCACGAACCGGGACGCGAGAGACCCCGAGCCTGGAGGCAATCATGGGTTCCGTAATGCGGTTCCCCGGCGCAAGCTCGCCGCTCAGGATCAATGCCAGAATTTCGTCGCGGATGACTCTCGCAAGCGGGACATTGCGAATTTGCTGCAGTAGATTCTGTTGAGGGTCCGCTTTCACCCATGGCATTACGAAGGACATCCCTTCACTCCATATGTATATCGTATACGTTCTACGATATCGGACTTCTACGATTTTTGTCAAGATTTTGGCTTATGTCTCGCAATTAACGATCTGCAAGTCGGTGTAGTGCACAACGGGCAAGGGCGTCCCTTGCGGACGCTGGAACTGGCTGCGCATTGGAGTCAATTGCTTGACATCGTACTGTGGATGCCTTCGGGACGATAGCCAGGATGGGTCGAAATGGAGCAGTCGCCCCTAAGCAGCCGTTCCCATCCAACACAAGCAGGCGCTCAGCCGCGGCGAGCCACTTCGATCGCAGCTATGTCGATTTTTCCCATCCCCATCATGGCTTCGAACGCGCGCTTGGCCGCTGCTCGATCAGGATCGGCGATAGCGGCTGTCAGAGCGCGCGGCGTGATCTGCCACGACAATCCCCACTTGTCCTTGCACCAGCCGCATGCGCTTTCCTGACCACCGTTTCCAACAATCGCATTCCACAAGCGGTCCGTTTCGGCTTGGTCGTCCGTCGCAACCTGGAACGAAAATGCCTCGGTGTGCTTGAACGCCGGGCCCCCATTTAGGCCGAGACAAGGGATGCCCATCACCGTGAACTCGACCGTCAAAACATCGCCCTGCTTGCCGGCGGGATAGTCGCCAGGTGCACGATGGACCGCCTCCACCGCGCTGTCCGGGAATGTCGCCGCGTAGAACGTGGCGGCCTCCAGTGCGGTGCCGTCGTACCAGAGACAAATTGTGTTTTTGCTGACCATCATGGACCTCCTGGGTTAGAACAGAAACGACCATTCAAGCCGCGCGGGCGGTCGAACTACTTCAGCAACTCGCATCCCAGAGGGATGGCGAAGCAGCCCTTTAAACGCCCAATGCCGAAGAAGCGACAGGCGGCTCCTGGCCGATTCTGTTGAAAATCTTTGAAGCAATGTTTTTTAAAGATGAGAACGGCGGAATCAAGTTGAAAATGTAACGCAATTGGCAGCTTTTCAGCTCCCTTAATTCGTTCTGCCACTCGTTGTAGCAACAATCAAACATTTTCTCTATTACTGGACGGCTTTTTCAACAGAACTGGCCGATAGCGGACAGTCAGAATGGCTCAGTGTACGAGGTTGTTGCTCTTAGGACAAGCAAGAGGTTTTGTTAGGCGCTCTAAGGCTGGAGCAAGAGTATTATCGGCTATCAGTGGCTTGAGCCGGTGTTGGAATGACGGTAAAAGGCCAATCCTTGAACAACTCTTCCCTACTTTGCCGCTTTGACATAACATGCGTAACTTGATTTTTTCCAAATATTCTATGTACACCATCACCCCGAAAACGACTTCTTCCAAGAACTACAGAATGCAATTCCTTATCAAGAATATCCTCGTTTCAGTTGCGCTTTCCTGCAGCGCCATTGCCGGACATGCGCAAACATGGCCCGCAAATCCAATCAAGCTGATTATTCCGTTCCCGCCAGGCGGCGGGACCGACATACTTTCCCGTATTGTCGGCAACAAGCTTGCCGAGTCCAACAGGTGGACCATCGTCGCAGAAAACCGTGGGGGCGCCGGAGGCACCATCGGCGTTGGTGAAGCAGCCAAGGCGGCGGCTAACGGTTACACCCTGCTGATGGGCCAGAAAGACAATATGGCCGTTGCGCCCTGGCTCTATAAAAGCCTGGCCTATGATCCGATCCGGGACTTCACTGCTGTGGCGCATGTGGCATATACGCCTGTGGTTATTGTCACAGCCGTCGACTCCCGGTTCAAGACCTTGGCTGACGTCGTGAGCGCAGCGCGCAGCGCACCTGGCACGATAACCTATGGTTCACCAGGGAACGGAACGACTATTCACCTGGCCGGCGAAGCGCTCAACGCCGCTGCCAACATCAAGCTGGTGCATGTGCCTTATAAAGGCTCGAGTCCGGCCATGGTCGATGTGATGGGTGGAACCGTGGATCTGGCATTGTCTTCCGTGCCATCGGCCATAAGCCAGATAAAGGCCGGTAAGCTGCGGGCCCTTGCTGTGACTTCGGCTAAACGCAGTACTTCGATGCCAGACGTGCCCACCGTGGCGGAATCGGGATACAGGGGCTTCGATGTCAGCACATGGTATGGCTTTTTCATGCCCGCCGGGACGCCGAAAGACATTGTGGTGCGGGTCAACACGGAAGTGAACAAGTTGCTGGACACGCCGGAAATGAAGAAGGCGATCTACGCGCAGGGAGCCGAGCCGCAGGCGATGACGTCAGAAAAGTTCGCGACGCTGCTGCAGACGGATCATCGCAACTTGAAGGACGTCGTGAAACAGGCGGGCCTGACAATCGAATAAACACGCGAGTGACATGCGTCGATTCAGATTAGTCATGAGGCCATGGGATCCCATGGCCTTCGCTTGAAGCAAAATCCTTACTTCACCGCAAAGCAGTACAACAGTCCCTCACCGCCCGTGCTGCGTAAACCTTCCTGATTGCAGCCTCGCGTCGGATGAGAGGAATTCCAGGAGTTAGCCCAGGAGGCATTAATCGGCCCGGCGCGATCATGATGTCCCAACATCGCCGAGCCATCGGTGCCGCTCTTGGTCCAGTTGCCGCAGGTCATATCGGGAAACGGTGCCCCTGGAAAGGCCGTGCCATCTGGCCGGGAGCCGGTCATGATGTCATGCATGTTGGGTTTATCCGTGCGGCCGTTAATGGGTTGCCCCTTCTCGTCCAATGCCGTCTGTTTCGTCACATTGTTATTAGCGGAATGTAAGTCTTCGACGTTCCTGGCGATTACGGCGCCCTTGGCGTTCTGCCACGGACCAGAACCGATACGGTCGCGCGCATTGATGAATTTCGGGTCGTTTAGCGCGGACCCCTGGGTGCTCAGGTAAGCGCGCCAGTTCTGCTGACCTGCGCCCGCGTTTTTCGCGAGCGCCTGACAATGCTGGTCTGCGCCTTCGATTCCACCGAGGTCCGCTCCCTTGCCGGGCCCGGCACTGGTCACAAAAAATGTCATGTCACCGGCACTCGACCGTGACGACTCCATGCCTGCACAAGCAGCCAGCATCATCACGCAACCCGCAACTACCCCTGCATTTCGCACCTTGCTATCCATCGTGATTTCCTTTTGGTTTGGTTTTTGACTCACAACAGCATCGCCTTCCTCCACGGCTGCAAGTGGGGAGCGGCTCATTAGAACCAGTCTTGCCTCTGACTTCATCAATCTTAACCGGGATATCTGGCCGGTTATATATATTACCGGCATTGAGGAATTTAGTTTCCTGACACGGTATACCATTTTTTCGAGGGCGTATTGATGAGAAGTGTGTTGATTGAAATCCTGGGCACCCATCCTCCAGATGGGGGCGGCGCGTGCCGGCAAGTCGTTCTTGCCAAGCGCGCGTTCAGACTCCCGCCGGTGCCGCCTCTACTGCCCACCCCGCCGTGTCCGGCAGCTGGTCCCATGTGCGGCCGTCGAGTTCGCGGCCAGAGCTTTTCTTGCCGATCTTGAGGCTAATGACGCCATCCGCGAACGAGTGCGCTTGCCTGGCGGTTGGAGCGCTTGCTTCGGCTGCATCGGCCGGTCGCCATTCGCCCCAGCGTTTGAAGAAAAACGCGGCGCCGGCCGCCGCGCATTGATCGCGCAGGCTGCGTACCCATTCCAGATGCGGCGCACGCGCATCTTCGCCGGATTCGCCGCCCGAGATTACCCAATCGATCCTTGGCCGCCTGTTCGCGGCGCCTGGCTCGTCCACCTGGACATCGGCGGCATCCATGCGCAGGTCGACCGGCCCGAGCAAGGGCTCCATCGACAGTCCGTGTATGCGCGCCGGAACACGCAGCAGTTTTGGAATGTCGCGGTCCGCCTCTTCCTGATTGACTACAGTGATTAGCAGCCAGACGTTCGGATAACCGGCATCGCCCCAGTCGGGCGGCAGCATGCGCGGCACATTGCCGATGCGTTTCGTGACCATTTGAAAAGTCAGATGCGGGCACTCCCGGACCAGCGCCCAAAAGTCGACGCGCCATTCGTCCGGCACCTCGTTATCAAAAACATCAGCCAGCGACGCCGTGAAGACCGGCCAGAATTCGCCGGTCGCGGCGGCCTTCGCATTCCATCTGCGCACCTGCGCCCAGGTTGATGGACTGGTCCTGTGACGCGGCTTGCCTGCGCCCCATTCAATCTTCATCGTACGCGCCGGCGTGCTGATTGCCGCATAACATCCATCGCATCCGGGCGACACCTTTGTACAGCCAATCCAGGGTTTGTAAGTACTCTTAAACCCGAGATGTCAGTAAGAAACCCGATCTAATTGCTGTAAAGCCCCGGCGGCGGCCGGGAATT
>JAQGMO010000018.1 GCA_028292315.1 Herminiimonas sp. | reverse complement strand
TTCGATGCCGACAATATCGCGGCGATGGCGAGCCACGGACTGACCGCGTTCGCCCTGGAAGCAGCGCCGCGCATCACGCGCGCCCAATCGATGGATGTGCTGTCGTCGCAAGCCAATATCGCCGGTTACAAGGCTGTCCTGATGGCAGCCAATACATACCAGCGTTTCATGCCGATGCTGATGACCGCCGCCGGCACCGTCAAAGCGGCGCGCATGCTGATCATGGGCGTGGGCGTGGCCGGTTTGCAGGCAATTGCCACGGCCAAGCGCCTGGGCGCAGTGATCGAAGCATCCGACGTGCGGCCGCCGGTCAAGGAGCAGGTCGAGTCGCTGGGCGCAAAATTCCTCGATGTGCCGTTTATTACTGACGAAGAAAAGGAAATCGCGCAAGGCGTCGGCGGCTACGCGCGCCCGATGCCGGCCGACTGGATGCGCCGTCAGACTGAACTGGTGCATGAGCGCGCCAAGCAGGCGGACATCATCATTACCACCGCATTGATTCCGGGGCGAAAGGCGCCGGTGCTGATCGGAGAAGAGACGGTAAAGGCGATGAAGCCGGGTTCTGTCATCGTCGACATGGCGGTCGAGCAGGGCGGCAATTGTCCGTTATCCGAGCTTGGCAAAACCGTCACCAAGTACGGCGTGCACATTATCGGCCAGCCCGACCTGGCCACGCTGGTGGCGGCGGATGCGTCGGCGCTGTATTCGCGCAACGTGCTTGACTTCCTCAAGCTGATCGTGGACAAGGATGCCGGCTTAACAATTAATCGTGAAGATGAAATCGTCGCCGCCACGCTGTTGTGCGCCAACGGCGAAGTGCTGCGTAAATAGGAGTAGGGAAGAATGCAAAGAATCATGTTGCGCGCGAAGATTCATCGCGTTGCCGTTACTGAATGCGATTTGAATTATGAAGGCTCGTGCGGAATCGACGAGAATCTGCTGGAAGCGGCCGATATTCGCGAGTTTGAAAAAATCGAGCTGTACAACGTTAATAATGGCGAACGTTTTTCCACTTACGCGATTCGCGGCAAACGCGGCAGCGGCGAGATTTCCCTGAACGGCGCTGCGGCACGCCGTGCGCACCTGGGCGATCTGCTGATCATCTGCACCTATGCCCCGATGACTGACGCCGAGATTGAAACCTACCAGCAAAAAATTGTTTTTGTCGATAACAAGAACCAGATCACCGGTTTAAAAAAATAAGTGGAAGCACGAGGCGCAAAGCGAATTTCTGTCTCCATCATATAAAAGAGGGCATCATGGAAGTCAGCCATACCGTCATCAATCTCATCATCTTCGTGCTGGCGATTTACGTCGGTTATCACGTCGTCTGGACCGTCACGCCGGCCTTGCATACGCCGCTGATGGCGGTCACCAATGCCATCTCGGCAATCATTATCGTCGGCGCCATGCTGGCGGCCGGCCTGACCGAAGGTCTGCTGGGTCAGGTCATGGGCACGGTGGCGGTGGCATTGGCCGCGGTCAACGTGTTCGGTGGCTTTCTGGTCACGCAGCGCATGCTGGAAATGTTCAGGAAAAAAGAGCCGAAGGTTTTGCCGAAGGCCGGTGACGGAGGAGTGAAATAATGAATATGAATTTTGTCAGCATGAACCTGGTGACGATGCTGTACCTGATCGCATCGGTCTGTTTTATCCAGGCGCTCAAGGGCTTGTCGCATCCGTCCACCGCGCGACGCGGCAATGCCTTCGGCATGATCGGCATGGCGATCGCCACCCTGACCACGATCGTATTGATCATCAAGCTGAGAGCAGAACAGTCGGCCACCGGGCCCGGCCTGCTATTGGTATTGCTCGGCGTCGTGGTCGGTGGTGCCATCGGTACCATGCTCGCCAAAAAAGTGCAAATGACCAAGATGCCGGAACTGGTGGCGGCGATGCACTCGCTGATCGGTCTGGCAGCCGTTTGTATTGCAATCGCCGCGGTCTCGGAACCATGGGCTTTCAATATCGCGACAAAAGGAACGCCGATTCCATTTGGTAACCGTCTCGAATTGTTCATCGGTACCTTCGTCGGCGCAATTACCTTTTCCGGCTCGGTCATCGCGTTCGGCAAGCTGTCCGGTAAATACAAGTTCCGTTTATTCCAGGGAGCGCCGGTCACTTTCAAGGGCCAGCATTTCGTCAACCTGGCACTGGCCATTGCAATGGTCGGTTTCGGCCTGATCTTTTGCTTCGCACCGGGCAACGAATCAGCCTGGACGCCATTCATCGTGATGGCCGCGATCGCCTTCGTGCTCGGCGTCCTGATCATCATCCCGATCGGCGGCGCGGACATGCCGGTGGTGGTGTCGATGTTGAACAGTTACTCGGGCTGGGCGGCGGCCGGTATCGGATTCTCGCTGAATAACTCGATGCTGATCATTGCCGGATCGCTGGTCGGTTCGTCCGGCGCGATCCTGTCCTACATCATGTGCAAGGCGATGAACCGCTCATTCTTCAATGTGATCCTGGGCGGATTCGGCGGTGATACGTCGGCAGCTGCCGCCGGCGCGCAGGAAGCGCGACCCGTCAAGTCCGGTTCAGCCGATGACGCAGCGTTCCTGATGGGCAATGCGGAAACCGTCATCATCGTTCCGGGTTACGGTCTGGCCGTGGCGCGGGCTCAGCATGCCTTGAATGAATTGGCCGAGAAGCTGACGCACAAGGGCGTGAACGTGAAATATGCGATCCATCCGGTGGCAGGCCGCATGCCGGGTCACATGAACGTGTTGCTGGCGGAAGCGGAAGTGCCCTACGAGCAGGTGTTCGAGATGGAAGACATCAACAGCGAGTTTGGCCAGGCCGACGTGGTGCTGGTGCTCGGCGCTAACGACGTGGTCAATCCGGCGGCGAAAGATCCTAAATCGCCGATCGCCGGCATGCCGATCCTGGAAGCGTATAAAGCCAAGACCGTGATCGTCAACAAGCGTTCGATGGCGGCTGGTTATGCCGGTCTCGACAACGAGCTGTTTTACATGGATAAGACCATGATGGTGTTTGGCGACGCAAAGAAAGTCATTGAAGATATGGTGAAGGCCATAGATTAACGGATAGCCAAGGCCATGGCGGGGGACGCGTTACCCCTGCGCCGGCCGCCATTACCAAACCGCGCCGCTCATACGGCGCGGTTTTTTTATCGCCGGCCAAACATCATCAGGTCCGCCAGCATCCGTTTGGCCGGCTTGAGCGCGTCCACGAGCCCGAGCGACAATCCCAGCATGCTCTGGCTGAACGCGCCATCGGGCGCGCTCGCGAAGATCCGTGCCATCGTATCAGTGGCCTGTATGATCAGGCTGCGGTCAGCCTGGCGGTTCGCCGCAAAGCGCTCCAGCATGGCCGGCGATGACTGTTGCGCCAGCAGTCCGGCCAATACCGCGGCGTCGCGCAACCCGAGGTTCAATCCCTGTCCCGCCACCGGGTGCAGGGTTTGCGCAGCATTGCCGATGGCAACGGTTCTCGCGGTGATGCCGGTGCGCGCATTCAAACCGAGCAGGTAGGCAATGCGTTGCCGGACGCCGGTAAAGCGGCCGAGCCGCGTGCCGAACGCTTGCTGCAAGGATTCGAGGAATTCGGTTTCCGGCAAGGCGATCAGGTGCGCGGCGCGGGTCGGCTTCATGCACCACACCAGCGAATAGCCATCGTCCTGGGGCAGTAATGCAAGCGGCCCCTCATCAGTGAATCGTTCGAAGGCGCGCCCGGCAAGCGGCGCATTGACCGTTACCTGCGCCACCACCGCTGTCTGTTCATAAGCGCGCGTGATGGCTTTGGCTGCCTGATCTGAAAATACGCCGCCTTCCGCCTGCACCACGATTTGCGCGGTCAACGTGCGGCCGTCGTCCAGCCGTAGCGCCACCAGGTCGTCCTGCTCATTGCTTGCCGTCACGTGCGCCGGGCGGATGGTCGTGATGCCGGCGCGTTGCGCAGCGCCGGCCAGCGTACTGACCAGCGCGCCGTAACGGCTGACATAGCCGAGCGCCGGCAACCCGTATTCATCGCTGCGAATCAGTGTGCGGCCAAAGTGGCCGCGGCGCGAGACGTGGATTTCGCGTATCGGCGTGCTTGCGCCGGTCCATGCATCGACCTGTTCAAGAATTTGCTGGCTGCCGTAAGAGACGGCGATCGAACGCGGGTCCTGAATCGCCTGGGCGAGTTCCTTCGCATCGATCAGCGCGATGCGCGCCGGCGCCACGCCGCGCTTTGCCAGCAGGGCGGCAAGCGCCAGGCCGACCGGGCCTCCGCCGCAGATGGCGATATCGAAATCTGTCATCGCGCGGTGATCAATGTTTCATCAAGGCTTCGATGTCCGATACTGTTTTAGGCGCATCTTCGGTCAGGATGGCGCAGCCATCCGCGGTAACCAGCGCGTCATCTTCAATCCGGATGCCGATATGCCAGTATTGCTCCGGCACCCCTTCGCCGGGCCGCACGTAGATGCCCGGCTCGACCGTCAATGCCATGCCCGGCTGCAGAGTACGCCATGGCCGTTCGGCGCCGGCCGGCGCGGGGTCGCGGTATTCGCCGACGTCATGCACATCCATGCCGATCCAGTGGCCGGTGCGATGCATGTAAAACTGACGGTAGTCGCCCTTGGCGATCACGTCATCGAGCGAGCCGACCTTGTTTTTGTTCAGCAATCCGGTATCGAGCATGCCTTGCGCCAGTATCCTGACCGCCGCGTCATGGCCATCCGTAAAACGCTTTCCGGGCCCGATTTCAGCAATCGCGGCAGCCTGCGACGCCAGCACGATTTCATACAGCGTTTTTTGCGGGCCGGAGAACACGCCGTTAGCGGGGAACGTGCGCGTGATGTCGGATGCGTAGCCATCGAGTTCGCAGCCGGCATCGATCAGCACCAGGTCACCGTTTTGCAAAACCGCGTCGCCGGCCCGGTAATGCAGCACGCAAGCATTGGCGCCGGTCGCGACTATCGACGTATACGCGGGAAATTGCGAACCGTTCCTGCGGAATTCATGCAGTAATTCCGCTTCGATCTGATATTCATGCATGCCCGGCCGCGCGACTCGCATGGCGCGTGCGTGGGCCTCCGCCGAGATCCTCGCGGCGCGCCGCATGATCGCGACCTCATCGGCATCCTTAATCAGGCGCATTTCATTGAGCAGCACATGGATATCATAGGCTGCCGACGGGGCCGTGACGCCGGCGCGTACCTGGCCGCGCACGGATTGCAGCCATGCCTGCACCTTCGCATCCAGTTTCGCATCGCTGCCGAGGGCATAAAAAATCGCGGGCGCATTGGCCATCAGCTTCGGCAGCTCGGCATCGAGCTCTTCGATCGCGAACGCGGCATCGAAGCCGAATTTCTCGCGGGCCGCTTCCGGGCCGTGGCGATATCCATCCCAGATTTCGCGCTCCAGGTTCTTTTCGCGGCAAAACAGGATAGCCCGGCTGGCTGGCCCGGCGATCAGCACAATAACCGCGTCCGGTTCGGTAAAACCCGACAGGTAGTAAAAAGAGCTGTCGTGCCGATAAGGATAATCGGCGTCATTGTTGCGCATGGCTTCAGGCGCGGTAGGAATGATGGCGATCCCGCCGCCCTTAGCCTGCATTTGCTTTATCAAGACATCGCGGCGCGCTGCATACGGTTTCATCAATGAGTTCCTTTGGTAAGCGGTGCATTCAGTTGATCCAGGCGTTCCACGGTGCCGACATCGGTCCAGTCGCCGCGGTACACTTCGCCGCCAATCCGGCCGCGCGCGGCAAACTCGCGCAGGATCGGCGCCAGCTTTGCCGCCGCGCCGGCGGCGACGGAATCGAACATTTCCGGCCGATACACGCCGATGCCTGAAAAGGTCAGCATCGGTTCGCCTTCGTTGGCAACTGAAAAACTGTACAAGGCAAAATCGCCGCCCGGGTTATGCGGGGGATTTTTCACCAGGTATAACCAGGCGAGATCACGTTGTTCCGGCGGCAGCGGATTGCCCCAAACATCGTTGTCCTGCAACGCGGTTTTGACGTCTTCAAAGTCAAAATGGGGGCAATAGATATCCGCGGCAAGGGCGACGAACGGTTCCTCGCCGAGCAGGTGGCGTGCCTTCGCGATGCCGCCCGCGGTTTCAAGCGCAACGCCTTCATCCGAATAAGTAATTGTAGCGCCGAACCGGGAACCGTCGCCGAGCGTCTCTTCGATCATCCGGCCGAGGTGCGCATGGTTGATCACGATGTCGGTGATCCCGGCGCGCACCAGGTTCAGGATATGCCACACAATCAGGGGCCGGCCGCGCACTTTCAGCAGCGGCTTGGGGCAGGTGTCGGTCAATGGCCGCATCCGCTCGCCGCGGCCGGCGGCAAAAATCATGGCTTTCATAAGATAAATTCTATTCGATCCGGTTTTGCAGCCAGGGGCTGCTTGCAAGCTTAAAATGTATATCCGACCTGAGGCGGCTTATCTTCAAACGCGTCGAGCAACCGGACCAGCGGAGCGAACTGCTTGTAGCGATTGGCCGTCTTGCGTGTGTATTCCATTACCAGCGGAATGTCTTTCAAATAAGCTTCCTTGCCATCGCGATGATATAGCCGCGCGAAAATGCCGAGCACTTTCAGATGACGCTGCAGTCCCATGAACTCGAAGTCGCGGTAGAACGCATCGATGTCGCGATTGACCGGCAAGCCGGCCCGCCGCGCGCTTTCCCAGTAGCGGATCGTCCAGTCCAGCACCAACTCTTCATCCCACTGGATGTAAGCATCGCGCAACAGCGAAACCAGGTCGTAGGTAATCGGTCCATAGACCGCGTCCTGGAAGTCGAGAATGCCCGGATTGCCGTCCTCGAGCACCATCAGGTTGCGGGAATGATAATCGCGATGAACGAAGACCGGCGGCTGCGCCAGGTTATTTGCCAGCAGTATATCGAAAATCTTGTCCAGTTCAGCCGTTTGCGCGGCGCTCATGGCCACGCCGAGGTGCTTGCCGACATACCATTCCGGAAACAATTTAAGTTCCCGTAACAGCAGTGCCCGGTCATATTCCGGCAGGACGCCGGGGGTGCTTTGGGATTGCAGCAGCACCAGCGCTTCGATTGCGTCGACATAGAGCCGGTATGCGTTTTTAGGATCGAGCTGATGCAGATAGGTGGTTGAGCCGAGGTCGGAGAGCAGCAGAAAACCGCGCTCGACGTCCTGTGCCAGCACCGCGGGCACGGACACGCCGGTTTTGCCGAATACTTCGGCGACATGCAGGAACGGGCGTACATCTTCTTGGGGCGGGGGAGCATCCATCACGATACAAGTGGTGCCATTGGTACAATCGACCCGGAAATAGCGCCGGAAACTCGCATCGGACGAGGCCGGCCGCAACGTTTCGGGCCGTGTTGCGGGCGCCGGCACGGTGGCCAGCCATTCGGTTAACTGGGTCAGGCGGACATCGGGAGGGGATTCTAAAGTCATGGAACGGCCTGGTGTCTGGTTAAATCTGGTTAAAGTCGGATTAAAGTCGGATTAAAGTCGGGTTGAATATGGGTTGAATATCGGTTGAATATGGGTTGAATATGAGTCGACTACGGGTTGAGTGCGCACTGGCGCACAAAGTTGAGTGATATCGACCAATGTCCGTGAATAACGTGACACCCGTATCAGTTCCCATATAATAAGGGATTGAATTCAAAAAATCGCCTCCATATGGTGTTGCTTTTCCTCTTTTCATGATCCGGCGCCCTCGATTTTTCCCTTCGCGGCAAGTGTTTCGCACATTGACGGTGGCGGTTTCGGCAGCGGCGCTGCCGACGCTGGCTGCCGCACAGACCAATCCGGCGCCACCGAGGCCCGATGAACGCGATGCGCCGACCACGCTCGGCGCCGAACGCATGACGGGACGTCCCGATCGCGAAATCATCCTGGAACGGAATGCCGAAGTCACGCGCGGCAGCACTTCCCTCAATGCCGATAAGGCAACTTATGACATCATCGAAGATGAAGTCGAGGCTACCGGAACGGTAAGGATAAAGCGCTTCGGAGACCGGTATACCGGCGAAGAACTGAAACTTAAACTGGATACCGGGCAAGGTTATATAATCAACCCGACTTACAAGCTGGAAAACAATAATGCGCAAGGCCGAGCCGATCGCATCGATTTTCTGGCACAGGACCAGGCCGTCATCGAGCAGGGCACGTACAGCACCTGCGAAGGCCCGGATCCGGACTGGTACCTCAAGTCGAGCAAGCTCAATCTCGATAGCGGCCGCGATATCGGCACTGCGTCGACCGCGATTGTTTATTTCAAGGGCGTGCCGATCCTTGGCTCGCCGTACATGTCTTTTCCGCTGTCGGATGCGCGCAAGAGCGGCATGCTGCCGCCCACTGTCGGCACCACCAACAAGGGCGGACTGGAAGTCATGGTGCCCTATTATTTTAATATTGCACCGAACCGCGACCTTACGGTTTATCCACGGTTGATTTCGCGGCGTGGCCTCCAGCTCGGCGCCAAAGCGCGTTATCTTGGAGAAACCTATTCCGGTGAAACCAATATCGAAGGGATGGTTAACGACCGCGTGACCGGCACCAATCGCTACGCGATCTCGTCAACGCATTTGCAGTCGCTGACACCGTCCCTGACATTTTCATCGAATATCAATGCCGCTTCGGATGACAACTATCCGAATGATTTTTCCAATACGATTACCACTGCCTCGCAACGGCTGCTGTCGCGCGACGTTGGGCTAAACTATGGCGGCTCGTTCTGGAACGCGGCCTTGCGAGCCACGAATTACCAGGTGCTGCAGGACCCGGCGGCTCCGATCGTGCGGCCGTATGGCCGCCTGCCGCAACTGACTTACCTGGCTGGGCGCCAGGATGTCAATGGGTTTGACTGGTCGGCCGGGGCCGATATGACGCGCTTCTGGCACCCTGACCTGGTGCGTGGCGACCGGCTGGTGGTCAATCCGAGGCTTTCCTATCCGATCCTGAATCCCGGCTATTTCGTAACGCCCAGCGTTTCAGTTCATGCAACCACCTATAGCCTTCAGAACGAGACGCCTGGAGCGCGATCGAGCTTCAGCCGAGTGTTGCCGACCCTGTCGGTCGACAGCGGCTTGATTTTCGAGCGTGAAACCGGTTTTCTCGGACGGCCGGCGACTCAGACGCTGGAGCCGCGCCTGTTTTACGTCTATACGCCATTCAAGGACCAGAGCGCTTTTCCGAATTTCGATTCGGCGCTGGCCGATTTCAATTTCGCGCAGCTCTTCAGCGAAAACCGGTTCGCCGGCAACGATCGCATCAGCGATGCCAATCAGCTCACCGCCGCGCTGGTTTCGCGTTTCATCGAAGAGTCGGGCGAGGAACGCATGCGCCTGGCGCTGGCACAGCGCTATTATTTCAATGACCAGCGGGTCGTCGCCAATACGCTTGGCGCCAGTTCCGTTGATGCCCGTTCGGATATACTGTTGGCGGCGGCCGGCCAGGTATCATCGACACTGAGTGTGGAAGCGAGCATTCAGTACAGCCAGACCGTGCGCAGCACCAGTCGCACCAATTATGGCGTGCGCTGGCAGCCGGCGCCGAAGAAGGTGCTCAACTTGCAATACCGGCGCGATCAGCCGGCTGCGCTTGAGCTGGTGGACGTGTCCGGACAATGGCCGATCGCAGAGCGCTGGTATGGCGTCGGCAGAATAAACTACTCCATACGTGACAAAAAAGTGTCGGAAGGCGTGCTGGGCGTTGAGTACAAGGCCGATTGCTGGGTTTTTCGCGCGGTTGCACAGCGCCGTCCGACCGGGACCGGTGTAGCGACATCCGCCTTCTTTTTCCAGCTCGAGTTAAACGGATTGTCCAGAATCGGGTCCAATCCGCTGGAGGTGCTGCGAACGAATGTGCCAGGCTATCAAGTCATCAACCAGCCGTAGCGGCATGCCGTGAAAGCAAACTGCGCCCGATCCGCATGTCGCGGGAAGCGGTAACAATGTAGTTTTAACGAATCGAACAAACTCATGAATATTTCTCACACCATGCGTATCGCCCGGGCTCCGGTCCGGCAAATCAGATTGGCAATGCTGCTGATGTGCGTGACCGCTATCGGCGTGCTGCCGGACGCGCGCGCGCAAGCTGCGCCCGTGGTCAAGGCGCCCGCAGCTGCCGGGACCCAGCCATCGGCGGCGCCTCGTGCGCAGGCGCGCCCGGTCGACAGCATCGTCGCCGTGGTGAATAACGAAGTCATCACTTACCTTGAGCTGGAATCGCGCGTCAGGCTGGTCGAAGGGCGAATGAAAAATCAGGGTGTGGCCGTGCCGCCACGCGCCCAGTTTCAAAAGCAGCTGCTCGATCGCCTGATTGTCGACCGCGCGCAATTGCAGCTTGCAAAGGAAACCGGCATTCGGGTTGACGATACCCTGCTCGATCGCGCGGTAGCCCGCATCGCCGAACAAAACAAAATGTCCCTGCCGGAGTTTCGCGCCCAACTGGAGCGTGATGGCACGCCGTTCGCTCGCTTCCGCGAAGAAATTCGCGAAGAAATCATCATGCAGAGGCTGCGTGAGCGCGAAGTCGACAACAAGATCCAGGTCACGGAATCCGAGGTCGATAATTATCTCGCCGCGAATGCCGGAGCGCTCCAGGAGAGCCAGCCGGAATTCAACCTGGCGCAGATCCTGGTGCGGATTCCTGAAAACGCATCGGCGGAGCAGATCGAGCAGCGCCGCAAGCGGGCTGAGGAAGCATTACAGCAACTCAAGACCGGCGCCGAGTTCGCAAAAGTCGCCGCCGCATTTTCTGATTCGAATGATGCGTTGACCGGGGGCGATCTCGGCTGGCGCCGCGCTGAACGGCTGCCGCAACTGTTTGTCGACGCAGTCGCCGAACGCAAGCCGGGTGAGGTAGCGGCCGTAAAAAGCGCCAATGGTTTTCATATTCTGAAGCTGCTCGGCAAACGCGAGGCGGGCGCGGCCAAAGCCGGCGCCAATGCGCCCGCGGTCCAGCAAACCAAGGCGCGCCACATCCTGATCAAGGTCAACCAGATCGTCTCGTCGTCCGATGCGCGGCGCAAGATGGCTGAGCTGAAAGAACGGCTCGACAACAAGGCTGCCACGTTCGAGGAACTGGCCCGGCTATATTCGAATGATCTGTCAGCGTCGCGCGGCGGCGATCTCGGCTGGATTTATCCGGGTGATACGGTGCCTGAGTTCGAACGCGCAATGAATGCCTTGCAGCCCGGCCAGGTCAGCGAGCCGATCGAGTCGCCGTTCGGCTTCCACCTGATCCAGGTGATGGAGCGAAAGACCGACGACGTATCGCAGGAGCGGCAGCGGTTGGCCGCGCGCCAGATTATTCGCGAGCGCAAGCAGGAAGAAGCGGCCGAGGACTGGATGCGCCAGGTACGTGATCGTGCCTATGTCGAATATCGAACCGAAGAACTCAATGCGCATTAACGCATCGATCGGGTTGTAATGAATACGCACGCACAACCGCCTGTTATCGCCGTCACTTGCGGCGAGCCGGCTGGAATCGGTCCGGAAATCGCGCTGAAGGCGGCATGGGAGTCGCGCTCTGCGGTGAACAGCGTGCTGATCGGGGACTCGGCCTTCCTCGCGATGACCGCCGCTGCGATCGATCCGTCGATACGGCTGCTTGCACTATCGCTGCGCGCCGTACGCAACGACGGCTTGCCGCGGATTCCGCCGGACCGGATCGCGGTGATCGACTGTCCGCTCGCGGCCCACGTCGTGCCCGGAAAGCTCGATGCGATCAACGGGCGCCATGTGCTGCAGTTGCTGGACATCGCGATAGAAGGCGCCCTACAGGGGTGGTTCGATGCAATCGTCACCGCGCCGCTGCAGAAGAGCACTATCAATGATGCCGGCGTCCCGTTTACAGGGCATACGGAATACCTGGCGGAAAAAACCGGAACGCCGCAAGTCGTGATGATGCTGATTGCCGAGCGTTCGTCGCCGCCGTTGCGGGTCGCATTGGCGACCACGCATTTAGCCCTGAAAGACGTCCCGGCGGCCATCACTTTCAATGGCGTGTCGCGCACGCTCGACATCCTGCATCACGACTTGCAGCACAAATTCGGTCTGGCGCGGCCGCGCATTCTCGTAACCGGCCTGAATCCGCATGCAGGCGAGGGCGGCTACCTGGGCCGCGAAGAAATT
Organism: Herminiimonas sp.; assembly: GCA_028292315.1. Classification (GTDB taxonomy): domain Bacteria; phylum Pseudomonadota; class Gammaproteobacteria; order Burkholderiales; family Burkholderiaceae_D; genus JAQGMO01. The sequence goes on along the minus strand of JAQGMO010000018.1, from coordinate 39,154 downwards.
GACGTGATTACGCCGGCGCTTGAAGCCGCAATCGCCAGGGGCATCGATGCCAGGGGCCCCTATCCTGCCGACACCCTGTTCCAGCCAAAATATCTACAGGACGCCGATTGCGTGCTCGCCATGTACCACGACCAGGGGCTGCCGGTGCTGAAACATGCCAGCTTCGGCCTTGGCGTTAACGTCACGCTGGGCTTGCCGATCATTCGCACATCGGTCGATCATGGCACGGCGCTTGATCTGGCCGCGGCCGGTTTCGGACACGCGGATCATCGCAGCATGACCGAGGCAATCACGGTCGCTTCACGGATGGCCGCCACAAAAAAATGAAACACATACCACGCAAGCGATTCGGCCAGAATTTCCTGACCGATCAATCAGTGCTGCACGAGATCATCCGCGCAATCGATCCCGCTCCCGACGATACGATGGTCGAGATCGGCCCAGGCTTGGGCGCGATGACGCAACTGCTGCTGGAGTCCTTGAAGCAATTGCATGTCGTGGAACTGGACCGCGATCTGGTTGCCCATTTAAAGAAAAAATTCGATTCCGCCAAGCTGATCATCCATGCCGGTGATGCGCTGCAATTCGATTTTGGATCGATCGCGGCCACGCCCGGGCGCAAGCTCAGGGTGGTGGGCAACCTGCCATACAACATTTCCAGTCCGCTGCTGTTTCACCTGGCGGGCATCGCGCAGCAGGTGGAAGACCAGCATTTCATGCTGCAAAAGGAAGTGGTGGAGCGGATGGTGGCCGAGCCGGGCAGCAAAAGTTACGGACGACTGTCGGTGATGCTGCAATGGCGCTACCGGATGGCGCTGATGTTCATCGTGCCGCCGACCGCATTTGATCCGCCGCCGCGGGTCGAGTCGGCCATCGTGCGCATGATTCCGATCGCCCAGCCGCTTGCCTGCGACCAGGCGAAACTCGAGCAAGTCGTCCTGAAGGCATTTTCCCAGCGGCGCAAGGTGTTGCGCAATTGCATGGCCGGGATGTTTACGGAAAACCAGCTGATCGATGCCGGGGTTGATCCGAAGGCGCGGCCGGAAACGGTTCCGCTGGAACAATTCGTTGAGCTTGCCAACCGACTCGCACCGGATTGATCGCTGCCGGGCCCCGCTCTTGAATTGAAAGGACATGAAAAATGATGATCGCGCAAAAAGCAGTACTCCCGGTTCTTCTCATTGCCCTCGCGTTTAGCGCGCGAGCCGAAACAGTGGGTGAAGTCAGCACTGTTTTCAAATTGATCGGCCCGAATCACAAGGTCGTGGTCGAAGTCTTCGACGATCCCAAGGTGACGGGCGTGAGCTGTTATCTTTCCCGCGCCAAGACTGGCGGCTTGAAAGGCGCGGTCGGCCTGGCGGAAGACAAGGCGGAAGCGTCGGTCGCATGCCGCCAGGTCGGAGACATAAAATTCAATGGCCCGATACCGCAGCAGGAAGAAGTGTTTTCGGAGCGCGCTTCAGTGCTGTTCAAGCGCGTGCGGGTTGTGCGGATGGCCGATCCCAGGCGTAATGCGCTGGTATACCTGGTCTATTCCGACCGGGTGATCGAAGGCAGTCCGCAAAACAGCGTGACCGCGGTGCCGGTGCCGGCAAGTCAGCCGATACCGTTGCGTTGATTGCAGACAAGCCGAAATTAAAGGCGGACTAAATTAAAGCCATACGAATTAATCCATACAAATTAATCCATACTTCCCAGTCTTAAAAATAAAAATTGCAGACGGCATAGAATAGAGTGTAAATAAATCGGGGTTCGCACACCTTTCGAAATATCCACACCGTTTTATTTCGAGAACCTGACCATGCTTACAAGCGATCGCCAGCCTGGGGCTACTGCAGGCACCGCTTCGGAATTCGCTCCATTTTCCGATTTTGCCCGGGAAGTTCTGCCCGAGCCGACGCCGCTGCGCGCGGCGATCACCGCCGCCTGCCGTCGCGATGAACGCGCAGCGGTGCAAGGCCTGCTATCGCAGGCATGGCGGGACGAGGAAGCGCGTCAGGCCACGCACCGGCTCGCAAGCAGGCTGGTGCGTGCGGTACGGGCGCAGCGCAGCCGCGCCTCCGGCGTCGATGCGCTGATGCATGAGTTTTCCTTATCGTCGGAAGAGGGCGTCGCGCTGATGTGCCTGGCCGAAGCGTTGCTGCGCATCCCCGATCATCAGACCGCGGACCGCTTGATCGCGGACAAGATCAGCCGGGGCGACTGGCGCCGCCACCTCGGGGAATCGCCTTCACTGTTCGTCAATGCCGCAGCCTGGGGCTTGCTGATTACCGGGAAACTGGTCGGCACCAGCAGCGAACAAGGGCTCGATTCGGCGCTGACCCGGCTGATTGCGCGCGGCGGCGAGCCGTTGATCCGCAACGGCCTCGATCTTGCCATGCGCATGCTGGGCAATCAATTTGTCATCAGCGAAACGATAGACGGCGCGCTGGCCGCCAGTCGCGCCAATGAAAAGCGCGGCTATCGCTATTCCTATGACATGCTCGGCGAAGCGGCGCTGACGGCGCGCGATGCGGCGCGCTACTACGCCTCGTATGAAGCGGCAATCCATGCGATCGGCCGTGCCGCCGACGGGCGGGGGCTCAGGGATGGTCCGGGCATTTCCGTGAAACTATCGGCCTTGCACCCGCGTTACAGCCGGGCCCAGCGCGCACGCGTGATGGAAGAGCTGCTGCCGCGGCTCAGGCAACTGGTCTTGCTCGCGAAGCAATATGACATCGGCCTGAACATCGATGCTGAAGAAGCCGATCGCCTGGAACTCTCGCTCGACCTGATGGAAGCGCTCGCATTCGATCCCGCCCTGGCGGGATTCGATGGAATCGGTTTCGTGGTTCAGGCGTACCAGAAACGCGCGCCGTTTGTAATCGACTTCTTGCTCGATCTGGCCCGCCGCAGCAAGCGGAGGTTCATGCTGCGCCTGGTAAAGGGCGCCTACTGGGATACCGAAATCAAGCGCGCCCAGGTCGACGGTTTGCCCGGCTATCCGGTCTATACGCGTAAGGTGCATACCGATGTGTCTTTCCTGGTGTGCGCGCAAAAACTGCTCGCTGCGACCAGTCTGGTTTATCCCCAGTTTGCGACGCACAATGCGCACACGCTGGCCGCTATCCATACCTGGGCGGCGCGGCGCGGCGTGACTGATTTTGAATTCCAGTTCCTGCATGGCATGGGTGAAAGCCTGTACGATCAGGTCGTCGGCGCGGACCGTCTCGGCATACGATGCCGCGTCTATGCGCCGGTTGGCAGCCACGAGACCCTGTTGGCCTATCTGGTGCGCCGACTGCTGGAGAATGGCGCGAATTCATCCTTCGTCAACCAGATTGTCGATGAAAAAATAGCGGTCGAATCGCTGGTGGCCGATCCATTCGAGGCAGCCGGCTTGCTCGGCGGGGCGCCGCATCCAGGCATCGCTACGCCGGCCGCCCTGTTCGGCGCCGAACGAGCGAATTCCTCCGGCGTGGATCTGAGCGATGAAAACACGCTGCGGCAAATTGACGCTGCAATGGGCCAGTTTGGCACGCGGATGTGGCTGGCGCAGCCACTCGTAGACGGCGAAGTCAGTGCAACCGGGCGGCAGGCGATTTTGAATCCGGCCGATCATCGAGATCAGGTCGGGCAGGTAACTGAAGCGAACGAGCGGGATGTTGAAACGGCGCTGGTTGCCGCGCAATCATACGCCCTGGATTGGCAAATCAGCGAACCCGCCGTTCGCGCGGATATGCTGGCGCGCGCAGCCGATGCATTCGAAGCGCATCGCTTCGAATTGATGGCTCTGGCGGTCAGGGAGGCCGGAAAATCGCTTCCGGCCGCGGTGGCCGAAGTGCGCGAAGCGGTCGATTTCCTGCGTTACTACGGCGCCCAGGTGCGCGGCCGGCCGGACGGGCTGCCGCTCGGCCCGGTGGCGTGCATCAGTCCATGGAATTTTCCGCTTGCTATTTTCATCGGCGAAGTCAGCGCGGCGCTTGCCGCCGGCAACGTGGTGCTGGCCAAGCCGGCCGAACAAACGCCCTTGATCGCATATCGCGCGGTGCAGCTGCTGCATCAGGCCGGCATACCGCGCGCTGCGCTGCAACTGCTCCCGGGCAGCGGCGAAATCATCGGCAGCCGGTTGACCGCCGATGGGCGCGTGCGTGGCGTGCTATTCACCGGGTCGGGCGAAGTCGCGCGCCTGATCAACCGAACGCTTGCGACGCGTTCGGCCGGCGGGGCGGGCGAGATCCCTTTGATCGCGGAGACCGGCGGCCAGAATGCGATGATCGTCGATTCAAGCGCGCTGACGGAGCAAGTGGTGCAGGACGTCATCACCTCGGCTTTCGACAGCGCCGGCCAGCGCTGCTCGGCCTTGCGCGTGCTATGCCTGCAAACCGACATCGCGGACCGCACCATGGAAATGCTGCGGGGCGCGATGGCGCAGCTGTGTGTCGGCAACCCTGCCCGATTGTCCACCGATGTCGGCCCGGTAATCGATGCGCAAGCCAGGGATGCGTTGCTCGCGCATATCGACCAAATCAAACAGGGCGCCTCCGGCTTTTACCAGCTACCCTTGCCGCCCGATACCCGGCGCGGCACCTTTGTCGCCCCCACCGTCATCGAAATTGTCTCGCTGTCGCAACTGACGCATGAAGTGTTCGGTCCGGTCTTGCATGTGATCCGATATCGCCGCGAGCAGCTGCCGCAACTGATCGCCGCGATCAATGACACAGGCTATGGTCTGACATTGGGTATTCATTCGCGCATCGACGAGACCATCGATTTCATCTGCGCGCACGCGCGCGTCGGCAATCTCTATGTCAATCGCAACATCGTGGGTGCGGTGGTGGGCGTACAACCGTTCGGCGGCGAGGGACAATCCGGCACCGGCCCGAAAGCCGGCGGGCCGCTCTATCTCAGCCGATTGCAGCGCGCCGCCGAACCGGCACTGTTTTCCGGCGCGGGCGCGCGGGCGAAACAGGACGCGGCCGCGTGCCTGGGCGACTGGGCCCGCGGCACTGGCCATCGACAGCTTGCCGACCTGTTGCAGCATTATGCGGCTGCTACGCCGGTCGGGCAAAGCCTGGCGCTACCCGGTCCGACCGGCGAACGCAATACACTGGCATTCGCGCCGCGTGGCCGGGTGCTGTGCGCCGCCGGCAGCGGTGACGCCTTGCTGAATCAGCTCGCCGCGGTGCTGGCGACCGGTAACACGGCCTATCTTGCTGGACCGGCCGCAGAATTACTTCCGGCCGGATTGCCGCAGCAGGTGCGCGATTCGATCGAGACCGGAAAGCGCTTCGATGGCGATGCAGGGGGACGGCTGGATATTGCGCTGGTAGACGCTACGCAGGCGGCAGCGGTGCGGCCTGCGCTGGCTGCCCGCGATGGCGCGCTGGTGCCGGTGATTGAAACGCTTGAACTGAATCCGATTCCCTTGTGGCGGCTGGTGGCCGAGCGCTCGCTGAGCGTCAATACCACGGCCGCCGGCGGCAATGCGAGCTTGATGACCCTGGCGCAATAACTGGAAACCGGATATCGCAAGCTGCAGGCTGCTAACTGAAACCAGCTACGCGATCGCTTCCCAGCGGCCATTCGATTCGCTTGCCCGTCCGTCTTCTTTTAGCTTGATTAAATGGGCAAGCAGGGACCTGGCGGCCATTGCATGCCGGCGCTCGGGGACGTCGTTGTAAACGACTGGAACCAGTTCCTCCGCGGTCGCGGCGCCGAGCTGGCGGAGCGCCTCGATTACCTTCTTCTCGCGTCCCAGACGATGGGCCAGCAGGCGATCGATGACTTCGCGCGGTTTGTCCATCACGAAGCCGTGCCCGGGGGCCAGATAAGCAATCTCTTCCTGTTGCAAGCTTTTCAAGGAGGCGAGATAAACGCTCATGTCGCCATCGGGCGGATTAATGACGACCGTCGAACCCTGCATGACATGGTCCCCGGTAAATACCAGTCGTTCTTCTTCCAGCAGGTAGCACAGGTGATTCGAGGCGTGGCCCGGCGTATGCAGCACGCGCAAGGTGCAGCCGGCGATGTCGAGGCGTTCTCCATGTGAAAGTATCCGGTCCGGCATGAAACCATGATCCTGGTGTCCGTTTTCGGGCGGCGGCATCCCGAGCAGCTGCGCGCCGGTCTTCGATTTCAGGATCGCCGCGGCGGGAGAATGGTCGGGATGCGTATGGGTAACCAGGATCCATCGAATGCGGCCGTCTGCTTCCTTCAGCAAAGTGTCGATATGTTCATCGAGCGCCGGGCCTGGATCGATCACCGCAATATCCTCGCCGGAACCAAGCAGATAGGCATTCGTGCCGGGCCCGGTCATGAAGCCCGGATTCGGCGCTGCGATGCGGCGCACCCGGGACGACAGCCGGACCGGGACGCCCGGCACGATCTCGCAGGAAAAAGTGCCTTCGCCGACCGGGTCGAGCATGCCGATTTCCGCGTAAGCGTGATCACCCTGCACCAGCACCTGGCGCCCATTGCGTCCGCGCGCAACCCGCGGCAGATGCGACTTGACCGAAGACTGCGCCCGCGCATGCGCCATCATGCTTGCGGTGTCGCGGAAGGTCGCGAGCGACTCGAGCGTCCTGGTGGTGGCGAATGCCAGCGTGATTTCGCCGGCCCGGCAGCGCGCCAACGCATCCGCCGGACGGATCCAGGCATGATCGATGGTCTCGCAGTTATCATGCACCCCGGTCTGGCCGGGTGGCGCGACGGCGATAAAAAAGCGTGTATCAAAACGTTTCGGCAGTCCCGCCGGCGTGGTCCAGTGGCCAAAGTAAACCAGCCTGTCCGTGGCCAGACGCAGCCCGTGCGTGCGGCACAATTCGGCCAGGGACAGTTCGCCGGCCGCGAGCCGGTTCCGGTAACTTGCAAAAGCGTCGGCGGTGAGCCCTTCCTCCAGGCGTATGATTTCGCCGCTTTCATCAGTTGCAAGCAGCAGTCCCGACTCTTCAAAGCATTCGCGGATCGCGGCGATCCAATAAGCCAGCCCGCCCTGTTCGATGCCAAGTATCCGGCTGGCGCCGGTATCGTCCAGTCCGGCGGTATGTGCGGCATAGACCGGCTGCGAATCCGCCGGGTCGACTGCGCCGCCGGGGAACACGAAAGCGCCGGCCATGAACTTGGCCTGCTGCGTGCGTTGCATCAGGAATACCTCGATGCCATCCGCGCCGTCGCGCGCCAGGATCAGGGTTGCGGCAGGGCGCGGAACCACCGGCACCCTGGCGGCCGAAGAAGTTTGAGCTGGATTATTCATGTCACAGATTGTAAACGAGCGCAGCCATTCCGGCTGGGACCGGTCCGGCTTCATCCAGGGTGATGGCGACGCCCAGGCGCACAGCGGGCCGCAGCATGCAAACGGCGAAAGCACTATGCGGCGCGATGCGGCCCTGCAACCGGAAGCCCCGCCTGTGAATTGATTCAGGTACGGGTCAAGGCGTTGACTACATCACTGACCTTGTAAGGTTTTGCAAGCGTGCGGATATTTGGAAGCGCGACCCGGCGATCGGAATAACCGGTTGCGAGCACCACCCCGATCCGGGGATACCGTTTCTGCACCAGTTCGGCGAGGTCGATGCCGCTGATTTTTCCGGGCATGACAATATCGGAAAAAACAAAATCGACATGTGTTCGCGATTCGAGAATTTCCACCGCCTCCGCCGCATCGGCAGCCTGCAGCACCAGGAAACCCAGTTCTTCCAGGGCTGGCCGCACCACGTCCCTGACAAGGGGATCGTCCTCGACGAACAGGAGTACTTTACCCGGCGCCATGTCCTGTTGCGGCGGATTGCCTGTTTCGGATTCCGGCTTCAGCAGCGGCCGTTCCGCTTTCGGCAAATAAAGAATTGCCTGCGTTCCTTTACCGGTCTGACTCCTGATGATAAGCGTGCCGGCGGCCTGCTTCGCAAAACCGTACACCTGCGGCAGGCCCATGCCGGAGCCCTTTCCAATGTCTTTTGTAGTGAAGAACGGATCGAGCGCCTTGGCCAGCACCTCGGGCGTCATTCCTTCGCCGGTATCGGAAACGATGACCCGGACATAATCGCCTGGTTCGAGTTCATCAGTCGAGCCGTTCACGGCTTCATTGCGAGCCTCGATCCGCAGGATGCCGCCCTGGCGCATCGCATCGCGTGCATTGATCGTCAGATTCAACAGCGCAAGCTCGAACTGTAGCCGGTCCACGGTGACCGGCCAAAGCCGTTCAGCGAGGATCAGCTGAAAATCGATGTTGCTCGGCAGGCTGCCTTTGAGCAGAGGCGTCGTTTCGCGGATCTGCCGTGGCAGGTCGACCGTTTCGAGGCGGGCATCCTGCACCCGGCCAAATGCCATCAATTGCCTGGTCAGTTCGACCGCCCGATCGACGGCGCGCTGACAAGTCTCGATCAGCGATTTGATGCGCGCGTCCTGGGACGAATAATGCGCCAGCTGCAATCCGCCGGTGAGGGTCTGAAGGACATTGTTGAAATCATGGGCGATGCCGCCGGTCAGGCGTCCCAGCGCATCGAGCTTTTGGGCCTGCAGCAGCGCGCGTTGCGATTGTCCGGCCGCGGCGACCGCTTGTTCGACACGGCGCTCCAGCTCCGCCTTCCCACTGCTGATATCGGTGCTGGCTTTCGCCATTGCAGCCCTGACTTCATCCATTTCCTTGTTTCCGGAATCGACGGGGAGGACAATTTCACCCTTGCCGAGCCGTTCCGCCGAGAGGCGCAGCGCTTCCAGCGGCTGGACCGTCTTGCGTGCCACCGCGAATGCCGCGGCGAGGGCAAAACCGAGCAGCAGCAGCGAAACACTGATCATGAAAACGGTGGCCTGAAGCGCCGTGCGTCGCAATTCGCTGCGTGGCACGTTAATGACAAAAGCCCATTCCGAGCGCGGCGCATGGCTGAAAGAGGCTAGTGTGTGTACGTTGTCCATTGTAATGTTCTCGAAGAACCCTTCACGATTGGCGCGTATGGTGGCGATCAGTGCATCAGGCGCCCGGCGGCCGACATATTTTTCTGGATCCGTGGTGCGTGCGACATGCAGGCCCTTGCCATCGATAATCGCGCCCATCCAGTTTTTTGGCAGCCGCTGGCTGGTCAGCACTGACTGAATCTGTTTGGCATTCGATCCCATTGACACATAGTAGACGACACGGCCATTGCGCTTGACCGGAACCTGCACTGCAAAACTTTGGGTTTTTCTGTGTGGCGATAGATAAAGGTCACTGACGATCGTGCCGTCCGGGCCATGCTTCTTTCGCAATTCCAGCAAGGTGCCGGAATTCGCAATCTCCATGGCGCCAAATGGTACGGCGGTATTGAGCAGCACGTGGCCTTCGGCATCCGCGAGCACGATCGTGGCTTCGCGGCCGGCGGCGGTCTTTTGCGCATGATGGTAAAACGTTGCCAGGTCGCCCCGATCCAATGCCGGCGAGTCGGCCAGGCTAAGCAGGATTGCTTCCCGCGTTTCGATGTCACTATCGAGTAACAAGGCCAGCGCGCGGGTAGTTTCCTGCAGGGTTTTTCGATTGGTCGTTTGCGCTTCAGAGTACACATAACCGATGCCGAGGGCGGCAGCAAGAAACGCAGGCAACAGAATAGCAAGGACAAGTAACAGCAGGCGCGTGCGAATGGGCATGTAGCGGCCAGATTGATTCCAGAGAGCGCTAGTTTAGCTGATCTGCAAAATAGACATAGGCCCAGGCCGTCACGCGCCGGTTCCTAGGCGAATTTCCCCGCCCTGAAATCCTCCACCGCCTGATGAATCTGCTCATTCGAGTTCATCACGAAGGGGCCATATTGCGCAATCGGTTCATTCAGCGGATTGCCGGCAATCAACAATGCGCGCGTCGGTTCATCCGCATGCAGTATCACGCCGTCGCTATCCGGCTGGTTTTTCAGAATCGCCATGCGCTGTGCGGGCACGCTGGTGTCGCCGATCCGCAAGGCGCCGCGGTAGACGTACACAAATCCATTGTGCGCCGCAGGCAGAGCCTGGGTAAAACCGGAACCTGGTTCGAAATGCAAATCGAGATAGAGCGGCAGCGTGGTTTCGCGTTGCATTCCGCCAGCAATGCCATGGCTTGCTCCCGCGATCACGCGCGCGGTCACGCCTTCGGCCGTTCTGAACTCCGGTATGTCCGCGCTTTGCAGGTCGCGGTACCATGGAGCGCACATTTTGTCGCTCGCCGGCAGGTTCAGCCATAGCTGGAAGCCTTCCATGCGCCCGTCTTCCTGCTCGGGCAGTTCGGAATGGACGAGCCCGCGTCCGGCCGTCATCCATTGCACGCCGCCATTTTGCAGCAAACCTTCATTGCCTGCGCTGTCGCGATGGCGCATGCGCCCGGCGATCATATAGGTGACGGTTTCGAAGCCGCGGTGCGGATGATCCGGAAAGCCGCCAATATAATCTTCCGGATTATCGGTGCCGAATGCGTCAAGCATCAGGAATGGATCAAGCCGCCGCTGCAGGCCCTGGGTCAGCACGCGCGTCAGCTTGACCCCCGCGCCATCCGAGGTGGCCGTGCCGGTGATCAGGCGTTCGACCTCGCGCGGTTTGGACACCACTTCATGTTGCAACGTCGGGCTGGTTCTGGCATTCATCGCAAAGTCCTCAAATAAACTGGTTCATCACCGCGGCTCAATACAGGCCGGTCTTCAGGCCGGAATGGCTTCCTCGATCTGGGTCCGGGCGCTGGCCAGTGCTTCCTGTTCGGCTTGCGGTCCCATCGCGAGGCCTTCCGCGTAGACGAACTGCACATCCGTCATGCCTAAAAAGCTCAACACGGTCTTCAGGTACGCCACCTGGGTATCGGCCGGCGTGTCACGGTACATTCCGCCGCGGGCCAGCGTGACATAGACTTTCTTGCCCTTCAGGAGGCCCTCGGGGCCCTTGTCAGTATACTGAAAAGTAACGCGGGCGCGCGAGATCGCATCGATCCAGTTCTTCAACTGGCTGGATACGCCAAAGTTGTACATCGGCACGCCCAGCACCACCACATCGGCAGCCTGGATTTCAGCGATCAGGACATCGTCCAGCGCAACACGGGCAGCATGCTCGGCCGACCGTTGTTCAGCCGGAGTAAAGAGCGCCTGCAGCGCGGTTTCGTCGAGCGCCGGATGCGGGGTGGCCGACAGGTCGCGCACAGTAAGAGTCGCTGTCGGCTGGGCGGCGCGGAGGCGGGCAACCACGGTATTCGCCAGGCCGGTCGAATGGGAGCCTTCTATGCGGGCACTTGAGTTGATTTGCAGAATGTTCATGTTGGTTTCCTTTGATTGACTGTGACGTTGAATGTGATACGACTGCCACGATGAATGCATTTTATTCGTTCCAGATTCCAACCGGAAGTCGTTAAAATGGATATCATTGTTCCCATGGTGGGACAATGGAGCAAGCATGAATCTCGAAGCGAATGATCTTTTGCTGTTTGCGCGGGTGGTGGATGAGGGCAGTTTCAGCCGTGCCGCGGAGCATGCCGGGCTGCCGAAATCGACTGTGTCGAGGCGGGTCGCTGCACTCGAATCGCAGCTTGGCGAGCGCCTGCTGCTGCGAACCACCCGCAAGCTGACGGTAACGGATTTCGGTCACAGCATCCTGGAACATGCGCGCCAGGTCGCGACCGAGGTGGCGGCGGCGGCATCGCTGGCGCAGCACCGGCAGGTTGAGCCGAGCGGACGCTTGCGGGTATCGATGCCGGCCGATTTCGCTAACCTCATGCTGGCAACGCTGCTGGTGGATTTCATTGCCCGCTATCCGGCCATTTCGCTGGAGTTGGACCTGTCGCCGCGCCGGGTGGACCTGATCGGTGAAAATTTCGATCTGGCGGTCCGCATGGGAGACCTGGCCAATGATGCGACGCTGGCGGCACGACGTATCGCCGTTTTTTCCGCCGGCTTGTATGCGTCACCGGTTTACCTGGAAGGCCGCGGTGCGCCCGACGGGCCGGAAGGGTTGATGCGGCATGACACACTGCGCCTGCTGACGCGCGCCGGGTCGCCGGCGCCCTGGGTCATGCAGCGCGCCGGGCAGCGCTGGGAGGGTGTCCCGCCCGGGCGCGCCACGATCAATTCGCCTGAATTGCTGCTTCGCATGGCGCGCCAGGGCGCCGGTATTGCGATAGTGGACGATCACTCGGCCGAGCCCTATCTGCGCAGCGGCGAACTGGTCGCGGTATTGCCGGACTGGCGTTTGCCTTCGACCGATGCCTGGGCCGTTTTCCCCGGACGCCGGCTGATGCCGGCCCGCACCCGGGTTTTCATTGATGCGCTGCTGGCCGAGTTTACCGGGCCGCGATGCAAGGCCGCCGAGGCGCGGATACAGGAAGTCAGGTCCGGGCGTCCGGGATAAAAAATTCCTTAACGTCTCGCCATTCGGAAATCGCCACGCGGATAAATAAATCGAAATGCGTGGAGTATGAGATGATCTTATTTTTCGTTCAGAACTATCTGAGCCGAGTAACAGTACCTATGTCTTATTCACTTCCACCCGGCGGCTCTGTCGAAGAATCGACGGCTCCCGGCCCGGCGCCCGGAGCACTCTCCGCGCTTGCTCCCCTCGAGCACCGGACTTTCCGGATGTTGTTGAGCACCTGGCTGGTCGCCAATATCTGCATGTGGATGAACGATGTTGCCGCCGCCTGGATGATGACATCGCTTACCACGTCGCCGGTCTGGGTGGCGCTGGTGCAGACCGCTTCCACCTTGCCGGTTTTCCTGCTTGGATTGCCGAGCGGTGCGCTCGCCGACATCCTGGACCGCCGCCGCTATTTCATCGTTACCCAGTTCTGGGTGGCTTTCATCGCGTTAGTGCTATGCGTGGCCATCATGTCAGGGATAATCTCGCCGGCGCTGCTGCTGGCCCTGACCTTTGCCAACGGCGTCGGACTCGCGATGCGCTGGCCAGTGTTTTCCGCCACAGTGCCGGAACTGGTGCCACGTGCGCAGCTACCCACCGCGCTTGCGCTCAACGGGGTCGCCATGAATGCCTCGCGCATCGTCGGACCGCTGCTTGCGGGAGCCCTGATCGCCGGCGCCGGTACGATTTATGTCTTCCTGCTCAATGCCATTCTGTCGCTGGGCTCCGCACTGGTTCTGATTCGCTGGAAGCGGGTGCATGTTCCGAGTCCGCTCGGCCGCGAGCGGCTGTTCAGCGCAATGCGGGTCGGGCTGCAGTTCGTCAGCCAGTCGAGCCGGCTGAAAGCGGTGCTGCTGCGGATTTTCCTGTTTTTCTTTCATTCGACCGCATTGCTTGCGCTGCTGCCGCTGGTGGCGCGCGGGCTGAAGGGCGGCAACGCCGCCACCTTTACGCTGTTGCTGGCCTGTATGGGCGGCGGCGCCATCGTCTCCGCGTTTTTCCTGCCGCGCCTGCGTCAGGCCTGGTCGCGTGACGCCCTGGTGCTCGGCGGGACAATTCTGCAATCCGCGGCGTCTGCCGTCGTCGCTTTTGCTCCCAATGCGGCCGTTGCCGGCCTGGCCATGGTGGTCGGTGGCGCCGCCTGGATTACCACCGCCAACTCGTTAAGCGTATCGGCCCAGCTTGCCTTGCCTGACTGGGTGCGGGCACGCGGCATGTCGATGTACCAGATGGCGATCATGGGCGCGAGTGCGCTCGGCGCCGCGTTATGGGGGCAGGTGGCGAGCGTGACCTCGGTACAGACCAGCCTGCTGATCGCGACGGTGACCGGGGTGCTGGCGATGCTGGTCGCGCAGGCGCTGGTCGCAGACCGGAGCATCGAGGAAGACTTGACGCCATCGCGCGAATTCAAGGTGCCGGTCGCCGATGCGCCGCCCGCGGTTGGAAATATTGTCGTGACGATTGAATACCGGATCGATCCGGCGCGCGCCGAGGATTTTCGCGCGCTGATGCAGGAAAGCCGTCGCAGCCGCTTGCGGCAGGGCGCGCTGGAGTGGGACCTGCTGCGGGATATTTCCGATCCGGGCCGCTATCTCGAACAGATCGTCGATGAATCATGGACTGAGCATCTGCGCCGCTTTGATCGTGTTACAGCGGCCGATGTCGCTCTGCGGGAACGGAAGCTGGCGTTTCATATCGGCGAGACGCCGGTAGTGACGCGCTGTGTCGTGGAGCCACAGGGGCGGGGATGAGCATGACCGGGTGGGCTTGAAGGTACCTTAAGCCTGCAGCGATTACAGGATTGCGATGACCAAGCCCCCAATCCCATGCCGCGCCCCTAAGCGCACCCCGCGCCCGGCATCAAACCTGCTAATCGATCCTGATTCCCGCTTCCTTGACCACCTTGCCCCAGCGCTCACGTTCCTGGACCATATATTCCTGCATTGCTTCCGGCGTTGACAGACTCAGTTCCACCCCGCTGTCGGAAAGCGTTTTACGTACGTCCGGCGCAGTCAGGAGCTTGGCCAGTTCGGTATTGAGGCGATTCACGATGTCTTTTGGCGTGCCGGCCGGCGCCATCAGCGCCAGCCACACGGTAGCGTCATAACCGGGAACGCCCGCCTCCTGCAGCGTCGGCACGTCGGGCAATTGCGGACTGCGCTTGGCGGACGTGACGGCCAGCGCCCGGGCCCGGCCCGACTGGATTGCGGACAGCGCGTTCGGTACGCCGGCAAAAGTGCTTTCCACCACGCCGGCCATGAGATCCTGCGATGCCATGCCGCTGCCTTTATACGGCACATGCATCAGCTTCGTGCCGGTCATGGACATGAACAGTCCGCCGATCAGGTGCTGGGCGCTGCCATTTCCCGAAGACGCATAGTGGATGTTGTCCGGCTTTGATTTCGCCAGTGCGATGAATTCCTTCACATCACGCGCAGGCACCTTTGAATTGACCATCAGGACATAGGGGCTGTCCGCCAGCTTGGAGATCATCGTAAAACTCTTGATCGGGTCATACGGTATGCTCTTATACAGCCATGGACTGATCACATGCGTGCTCGATACCATGACCAGTGTATAGCCGTCGGGCGCGGCCTTGGCGACGAAATCCGTCCCGATAGTCGATCCCGCGCCGGGCTTGTTTTCCACCACGATCGGCTGGCCGAGCGAGCCGGACAGTTTCTGCCCCACCACGCGCGCCACGACGTCGGTAAAACCGCCAGGGGCAAACGGCACGATCAGCCTGATCGGCTTGGTCGGATATGCCTGGGCAAAAGCGGTTTGCGCAAAAACCGAAAGCACTCCCGCTACCAGTACGGCGCGAAATCGAAGTTTCATGAAATTATCCTCTGTAAAGGTTTTCCGGCATCGAGAAGAAGCTATGCAGAATGTGATAGACCGTCATGTAATTCTTTTGCTGGAAGCTCGCGTGCGAGATGCCTTCCATGACGTTGAACTGCTTGTCCATGTTCGGCAGCAAAGTGAAAAATTTGATGAGGTCATCCAGGCCCGCGATACCGTCATATTCGCCGCGCAAAATGAGCGAGGGAACGCTTATTTTTTCCGGATCGATCAGCGGCAGCTTTGAGCACATGTCGACATAGGTGCCAGTCGGCATGGAGTCGTCCAGTGTCAGGATCGCATCGGCAAATGCTTCGACGGTTGCCGCATCTGCGGTGTCGGGATGATCGCGATTGAAAATGCTGTGCACGAACGCGCGGTCGATCGGGCGCCGGTTTTTTGCAATGAATTCGGGCAGCTTCTTTTTCCGCTGTTCCAGCGTGTGACTGCCTTCGCCGGTCCAGACGAAGGCATCGAGTGCAAGTCGTGCCACCCGGTCGGGATAACGTTGCGCAAACAGCGCTGCCTTCAATGCGCCGGAGGAAATGCCGTACATTAGCAGGCTGGGGGCGCCGGTCTTTTTCAATATGTATTCGCTGCCGGCGGCGAGATCGTCGGCGCCGTTGCTGATATCGGAATTGATCGGACGATGCTTATCCGAACGGCCATAGCCTTCATTGTCCATGCACCAGGTATTGAAACCGCGCTCCGCGAACCAGTCCATCACCGACGAATCAGGCCGACCGGGCACATGCAGGTCGAAGGTCGGTTGCGACGCCATCGATGAACCATGCACGAATAGAATGGTCCCGGCCGGCTTGACACCTGGCTTCGCCGGTTTTTCCCATAAAAAGAGATTGATATCATCTTTTTTGGTCCAATGCTCGACACCGCCAGTCCACTGAATGTTATTCACTTCCATCTCCAAGGTTAAGCACCCGCATCCGGGTAAAAATCAGGTAAAGATCAGGTAAAAAATCAGGCAGAAAACGCGCGCAAACCGGAGGCCGCGACGCGCCACGTGTCGGCCCTGGCCGCCAGCGGGCGATTCATCCGCCCTGTCGAACCGTACGGCGTCTCAGGTAAATTCATGAATGGGGAAGCGGGCGCGCCGCGGGGAGTCCTTGCCGATTTTGTATTTGCATGCTGCATGTCTCCGGAATTTTTTTATCGCTCAGCGTAGAACCCGCTGCATCATGGTGGCATGAAGAGATTGTTCGCTACCATTCGCATTATTGGTTCGAATTGGATTATTTAAAAACCATTCTAGGAGTTCGGTAAAACTGTGTCAACACGCACGATGCGATTAATTTAACCTGCACCAGAATGGAACTTCAACATATGATAAGCAAAATTGCATCGGGTCGAGTAAGAAATGAAATTCTTGACATTCAATTTTCTTTGGTTGATGATTAAACCAAATTAAACCAAGTAACATCAATGGCGATTCCTTTTCCCGTAGATGGCTTCGACAAGAGCCACTCGCGAAGGCAGATGTAAATCATGTCCGGTTTGAACGAACGGCTTATATGCCGTATCGTGACCGGCTCTTATAACGTAATTGAAGCGGAGACCTAGTTGTGCGAATAGTCACTTATCAGTGGAGTGGTCAGAGATATGCGGGACGTTTGTCCAACGATGGCAAGGAAGTGACGCCATTCAAATTCGAAGGCAAGTGGCGTGAACGGGCCGAGAGTCACGGCGCCCTGGCGCTGATCGAAATGATGGCGGAAGGCAGCGTATTGCCGCAAGCCGGCGGCCCCGCGTTGGCACTGAACAGCGTGACCCTTGAAGCGCCGCTACCGCGTCCACGCCGTAATATTTTCTGTGTGGGGAAAAATTACTTCGAGCATGCGCGCGAGTTCGGCGGCAGCGGCTTCGATTCCAGCGTCACCAAGCCGGGCGATGAAATTCCCGAAGTGCCCTACATATTCAGCAAGGTGCCGGAATCGGTGGTCGGTCCCGGCGCAGCGGTCCGGATTCCGAAAGGCGTTTCGGAAGCGATCGATTATGAAGCCGAACTGGCCGTGGTAATCGGCAAAGGCGGTTCGCGCATCGCGAAGGCTGACGCGATGGCCCATGTCTGGGGTTATACCATCATCAATGACGTCACTGCGCGCGACTGGCAGCAACGGCACAAGCAATGGCATCTCGGGAAATCGTTCGATACCTTTTGTCCCATGGGGCCCTGCATCGCAAGCGTCGACGACTGCGATGGCCGCAATACCCAGGTGCGCATCTGGATCAACGAGGAGTTGCGCCAGAATGCCAGCACCAGCGACCTGATATTCGACATTCCCACCCTGATCGAATGTATTTCGGCCGGTATCACGCTTTATCCCGGCGATATCATCTCGACCGGCACGCCGGTCGGCGTCGGAATTGGATTCAAGCCGCCCAAGTATTTGAAAGCAGGTGACGTGATGCGAATTGAAATCGACGGCATCGGTGTGCTCGAAAATCCGGTGGTCTGATCGAGCAGCTGTTCGGCGAGGCAGCGGTTCAAGCGTTCGCCGCTCGTCCACCGGCGGACAGGCTTTCAGGTTTATGCGGGCGCGTTAGCCCGGTGCGCTGTACATCAGCCTATCCAGTGCACCGAACGTCGGTCATGCGTCAAATTTATCGCCCGGATTATCGTTAAGTTTTTCATCAAGGAAACAAAACCGCCTATATTTGCTTATCCGTCGAACTTCATTGGCTATTGTCGCTCTATTACGTCGTGTTACACCAACGGGAGATTGGCATGAGTACAAATGAGGAAATCGGCGCGGTACTGCAAAAATATTCATCAATGGGGGAAGTCCAGTCTGCGGACCAGGTCGAGCAAGACTTTGACCAGGTAACGAAACAGGCGCCGATCCAGGAAGTGAGCGGCGGCCTGTCGGAAGCGATCCGGTCCGACCAGACACCGTCATTCGGACAGATGCTGGGCGAAGCGTACCGGGAAGCGGACGCTGTGCAGCAGGCCGAGATGCTCAACCAGCTTTTGCAAGGGGTTAGTCCGGACATACTCGATGCGTTGAAGGCATCGTTTTCCAGTCTTTCATCGCATGCCGGCGGGGCGACGCTTGAGCTCAGTCCCGAGCAGGCGGCGCGCATCACGCCGGAACAGGTCGAGGAATTCGCGGACAAGGTTGAGAAAGCCAATCCCGCTATCGTCGATGTAATGAGCGTGTTCTATGCCAGGAATCCAACACTGGCGAAACCGCTCGGCGCGACAGTGCTTGGCATGGCCATGGACAATATCGCCCACCGCCTCTAGGCGCCTGCTTCCTGCCGCGCAGACTCCTCCCGGCCTGATGAAGGAACGCCCAATTCTTTTTAGCGCCCCAATGGTGCGCGCATTATTGAACGGGACCAAATCCCAGACGCGAAGGAAGATAAAGTCGGCCGTCGATGAATTGGGCGAGCGTGCGCCGGCCTGTCCTTATGGCGGGCCGGGTGACAGGCTCTGGGTCAAGGAGACATGGCGCCGGGATCCGGTCAATGGCGCGGAGCGCGTAATTTATCGGGCGACGCCGGAACATGAAAGCCTCGGCCCGTGGAAGTCTGCCCTGTTCATGCCGCGTGCCGCCAGCCGTATACTGCTGGAGATCGAAGCGACGCGTATCGAACGCCTGCAGGACATCAGCAATGAAGACGCATTGGCGGAAGGCATTCCACGCGTGGCCAGCGGGGAATCACCGCAGTATCTCTACCGGAAGATATGGGAAGCAATCAATGGCACCGGATCGTGGGAATCGAATCCGCTGGTATGGGTGCTTGAGTTCAGGAGCGTGTAGGGGTACTTCGGCGGTTAGTTGAATGCGGGCCGGACGGACCGCGATCACCCGGTCCAATCATTCAATGCGCACTTGCCGCTCGCGGGCACTTTTGCGTTATCGGATTGAATTGCGGCGCGAACCTGCGTTTGTTTTCCCATCAGTCCGACCATCATGGAATACTCCTGGCCCGAAGCGCCGGCATAGCTGATGCGGATCAGCGCGGATCTGTCGGCGCCGTAGTCACGCTGCTTGTGCCACGGGGCTTCCAGCAGGTGCGCGGAGCGATAGCGCGCGGTACCGTGATAGCACTTCAAGACGCTTTTTCCAAGGTCGTTGAAATTGCGGCTGGTCGAAATCCTCGTCATTACCGCTTCGCCGCTTTTTGCCATGCCGTTGATGATGTTTGCTTCGGTCGCTTCCAGTAAAACGCTTAATGCAATCGCGGTCAGCATGGCCCTTTATTCCCTTTTATGTTTCGCACAATAATACGCAGTACCGATTCAAAAAGTAAATGCTTTTTTCGCTGGTTATCCCCGGGGCACCGGCACGGCATATGCTGCAAGGCTACGCGTGAAGAGGGCGCCATGGCTCGTTCTCAGGCTGTCACCAGCCTTAGCAAGGTAATCTCCGACGGGGCGCCGAAGCGCTTGGGCGGGCCCCAGTACCCGGTGCCCCGGCTTGTATAGACCCACAGATTTTTCAGGCGGTGCAAACCGGCGACGAACGGCTGTTGAAAACGGACGAAGAAATTCCACGGCAAGAACTGGCCGCCATGCGTATGGCCCGAAAGCTGCAGGTCGAATCCGGCCGCGGCGGCCGCTTCGGCGCTGCGCGGCTGGTGTGCCAGCAACAGGCGCACGCCGGCATTGCCCGGCGCGCCGGCCATGGCCGCCTGCGGATCAGTGCGATGCGCGGGATCGAAATGCCCGGCGTTATAATCGGTGACGCCGGCGACGACAGCCAGGGCGTCGGTCCCGCTCCGGGAATCGCCGTGCCGCAGCACGATATGGCTATTGAGCAGCACGCGAATACCCAGCTTGCGCAACTGGGCGATCCAGGCGTCCGCGCCCGAATAATATTCATGATTTCCGGTGACGAAATAAGTGCCATGGCGCGATGATAAATCGGCCAGCGGCGCGACATGCGCCGCCAGTTCGGTCACGCTGCCGTCGACCAGGTCGCCGGTGATTGCCACCATGTCCGCCTGAAGCCGATTGACCGCCGCCACGATGCGCCGCAGATAATTCCGACGGATTGTCGGTCCGATATGAATGTCGCTGATTTGCGCAATGCGGAAACCGTGCAGCGCCGACGGCAAGCCGTCGATCGGCACATCCACCATCACTACCGCCGCAGTCCTGCGCGCATTGGCAAAGCCCAGCAATGTCACGCCAAAGCCAAGCAGGGAGACTCCCAGCGCGCTCCAGCGGCGCAACGCCTCTGCATCAATGGCGCCCGGCATGAACCAGGCGGCCGCCATTGATATTAATAGCACGACATCGCGTGCCGCGGTCAGCACCAGCAGCGAAGAAAACAGGCCCATGCCGGCCCATCCGAGCCAGATGATGGGATCGGATGCTCCGCGCCGGATGGTCGGGCGGCGGGCGCCAAACCCAATTCCCATCGGCATCAGGTAGGCGGATAGCACCAGTGCGGCCAGCAGCAGGGCGAAGACGGCCGGCCATGCTGTCAGGGCAGGCAGCAGGCGCGCGCCGACGTAGATATGAAGAAGGAAAGAGACGAACGGAAGCATGCAGGCACTCAGGGAGCATTGACCTGGAAAATTCAGGCCTCAGGCTGATAGATGGGGTGCTCGACCGCAACTTCAAGCGCGCGGTGCGGCATGAAATTTGGCACAATAGGCAACTTTCCTTCCTTGCCATTCCTGCTTCCCCGTGCGCACAGGCTGTTGAATAAAACGCGGGCAGCAGCACGATCGCCGATGAACGCCGAACACTTACAACTTCTGGTTAGCCGTGAAATGCCATTCGGCAAATACAAAGGGCGTCTGATCGCCGATTTACCGGGGCATTATCTGGGCTGGTTTGCCCGTGAAGGTTTTCCCGAGGGCGAACTCGGCGGCTTGCTCGCGCTGATGTATGAACTGGACCACAACGCGCTACGGCATTTGCTGGACCCTTTGCGGAAGTAAGCGGCAATTCCTGCGAGGCCCTATGCAGAAATGCCGTTCCGGCAAGCCGGAATGCCGCTTAGCCCTGCGGTGATATCCCCGGCATCCCTGGTGTGATATCGATCATGCCGCGCACCTTGCGGACAAACACATCCATCCCGAAAGGTTTGGTCATGACCTGCATGCCCGTTGCCAGCAAGCCGTCGCCGATCGCCGCGTTCTCTGCATAGCCGGTAATAAACAATACCTGGAGCTGAGGACGAAGCGTGCGCGCCGCATCCGCCAGTTGCCGCCCATTCAACCCGCCGGGCAAGCCGACATCGGTCACCAGCAAATCGATCTGGCGCGACGACTCCAGTATGCGCAGCCCGGCAGGGCCGTCATCCGCTTCAATGGTGGCATAGCCCTGCATGCCCAGCATTTCAGCGAGCAGACTGCGCAGCGCCGACTCGTCATCCACCAGAAGTACTGTCTCCTTCGCCTTGGCCGGCGGCGTGGCCCCGGGAGCGGCGGCGCTCACGTCGGCGTCGGCTACGCCTGAGTACCGCGGCAGCTTCAGCCGTACCGCCGTCCCTTTGCCCGGCTCCGAATAAATCCGTATGTGGCCGCCCGACTGCTTGACGAAGCCATGCACCATGGACAAGCCCAGACCCGTGCCCTGGCCGAGCGGCTTGGTCGTGAAGAATGGATCGAATGCGCGCGCCACGACGTCGGCCGGCATGCCGGTTCCGGTGTCGATGACGCTAATGGCCACATAGTCTCCTGGCGTCACGTCCGGGAACTCCGCCGTGTAGGCCTCGTCGAGCTGGAGATTCGATGTCTCTATCAGCAGTTGTCCGCCGTCCGGCATGGCATCGCGCGCGTTGATGGCGAGGTTCAGCAGTGAACTTTCAAGCTGATTGGGATCGCACCGGATATTCCACAAACCATCGACGAGCGTGGTATCGATCCGTATCGACGGGCCTACCGTGCGATGGATCAGATCGCTCATCGACGCGACCAGGCGGTTGACGTCGGTCGGTTTCGGATCGAGCGTCTGCCGTCTTGAAAACGCCAGCAGGCGGTGGGTCAGGGCCGCTGCCCGGTCGGCTACGGTCATCGCGCTGTCGATGTATCGGGCCAGGTCACCGTGATGCTCATGGCCGATGCGCATTTTCATCATTTCCAGATTGCCGACCATGCTGGCAAGCAGATTGTTGAAGTCGTGCGCAATGCCGCCCGTCAACTGGCCGATCGCTTCCATCTTTTGAGACTGGCGCAATGCGTCCTCCGCTTGATGCAAGGCCAGCGCCTGTTTCTTTTCCATCGTGATATCGCGGCCGACCCCGTACAGCAGGTCATGCTCCTGCACGATCATCCAGGATAGCCAGCGATAGGAACCATCCTTATGCAGCGCGCGCGTCTCGAAATTCCGGGCCGGCTGGCCAAGCGCGAGTTCAGTGAGCTTTTTAAGTAGTTCGTCACGCTGGGCAGCGTGGATCAGGTCCATGAACGGTGTCGTGGTAGCCTCGCGCTCGTCCCAGCCGAGCGTGGCGGTAAAGGCGGGATTGAGGCTGACAAAATAACCATTTAGCGATGCGATGGCCAGGATATCCTGCGACATGCGCCAGACCCGGTCGCGTTCAGCCGCAATGACCGCAACCCGCGTTTCCAGAGTTTCATTGACTTGTTGCAGCGCCTGTTCGGCTTTCTTGCGCTCGGTAATATCGTTGTAGATTAGCGCCAGCCCCTGGTTTGCCGGAGTCGCCTTTATATCGAGCCACACGCTGCGGCCGTCCGGAAAAATGTAATTCTGTTCGGCGCTGAGCGGTATGCGTTCGGCCATGGCACGTTTATAGGTGTGCCCTATCTGTAACTGCTCCGACCCCGGCCACGCTTCCCAATGGGATAACCCGATGATGTCCGACGCAGGCCGGGTATCAAGTCTCAATGCGCCCCGATTTACTTGCAAAACCCTGAAGTCGTGATCCAGCAGCACGAAACCTTCAGCCATGTTATCCAGGATGCCCTGGCTGCGGTCGCGCTCGGCGCGCAGGGCGGCCTCGGCGCGGGCCCGTTGCACGGTGGCCCTGGTGCGCGCCAGCACGTCTTCCGCCACCGCCACGTCGTCGTCGGACCAGGCACGGGGCAGCGCTGATCCAATGACAAGAATCGAGATAAGCCGGTCCGATTCAAGCACGGGAATGACCAGCATGGCGCGCATACCGAGGGCGGAATAGTAAGCTACGTGTTGCACGGTCCGTGCTTCCACCGTTATATCATCGACGCGCAGCGTCTTGCCGGCGCAGAGATCGGTTAGAAGTCCCACGCCTAAACTTTCAATCGCCACGGGCTTTCCAACCATGCTCACGACGGTGCCGTCGGTCCATCCTTTGGAGCCCAGGAAAGTTTTTGCTTCCAGATCGACATCACCGAAACCGACGCGGGTAACGCCGAGATGGCCTCCGATGAGTTTGCACGCCGTGGCGACAGCTTCAGTCGGTTCCATCAGGTCGCGTAGCGCATCAGCCATTTCAAGCTGAAAAGATTGCCTTCTCTGCGCGAGCACCTGGCTGGTCGTTTCGGTGCAGGCGCAATACATGCCGGCTACCACGCCGTTGTCATCGCGTACGGGAGAGTATGAAAAGGTAAACCAGGTTTGCTCTTCGTGCTCCTTGCGCACGACGACCAGTGGCAGGTTTTCGGTATAAATCGCCTCCCCCGCGAGCGCCAGTTCGATCAGGGGGCTGATGTCGGACCAGATTTCGCCCCAGATATCCCTGAACCGCCGGCCCAGCGCCGCCGGGTGCTTTACCCCGAGGATCTCCGCATACGCATCATTGTAGAGAAAGCCGAGTTCCGGCCCCCAAGCGGTGAACATGGGGAATTTGGAGTCAAGCATGAGCGAAACGACAGTGCGCAGCGCAGGCGGCCAGTCATGCGGATCGCCCAATGGGGAGCTTGACCAGTCGAGCCCGCGCATAAGCGCGCGTACTTCGCCGCTACCGTTGAAAAGCGCGAAATCGGCTGATGCGCTTCGGTTCACTGCAGGGACTCCTGGCTAACCTCACCGCTCGGCCCGGAAGGCGGGAACTCGCCCTGGAAATGGACATGCTGCAGGATCGATGATTGATGCGTGATATTCATTTTAAAAAGTGAGTAGGGACGGCAGGAATCCATTCGGCGGCTGAGATTGATTCGGTAACACTAATCCATGTGGCCTTTGTTTGCCTTCAAGTCGAAACACCATGCATGCTGCAAAAAAATAAAGGAGGCCAAAATGCCAACCCGGTATCCCGACTATTTATCAAGCGGCAGTATGCCATATTCGAAGCGGTCATTTGCAGCATGGATTATCTCTTCCATTTCTGTTTGCCTGGCTATACTGATGTGGCCGCAGCCATCCGTAGGCCAAGTGCCGCCGAATGCGGAACAGCCGGCCCGCTACGCGGGCATGCATGCCGCCGCCCGATGAAGCGGGGCGCGGCAAGGACAAGTGAACCGGCATACAATCTCCGTTTTCAATTATTTTCAGGCAAAGGATAGCCATGCGTATCTTGCACACCATGTTGCGGGTCGGCGACCTGCAACGTTCAATCGATTTTTATACCAAGGTACTGGGTATGAAACTGTTGCGTACTTCCGAGAACCCGGAATATAAATATACACTGGCCTTCCTCGGCTATGGCAGCAATCCGGATCACGCCGAGCTGGAACTGACGTATAACCATGGGGTCGACAAGTATGAGATGGGCACTGCCTATGGTCATATCGCGATCGCGGTCGAAGATGCGAAGAACGCTTGTAATGCAGTCAGGCAGCAGGGTGGCAATGTGACCCGCGAAGCGGGACCGGTCAAGGGCGGCAAGACGGTGATTGCATTCGTGACCGATCCGGACGGTTATAAGGTGGAGCTAATCGAGAGAAAGGAAGGGGCTACGGCGACGGGGCTGTAAGACAGGGTCATCATTCCGCACGTTAGAACTCGAAGGGCGGAAAGCACGGCGCTGTGCATCCGCTACGGCCCCCGGACTGGCCGCCTATTGGCTGCCGCGCAGACTTCTAAAACTCCGGAAGGGTTTCCGGCCCGCGCTCGCGCAATGCTTTCTTCGCTGCGGCGAACTCTGGGAAAACCGATTGCACGGTGGCCCAGAAGCGCGGGCTATGGTTCATTTCACGCAGATGCGCCAACTCGTGCGCGATGACATAATCGATTTGTTCGAGCGCAAAGTGCATCAGGCGCCAGTTAAGTCGGATTCGGCCGTCGGCAGTGCAGGAACCCCACTGCGTCATCGCCGACGAAAGTGTAAATGACTTGTAGGTGACGCCGAGCTTTGCGGCATAAAGCGGCAGTCGTTCCGCAAACAGTTGTTTCGCTTCCGATTGCAGCCATCCCAGCACACGGTCTTTCAGCTGCCGTTCCGACGCATCCGCTGGCAGGCACACAGTCAGCTCGCGCCTGGTCTCGTCATATCGGACGCCCGCCGGCTGGCTGCCCACGATCCGCAACGTAATGTCGATCCCGAGATAGGGCAATGCGGCGCCGTCGCGCCACTGCATTTGCGGCTGCAGCCGGCGCGCGCTGCGTTCGCGCCGCTCAGTCAGCTTGGCAAAGATCCAGCGCTGTTTTTCATGGATCGCATTTTCGATTTCGCCAAGCGTGACCCACCGTGGCGCGGTAACGCGCAAGCCGTCGTCATCGATCACAAAGCCGATCGAGCGCCGCTTCGAACGCAGCAGGGTGTAGTCGAGAACATGTTCCCTGAAATGTATCCGTCGCTTGCCTTTCGGCCTGGCAGGCGGCGCCTGATCGGCAGGCGGCGCCTGTTCCAGTCCTGCCCGGGGTGTCGGGGCTGGATTGTCGACTGCGCTTGAGGGCGAAAAATCGCCCGAAAAAAAATCCAGCTGCAGCGCGAGCTGATTCGGATCGGGAGAGGTATGGCGAAGCAGCTTCTTCAAGGCGTCATTTTTTTCAAAGCGTCGTTTTTAAGACGTCGTTTTAAGGCTCGTTTTTAAGGCCTCGGTCCAGGGTTTAATTAATCAGCACTCTTTTCCGAATCCGCCGGCGAGTCCGCTGACAGATTTGCCTGCGCATCGTTGCGCGAACTCTCCTGCGAATTTTTCCGTGAATTTTTTCGATACGCTGCGGGCGAAATTACCCGCATCTCCGATTCTATCCAATTTTCGACCCGTTGCATTAACTCGACTGCGGACAAGCCTTCCGGCGATATCGGTTTGCCTATCGATACCGTGACCGTCCCGGGCTTCTTGATGAAGGAATTTTTTGGCCAGCATTCGCCGGCGTTCATTGCTATCGGCACCACCGGCGTTTGGGTTTCAACCGCCAGCCGCGCGCCGCCGCCCTTGTACTTTCCCTGCGTTCCGACTGCGCTGCGCGTCCCCTCCGGGAACATGATGACCCATTGTCCATCGGCTAGCCGTTTTCTGCCTTGCTCGACAATCTGCGCCATCGCATCCTTGCCCTTGCTACGGTCAATCGGGATCATGCGCAAAAGAGCGATGCCCCAGCCAAAGAAGGGAATGTAGGTAATCTCTTTCTTGAATACATACACCAGCGGGCGCGGCATGTAATACAGATAGAAGATCGTTTCCCATGCCGACTGGTGCTTCGATAATAAAATGACCGGCGCATCCGGCAGATTTTCGACTCCCCTGATCTCGTAGCGAATGCCGCACACCACCTTCGCGGCCCAGATCACGAACGCGTTCCAGCGTGAAGTCCAGTAATACCGTTTGTTGTAGGGCAGAGGCGCGAACAGGAAGCAGAGCGGCGCCCAGACCAAGGTTGCAATCAGCATTAATAACGCAAACAGCAGCGAACGCAAAAACAGTGCAATGCGCGACATTTATTCTCCAGCATAAGTAAAACAGGCACAGCCCGCTATCCGCAAACCGCTCCAGGAAATTATCCGGGCGGCGGCGCCTTGTTGATGTTTGCCGAATGCGACGCGGACGCCGCTCCGCATTCAGGCATTTTTTCGTTTCAATTCTTTTTGCGGCGTCAGTTCATCCGGCGCCGCATGCACCGCGGCGCCGGCGAGCAGCTCATCCACGACGGCCAGCAGGTTCGGAAATACTTGCGTGCCCGGCGGCAGGCCGCCCTTGGCGAGCGTTTTTTCGCCCTTGCCGGTCAATACCAGGTACGGCACGCAGCCTACCACAAAGCCGGCCTGCAAATCACGCAGTGAATCGCCGATCGCCGGCACGCCCTTCAGGCTGGTGTCGAAGCGCTTTGCGATCGTATGCAGCATGCCCGGCTTGGGCTTGCGGCAATCGCAATCATCGGCGGCCGCATGCGGACAAAAGAAGATCGCGTCGATATCGGCGCCGACCTGCTGCGCCGCCGTATGCAGCTTCTGGTGGATGGCGTTCAGCGTCACAATGTCGAACAGGCCGCGCGCAACGCCCGACTGGTTGGTCGCCACCACGACCCGGTAGCCGGCCTGGTTAAGCCGCGCAATCGCTTCGAGCGAACCCGGAATCGGTATCCATTCGGCGGGTGATTTGATAAAGGCGTCGGAGTCATAATTAATGACGCCGTCGCGGTCCAGGATAATCAGTTTCATGGTTCAGCAATGCAATCAGGCCGCCAGCTTGGAAATATCGGCAACCTGATTCATCATGCCATGCAATTGCGATAGCAGTGCAATCCGGTTTGCCCGCAGCTGCAAATCTTCCGCCATCACCATGACATCGTTAAAGAATGCATCGACGTCGTCGCGCAACTGCGCCAGCGCCTTGAGCGTGCCGGTGAAGTCGCCTTTGGCAAATGCGGCGTCGACTTGCGGCTTCAGGACTGTCATGGCCGCGTGCAGCCGCTGCTCCGCTGCTTCCTGGAGCAGGCTTGCCTGAACCTGGCCTGTTTCGCTGCTGGTTTTCTTCAGGATATTGGTGATGCGCTTGTTGGCGGCGGCCAGCGACTGTGCTTCCGGAAGCCCCGCGAACGCCTGCACGGCGTTGAGACGCTCGATGATATTGTCGAGGCGGTCAGGCTGTTGCGCGACCACCGCTTCAATTTCATTCGGCGAAAAACCGCGCTCGCGCAGCAGGCCGCGCAGCCGGTCGAACAGGAATGCCGTGGCATCGTCGCCCGGCCGGTTGAAACTGGTGTTGCCGGCAAATAGCTGCGCGGCCTCGGCCTGCAGCTTACCGATCGACAGCGGCAGGCGCTTTTCGATCAGCATGCGAAGGATGCCGAGCGCATGCCGGCGCAGCGCAAACGGGTCCTTGTCGCCGGTCGGCTGCAAGCCGATGCCCCAGATCCCGGTCAGCGTCTCGAGCTTGTCGGACAGCGCCACCACGGTGCCGGTATCGGTCACGGGCAGGGCATCGCCGGCAAAGCGCGGCTGGTAATGTTCGGAAATCGCGGTCGCCACTTCTTCATGCTCGCTGTCGTTGCGCGCATAGTAGGTTCCCATGATGCCCTGCAATTCAGGAAATTCGCCGACCATGTCGGTCAGCAAATCCGTTTTTGCCAGCAAGGCCGCGCGTTCAGCCCGCGCCGTGTCGGTGCCGAGCATGGCTGAAATTTTTCCGGCCAGCGTCCTGACCCGTTCCGTGCGCTGCGCCTGGGTACCGAGCTTGTTATGGTAGACCATGTTGGCAAGGCCGGGCAGACGGTCCGCCAGCTTGCGCTTCTTGTCCTGTTCAAAAAAGAATTTGGCATCCGACAGGCGCGGCCGGACGACCCGCTCATTGCCTTCGATGATATGCCGCGGCGCATCAGTCGCAAGATTTGATACGATCA
The DNA here is from genome assembly GCA_028292315.1 of Herminiimonas sp. Lineage (GTDB taxonomy): Bacteria > Pseudomonadota > Gammaproteobacteria > Burkholderiales > Burkholderiaceae_D > JAQGMO01. The sequence goes on along the minus strand of JAQGMO010000018.1, from coordinate 10,359 downwards.
GGAATCGCGAACGCAGCCGGCCTTCGGCATCCGTTAACGCGAAATATTTTTGATTCGTCTGCATGGTCAGAATCAGGCATTCCTGAGGCACAGACAGGAATTCAGTCTCGAAGTTGCATTCATAGACCGTGGGCCATTCCACCAGCGCCGTCACTTCATCAAGCAATGCTTCCGGCATCAATATGCGGTCCGCGCCGGCCCTGGCCTGCAGCGCACCACGGATTTTTTCCTTGCGTTGGCCGATGCCGGCGATCACTTTGCCCTGTTCTTCCAGCAGCGCGGCGTATTCGTTCGCACTGTCGATCGTCAGCACGCCTTGCGACAGGAAGCGATGGCCGAGCGTGGTCCGGTCCGCCGTCAGGCCGAGTATCGAGATCGGCACCACCGCATCGCCATGCAGTGCAACCAGCTTGTGTACCGGACGCACGAATTGCACGGTTGTCCCGTCCGGGCGCTGGTAACTCATCAACTTCGGAATCGGCAATTTCGCGATGGCGTCTTCCAGGCTTTCCTGCAATCCGCTTTGCAGCGTCGATCCGCGTGCGATGTAGGTAAGGAAAAAGCTGTCGGACTTGCCGTCGGGTGCCCGTTCCAGGTCGCCGATGCCGAGTTGCGCGGCGCCGGTCAGCTTCGCCAGCACGGCAAGTTTCTTGCTCAGCGGCGCGCTCGGATTGCCCTCCATATCCAGTGCGACCGACACCGGCAATACTTTTTCACGTATCGATTTATCGGGCGAGGCGGCGCGCACGTTGGTGATCGTCAGCGCCAGGCGCCGCGGCGTGGCGTAAGCGGTGGCAACCGAATCCGGCTCGAGAAATGCGCGCGCTTTCAGGGCGTTGACCATGCCGGCGGCAAAGGCGTCGCCCAGCCTGGCGAGCGCTTTCGGCGGCAGTTCTTCGGTGAGCAGTTCAACTAATAGGGTCTGGTTCATTTTTATGCTGTGGGTCCGGGCGGATCAGGTTCGGGTTGGTGACGGGGCGCCGTGCACCGGTTTCAACGGCTTGCCTCAGGCTGCCTGGCGGGTATCGCCGCACATCGGGAAGCCGAGCTTTTCGCGCGATTCAAAATAGGCTTGCGCCACCGCGCGCGACAGGTTGCGGATGCGTCCGATGTACGCGGCGCGTTCCGTGACCGAGATTGCGCCGCGCGCGTCGAGCAGATTGAACGTATGTGCGGCCTTCAAAATCATTTCATAGGCCGGCAGCGCCAGCGGCACGTCGAGCAGCCGCTTGGCCTCGGCTTCGTAATTGGTGAAAAGGGAGAACAGGAACTCGGTGTTCGAATGCTCGAAATTATAGGTCGATTGCTCGACTTCATTTTGATGGAACACGTCGCCATACGTCAGCTTCTTTTTGACACCATGTTCTTCCCATTCGGTCCATACCAGGTCGTACACGTTTTCAACACCTTGCAGATACATGGCAAGACGCTCGATCCCGTAGGTGATTTCGCCGAGAACCGGCTTGCAGTCGAGCCCGCCGACCTGCTGGAAATACGTGAATTGCGTGACTTCCATCCCGTTCAGCCAGACTTCCCAGCCCAGGCCCCATGCCCCCAGCGTCGGATTTTCCCAGTCGTCTTCGACAAAGCGCACATCGTTTTGCTTCAGGTCGAGACCGAGCGCTTCGAGCGACCCGAGATACAGGTCCAGGATATTTTCCGGCGCCGGTTTCAACACTACCTGGTACTGGTAATAGTGCTGCATCCGGTTCGGGTTTTCGCCATAACGGCCATCCTTTGGACGGCGCGACGGCTGCACGTATGCCGCCCGCCACGGTTCCGGACCGATCGCGCGCAGGAAGGTGGCGGTATGCGAGGTGCCGGCACCGACTTCCATGTCGTATGGCTGAAGCAGGGCGCAGCCTTGCGCATCCCAGTACTCTTGCAGCTTGAGAATTACTTGTTGAAATGTGAGCATATTATTTTCCGCCGCATGGCTGATAAGCTGTGCAGATCTTTTAATGGAAGCAAAAGGTGATTGCTAAAAACCTTGGATTCTAGCGGGTTTTAAGGCAAGTCGGCGTTTTCGGCCGCCTTTTTCCGGCGTGCCAGCCAGATCGAACCGAGCATCACAAGCGCCAGCCCGACCGGCAGCGTGTTTCCCAGCAAGATATAAGGGGTCCATCCGCTCGCGCCTTGAACCGTCGCCGCAAGGACGCCGCGCGTGAAAGGCGGCAATTGCTCTACCACCCGGCCTTTGGAATCGATGACGGCGGTCGCACCGGTATTGGTCGCGCGCAGCATGGGGCGTCCGGTCTCGAGCGCGCGCATTTGCGAAATCTGCAAATGCTGCGGCAAGGCGATCGAGTCGCCGAACCAGGCAATATTCGACATGTTCAGCAGGATCGTCGGCTGCGGCGTGCCGGAAAAATAACTGGCCGCGATCTGGTCCGCAATCTCTTCCCCAAACAAATCCTCGTAGCAGATGTTCGGCATGATCCACTGGTCCTTCACCGCAAACGCCGGTTGCAGCGGGGCGCCGCGCGTGAAGTCACCGAGCGGTATCTTCATCATCTCGACAAACCAGCGCGCGCCGGCCGGGATGAATTCGCCGAATGGCACCAGGTGATGTTTATCATAGCGATACTGGTAAGCCTGCGGGTTAGCTTGCAGGTGGGCCTGTGGCGCGGCCGCCGACGCCGGGGTGAACCCGATTACGCTATTGGCATATTGAAGCGGTCCATCCGCGACCGGGATGCCGAGCGCGACATGACTATCCGCCTGACGCGCGAATGTTTGCAGGCGCTCGATATAGTCGGCCGGCAACTGATGCGCGAGCAAGGGCAATGCGGTTTCCGGGGTGGCGATCAAATCGGCCGGCGCCGCCCGAATCAAATTTTCATATAAGGTCAGCGTCGCCTGGATTTGCTCAGGTGCAAATTTCATTTCCTGCGGAACATTGCCTTGCAGTAAGCGTACTGAAACCGGTTGGCCGGTGGGGCTGGTCCAGGTTATCGTTTTAAGCCCGAAGCCGACAGCGGCCAGCAGCAGTATCAGCAGCGCGGACATTTTCTTTTGTGGGAGCAGGACCAGGCTGCCCGCAAGCAGCGCAGCCAGCCATGCTAACCCATATACGCCGACTACCGGCGCATAACCGGCCAGTGGCCCGGTGGTATGCGCATAGCCCGATACGGCCCATGGAAAGCCAGTGAACACCCAGCCGCGCAACCATTCGCCAAGCATCCAGCAAGCCGGAAAAACCACCAGCAGGGAAAGAGCGTGAGACGCCTTGGTCCTGATTCTGAACCAGCTGGCGCCGGCCGTGCTCATGGCGGCAAAGCCACCGATGAAAGCAGCCAGCAGGGCTACCGCGAGCGCCGCCATCCATGACGGCAGTCCGCCATAGCGATGCATGCTGATGTAGAGCCAGTACACACTGCACAGCATCCATCCGAAGCTATACGCCCAACCGATCAACGCACTACGTTTAATTGAAGTTTGTTGGAGCAGCAACCAGAACAGCACGGCCATCGTGATGATCTGCAGCGGCCAAAAACCGAACGGCGCAAAAGAAAATACTGTCAGCGCGCCGGCAAACAATGCCAGCGCTGGCGACCAGCGCGTCATGAAGGCGGAGCGGGTATTCAATCGATGGGCAATGATGCGCTCAGGTGGCTTGCATGCCGGCCGAATTAGCTTGGGCCAGTCTTTCGACCAGCAGCACATGGACCTGCCGCTCATCGGCGCGCAATACTTCAATGCGCAAATCATTCATATCGAACACTTCACCCTTGCGCGGTATGCGGCCCAGAGAATTGGCGATCAGGCCGCCGACGGTATCCACATCGAAATCGGGGAACTGCGTACCCAGTGCTTCGTTGAAACGTTCGATCGGGGTCAGGGCCTTGACCCGCCAGCGCATGCCGGGAGCCGGGTCTTTCAGGGCCAGAATATTGTCTTCTGCTTCATCGAGATCGTATTCATCTTCAATGTCGCCGACAATTTGCTCGAGCACGTCTTCGATCGTGATCAGGCCGGCGACGCCGCCATACTCGTCGACCACGATCGCCATGTGGTTGCGGTTGGCGCGGAAGTCGCGCAGCAGCAGGTTGAGCCGCTTCGACTCGGGGATGAACATGGCCGGCCGTAACATGCCGCGCACATCAAAAGATTCCTCTGAGTAATACCTAAGAAAATCTTTGGCCAGCAGAATGCCGACCACCTTGTCGCGCTCGCCGTCGACCGCGGGAAAACGCGAATGCCCGGTTTCCAGCACGAGCGGCAACCATTGTTCAATCGGCTTGCTGATATCGATGATGTCGATCTGGGAGCGCGGTACCATGATATCGCGCGCAGACAGGTCCGATACCTGGAATACGCCTTCTATCATTGAAAGCGCATCGGAATCGATCAGCTTGCGTGCATGCGCATCGTGCAATATTTCAAGCAGTTCGGAGCGATTTTCCGGTTCGGAAGAAATGAACGCTGTCAGGCGTTCAAATAAAGAGCGGTGGTGTTTGGTGTCAACGTGTTTGACACTACTGGGATAGTCTTGCATATGGCCTGAGCCGTGGTTCAGAATAAGTTTTGAAGAATATAGGATACAACAAATGTGCGGCAAACCCAAAAATTGCAAGAATTGCAGTTGATCAATAAGAAATACCGCTAGGGATCTGTCATGCTTCGATAGTTGAACTGGAGCACGTCAGCCTGCTAACGCTCCGCATAAGGATCGGGTAGACCGAGCGTAGCCATGATTTCCGTTTCCAGCTGTTCCATTTCGGCCGCTTCCTCATCGTTTTCATGATCATAGCCTTGCGCATGCAACACGCCATGCACGACCAGGTGCGCCGCATGATAATCAAGTGGAATGCGCTGCTCTTTCGCCTCGCGTTGCAGCACATCGGTGCACAGAATGATGTCGGCCTGCGTGACCGCGCTTTCCTGGTCTTCGCCATAAGCAAAGGTCAGCACATTGGTGGCATAGTCCTTGCCGCGGTAGCCGCGATTCAACTCTCGGCCTTCTTCCGCATCGACGAAGCGTATGGTCAATTCCGCCGGCGCAAGCAGCGCAGCTTGCGCCCAGCGCCGCAGCTGCGCGCGCGGAACCGATTCTTTCAGGCGCGGGTCGGCATACTGCACCGCCAGTGACAGCTTATTTCTTGCTGTCATCTTTGAGACTGGCGGCAGCGGCCTTGTTCGACGATTCATACGCATCGACGATACGCGCCACCAGTGGATGGCGCACCACGTCGGCGCTGGTGAAATGCGTGAAAGCGATCCCGCGCACTTTCTCCAGTACCTTGACCGCGTCGACCAGGCCGCTCTTCTGATGGCGCTGCAAGTCGATCTGGGTCACGTCGCCGGTCACCACGGCCTTGCTGCCGAAGCCTATCCGCGTCAGGAACATTTTCATTTGTTCCGGCGTGGTGTTTTGCGCTTCGTCCAGAATGATGAACGCGTGATTCAGCGTGCGTCCACGCATGTAGGCCAGCGGCGCGATTTCAATTGCCTGCTTTTCAAACATCTTCTGGGTCCGGTCGAAGCCGAGCAAGTCGTACAGCGCATCGTAGAGCGGGCGCAGATAGGGGTCGACTTTCTGCGTCAGGTCGCCCGGCAAAAAGCCGAGCCGTTCGCCTGCTTCCACCGCCGGCCGCGTCAGCACGATGCGCTTGACTGCATCGCGTTCCAGCGCATCGACCGCGCACGCCACCGCCAGGTAAGTCTTGCCGGTGCCGGCCGGACCGACGCCGAAAGTGACGTCGTGCTCCGTGATTGCTTTCAGATATTGAATCTGGTGCGGCGTGCGGCCGCGCAAATCGGTGCGGCGCGTCTTCAGGACCGGGCCCGGGGTTTCTTCCTCGGCGACTTGTTTAGCCAGGATCGCCGGGGTTTCTCCGGCATGGCTATAACTGGCGCGCTGCTCGACCAGTGCTAGCTGAATGTCCTCGACCGAGACGACCTTGTCGGCGACCGCATAAAACTTTTCCAGGATCTCCACCGCACTCGCGGCATTGGCGCCGCCGACGATGAATTTTTCGCCGCGCCGGAAAATTGTCACATCGAGCGCAGCCGAGATTTGCCGCAGATTTTCATCCATTGGCCCGCACAGATGCGCCAGACGCGTATTGTCGACAGGTTGGGGAATGAAATTCAGCGGTTGAGGAGAGGATTTCGTTTTCAAATCGTTTGGATATCCGTAGTTATTGAAGAGAGGGGAGCCGAGAGTGGGACTATACGTTCACCACGCAGCGAATAGGCGTAGGAACGGGTAATGGTTACGTCGATCAACTGGCCGACCAGCCGTGCGCCGTCTCCGCCGGCATCGAAATTGACGACCCGGTTATTTTCGCTGCGGCCCTGGTATTCATTCGGGTCTTTCTTCGATGGGCCTTCGACCAGGATGCGCTGCACGGTGCCTACCATTTGCTCGCTGTATTTTTTTGTATTGTCCGTGATCACCGCCTGCAGACGCTGTAACCGCGCGAGCTTGACCTCGTGCGGCGTAGTGTCTTCCAGGTTGGCCGCCGGGGTTCCGGGACGCGGACTGAAAATAAAGCTGAAACTGTTGTCGTAACCGATGTCATCTATCAATTTCATCATCGCATCAAAATCCGCATCCGTTTCACCAGGAAAGCCGACGATGAAATCGGATGAGATGGCAATATTCGGCCGCACTTCGCGCAGGCGCCGTATGATCGACTTGTACTCGAGCGAAGTATAGCCGCGCTTCATGGCCGCAAGAATCCGATCCGAGCCATGCTGGGCCGGCAAATATAAATGATCGACCAGTTTCGGCACCTTGGCATAGACATCGATCAAGCGCTGTGTAAACTCTTTCGGATGACTCGTGACGTAGCGTATCCGTTCAATGCCATCAATTTCGGCGATGTATTCAATCAGCAGCGCGAAGTCGGCAATTTCGCCATCCGCCATCGCCCCGCGGAAGGCATTGACATTCTGGCCCAGCAGTGTGATTTCGCGCACGCCCTGTTCGGCCAGTCCGGCGACTTCGGTCAGCACGTCCTCGAAGCGGCGCGACACTTCTTCGCCGCGGGTATAAGGCACGACGCAATAGCTGCAATACTTGCTGCAGCCTTCCATGATCGACACGAACGCGGTGGCGCCTTCTACGCGGGCCGGCGGCAAATGATCGAATTTTTCTATTTCCGGAAAGCTGATGTCGACTTGCGAATTGCCGGTGACGCGGCGCTGATTCAGCAATTCCGGCAGGCGATGCAGGGTTTGCGGACCGAAGACCACGTCGACATAGGGCGCGCGCCGGATGATGGCTTCGCCTTCCTGCGACGCTACACAGCCGCCTACGCCGATCACCATGTGGGGCCGCTTCAGCTTGATCTCGCGCAGCCGGCCGAGGTCGGAAAACACTTTTTCCTGCGCCTTTTCACGCACCGAGCAGGTATTGAGCAGCACGACGTCAGCGTCGTCGGGCGTATCGGTCTTGATGAAGCCGTCCGATGAATTCAGCACGTCCGCCATCTTGTCGGAGTCGTACTCGTTCATCTGGCAACCGAAAGTCTTGATGAATAATTTTTTCTGCATTGAATTGATTTATTGGGCCTGGATCAGGCCTTGATTGATTTGGCGCTCATTAGGTGGAACAGCGTTCGCTTCGGTCGGGCTTAATATCCAGACGCGGTCGATCTCGCCCTGGTTGTTTTCAGTGAAGTTGACGACGAACCGGCGTCCGCGCAGGGAGGCCGGCATGTCGATTGTATTATTTTCATTCCTGATCCAGGCGCCGGCGGACAACTGGCGTACCTTTCCATTGATTGTAATCGTCGGATAGTCCTCGGTCGACAGCGTGCCGCGCTTGGCGATGGGCGGGAACAACCGTTCAAAAGCATATGCTGGCAATATCGACAGGATCAAGGCCAAACCAAGCAGAATTTGCTGCAAACCCGGTTGTAATCGCATTAAGCGCTCCGAAAGCATTTTAAAATCAGTAGTTTACCGTAAATATGCAAGGCGGCGCGGGATTCGGACCGCGGCGGGTGCAGGCTGAAATAATTTTAACCAGGCGTTGCGCAGCAGTTACTTTCTCTAGCATAATTGAAACCAGTAGTTACGGGAGGGTAACATGAAATCACCTCGTTGCCTGTTGTTGATATTTCTGGTGCTGTGCGCACTGCAACACGTGGCCCAGGCAGCCGGCATCAGCACGTTTTCGCCACAAGGCGAGGTGGCGCGGGCCAGGCAGGTGCGCGCCACGTTTTCCGAGCCGGTGACCGGATTCGGCGATCCTGCCGCGCCGGCGCCGTTCGTCGTCGATTGTCCCGGAAAAGGCGAGGGGCGGTGGCTGGACGAACGCCGCTGGGTTTATGATTTCGAACGTGACCTGGAACCGGGCCTGCGCTGCATGTTTTCGCTCAGGCCGGAACTCAAGGCGCGCTCGGGCGCGCAGTTCAGCGGTAAAACGTCATTCAGCTTCAGTACCGGCGGGCCCGTCGTCGTCCAAACCTTTCCCTACGCAGGTGACGAGGTCGACGAAGAACAGGTCTTTGTGCTGGTGCAGAACGGCGCCGCCACCGCGGCCAGCCTGCTTGCGCACCTGTATTGCGAGATGGAGGGGGTGCGCGAGCGTATCCCGGTCAAGCTGATCGCAGGAACGGTTCGCGATGAATTGCTTAAGCGCCACGCGGAGGATATTGATCCGCAAAGGATTTCCACGGTGCAATGCGTGCAGCGCTTCCCCAGCGGCGCCGCGATGCGCCTTATCTGGGATAAAGGCATCGCCACCACGTCCGGGCTGGCAACCGGCCAGTCCCAGGCATATGAATACAGAGTGCGTCCGGTTTTCAGCGCCAGCGTAAAATGCGAGCGCGAAAATGCAAATGCCGACTGCAGCCCGCTGCTCCCGCTGACGCTTTCATTCAATTCCCCGGTCAGCCGGAAGCTGGCTCAGGACGTCCGGATCATGGGCGCCGACGGCGCCAAACGAAAACCGTGGTTCGGCCCCGGCGACAATGCGCCGGAAGTCGAATCTATCCGGTTCAAACCGCCGTTCCCCGCGAAGTCTGCGCTGACCATCGAATTGCCGCGTAATTTACAGGACAGTGCGGGACGGGCGCTGGCCAATGCAAACCAGTTTCCGCTCAAGATAAGCATGGCCGACTATCCGCCACTGGCAAAATTTCCGGCTGCCCCATTCGGCATCGTCGAACTCGATGACCATGCCGCCTTGCCAGTGACCTTGCGCAATGTCGAGGCGAATCTTGCATTACGCAGTGTCGACGGCACCGCCGCGCCGGGCATGCTTTCGAACCTGAAGATAGAGGGGGATGCGGCGACCATTGAATGGATAGGGCGGCTCAGGCAATTTCACGAGAAGAACGTCGACGTCAATGGAAGTTCGGCCGAAAGCCGCAGTGTCGGATTACTGGCGCGAGAGGCCGCGGTTAAAAAACTGGACCTGCCCGTGCCGCAATCCGGCAAGGATGGTTCGCGTCCATTCGAAGTGGTGGGTATTCCATTGCCGGCCCCCGGATTTTATGTGCTGGAAATCGAATCGCAACGCCTTGGCACGGCGTTGCTCGCCAAGCCGGCGCCGATGTATGTGCGTACCAGCGCATTGGTGACCAACCTCGCAGTGCATGTGAAGCTGGGACGCGAAAATAGCGCGGTATGGGTTACGGCGCTGGACAGCGCCCGTCCGGTAGCCAAGGCCGATGTGCGGATATCCGACTGCAATGGCAAGGAACTCTGGCGCGGCGTTACTTCAGCGGACGGCGTTGCGATGGTGCCGCAGGCGCTGGATAGTGCGTGCAGCATGGACTGGGAACGCAGGCCGTTCGAAGGATTATTCGTCAGCGCGCGGGCCACCGACGCGAAGGGGCGCGCCGATATGGCATTTGCGCTGACGTCCTGGACCGAAGGTATTGAATTGTTCCGATTCCATGTTCCGACCGATACCGGCAGACCGGCAACCGCGGCCGCCCACACGGTCTTCGATCGCACGCTGTTGCGGACCGGCGAAACCGTCTCGATGAAGCATTTCATCCGGATGCAGACGCGGCACGGCATGGGTCCGCTGCCCGAGCGTGATTTGCCTGACCGGTTGCGCATCATTCATCGGGGCAGCGCGCAGGAATTCCGATTTCCACTGGCGTGGCACGGCCAGCGCGCGGCGCACAGCGAGTTCGTGATACCGCAACAGGCCAAGCTCGGCCATTATGACGTTGTGCTCGACAGCGGTCCAATCGAGCACAGCGCGGCCAACGGCGGTCCGGCCGACAGCACCCGGCAGCGCTATTCAAGCGGTAGCTTTCGCGTCGAGGAATTCCGTTTGCCGCTGTTGCAGGGAAGGGTCACGCCGCCAAGCCGCCTGCTCGTCATGCCGAATGAAATCCCGTTTGATGTGCAACTCAATTATCTGAACGGCGGCGGCGCGGCCGGCCA
>JAQGMO010000015.1 GCA_028292315.1 Herminiimonas sp. | reverse complement strand
AGGCCTTGGCTTCGCCGCCAAACTTCTTCGACAGCACGGTCGCGATGGCCGCGGTCAGCGTGGTCTTGCCATGGTCGACGTGGCCAATCGTGCCCACATTCACGTGCGGTTTGGTCCGCTCAAATTTACTCTTTGCCATTATATTCTTCCTTCAAAAAGAACGATTTATCACACTGTTCAGAATCTCGCCCCTTGCGGGGCGAGCGATAAAAGACTTACTTGCTTTTGGAGCTGACGATCGCCTCGGTCACATTCTTCGGCGCTTCGGAGTAATGCTTGAACTCCATCGAGTAAGTCGCGCGGCCCTGGGTTGCGGAACGCAACGAAGTCGAGTAACCAAACATTTCGGACAGCGGCACTTCGGCCTTGATGATCTTGCCGCCACCGCCCGCGATTTCGTCCATGCCCTGCACCATGCCGCGGCGGGACGACAGGTCGCCCATCACGGTACCGGCGTAGTCTTCCGGCGTTTCTACTTCAACCGCCATCATCGGTTCGAGGATGACCGGGCTCGCCTTGCGGCAACCGTCCTTGAACGCCATCGATGCAGCCATGCGGAACGCGTTTTCATTCGAGTCGACGTCATGGTAGGAACCGAAGAACAGCGTAACCTTGACGTCCACCACCGGATAACCGGCCAACACGCCGGACGTCAATGTTTCGCGAACGCCTTTTTCAACCGCGGGGATGTATTCGCGCGGAACGGTGCCGCCCTTGATCGCGTCCACAAATTCGAAACCCTTGCCCGGCTCTTGCGGCTCGATCTTCAGAACCACGTGACCGTACTGACCGCGGCCGCCCGACTGCTTGACGAACTTGCCTTCGATTTCTTCGCACGTCTTGCGGATGGTTTCGCGGTACGCAACCTGCGGCTTGCCGACGGTCGCTTCCACGCCGAATTCGCGTTTCATGCGATCAACGATAATTTCCAGGTGCAACTCGCCCATGCCGCCGATGATGGTCTGCCCCGATTCTTCGTCAGTCTTGACGCGGAACGACGGATCTTCCTGTGCCAGGCGGTTCAGCGCCAGACCCATTTTTTCCTGGTCAACCTTGGTCTTCGGCTCAACTGCCTGCGAAATCACCGGCTCAGGGAATATCATGCGTTCGAGCGTGATGATGGAAGTCGGATCGCACAGGGTTTCGCCGGTGGTCGCATCTTTCAGGCCGACCGCCGCGGCGATATCGCCGGCGTGCACTTCCTTGATCTCTTCGCGCTGGTTTGCGTGCATCTGGAGAATACGGCCGAGACGCTCTTTCTTGTTCTTGACCGGGTTGAACACGGTGTCGCCCGACTTGATCGTTCCGGAATAGACACGGAAGAAAATCAGCTGGCCGACAAACGGGTCCGTCATGATCTTGAATGCGAGCGCCGAAAACTTTTCATTGTCTTCCGCTTTGCGCGAGGTCGGCTCGTCCGACTCGTCCAGACCGGTGACAGGCGGAATATCGACTGGCGACGGCAGGTATTCGATCACGCCGTCCAGCATCGCTTGCACGCCCTTGTTCTTGAACGCGGTGCCGCACATCATCGGAACGATTTCGCTGGCGATCGTGCGCTGACGCAGTGCGCTCTTGATTTCAGCTTCCGTCAGGTCGCCTTCTTCAAGATATTTGTTCATCAGTTCTTCAGTCGCTTCGGCGGCCGCCTCGACCATCTTTTCACGCCATTCATTCGCCAGATCCACGAGATCGGCGGGAATGTCGCGATAGTCGAATTTCATGCCCTGGGTTGCGTCATCCCAGTAGATTGCCTTCATCTTCACCAGATCGACCACGCCCTTGAAATTTTCTTCGGCGCCGATCGGGATCTGCAACGGAATCGGGTTAGCCTTGAGGCGCGCGCGCATCTGGTCGTACACCTTGAAGAAGTTGGCGCCGGTACGGTCCATCTTGTTCACGAAAGCCAGACGAGGCACTTTGTACTTGTTGGCCTGACGCCATACGGTTTCCGATTGCGGCTGCACGCCGCCCACTGCGCAATACACCATGCACGCGCCGTCAAGCACCCGCATCGAGCGCTCCACTTCAATCGTGAAGTCGACGTGACCCGGGGTATCGATGATATTGATGTGATGCTCGGGGAAGTTGTTGGCCATGCCCTTCCAGAAGCAGGTGGTCGCAGCGGACGTGATCGTGATGCCACGCTCCTGTTCCTGCTCCATCCAGTCCATGGTGGCGGCGCCGTCATGCACTTCGCCGATCTTGTGGTTGACGCCCGTATAGAAGAGAACACGTTCGGTGGTCGTGGTCTTGCCTGCGTCGATGTGAGCCGAGATGCCGATGTTACGGTAACGCTCAATGGGGGTCTTGCGAGCCATGATTAATCCTAAATCTTTTAATGAACAAAACCGAGCGCCATTTTTTTTGAAAATGTGCCCGGCTTCGAACAAGTTACAGAGGTGAATGCGGCCCCGCTCACAGGCGGGGCGCGGCCATCCGATCTATTTTAGAAGCGGAAGTGCGAGAATGCTTTGTTCGCTTCCGCCATGCGGTGTACTTCATCGCGCTTTTTCATTGCGCCGCCGCGGCTTTCTGCTGCTTCCATCAATTCTCCACCCAGGCGCTGCGGCATTGATTTCTCGCTGCGCTTGTTGGCAGCTTCACGCAGCCAGCGCATCGACAAAGCCATGCGGCGCACCGGGCGCACTTCGACCGGCACCTGGTAGTTTGCACCACCGACGCGACGGGATTTCACTTCAACCATAGGCTTGCAGTTATTGATTGCCGCAGCAAACACTTCCAGCGGATCTTTTCCGGATTTGGTCTGGATATGATCAAACGCACCGTAGATAATGTTTTCAGCGACCGATTTTTTACCGGACAACATCAATACGTTAACAAATTTAGCGACATCAACATTACCGTATTTTGGATCCGGCAATATATCGCGCTTGGGAACTTCACGACGACGTGGCATTTCGATTCCTTTTCAATCTTCAGTTGAGCGGCAATACACCCTGGCCTGCCCGCTCGCGGATAGCCATTCTGACCATCCACTTACTCGACCCATCTGGGGCCGACACCATTCTGTCAGGCTTCGACAGAAAACTTTGTTATTTACAGCAAATTACTTCTTACCTGCTTTTGCACGCTTGGTGCCGTACTTCGAACGCGACTGCTTGCGATCCTTGACGCCCTGGGTATCCAGTGCGCCGCGGACGGTGTGGTAACGGACACCCGGCAAGTCTTTCACACGGCCGCCGCGAATCAGGACGACGCTATGCTCTTGCAAGTTGTGGCCTTCACCGCCGATGTACGAAATGACTTCGAACCCGTTGGTCAAACGGACTTTTGCGACCTTACGGAGCGCGGAGTTCGGTTTTTTTGGCGTCGTGGTGTATACACGTGTGCATACGCCGCGCTTTTGCGGGCCACCTTCCAGCGCCGGCGATTTGCTCTTGACGCGCACGCGCTCGCGCGGATGGCTAATCAGTTGATTGATGGTTGGCATCGTTCTAAATCCAACAAAATTACGACATTAATTTTCAAACCCGCTCAAACCTGAATCGGTTGCCCGGGGACTAAACTGGATGTTTTGCGCATGAACCGAGTTAATTCACCGCGCGGTTCGATTTGGCTATAGGGGAAGAAGCGTCGCAGAATGCGGAAGCAGACCAAAGAGCGCTTAAGCCTAGGAAGCTTAAATTCGAGAACTCGCGAGTATATCCCTTGCCTCTCTGACAGTCAACCTTTATATGATGTACGGAATTATCGCTTTTCTTGGCGAGGCTGTAGTAAATGTCTGTAAGACTGCAACATCTTCTTGAAGTTTGCGCTTACTCAGCTTTTAACATGCGGTACACATAGAAACGAGCAAAAGTCTTGGTTGAACAGGAACGAGCCTGAGTCGCCGGAACGAATTCATTCCATTGGTCAAGGAAATTAGTTTCCGGGATAATAAAGGTTTTCCGCTACCTGTAATTCATGCTGCTACGCCCACTCAATTTATTTATTGCCGGTACGTTGCTTTTATTATCGGCAGCGCCGCTTATTCCGATGTTGAGCGGAGAGTTACCGGTATTTTTTTTAAATATTGTCGCAATGCAATTTATTTCATTGCTGGCGGTGTGGGCTGTTTTCAAACGCCCGGCCTGGTTTTTCTGGCTGCTTGCGCCTGCTTTCATTGCGTTGCCGATTGAAATCTATTTGCAACGCTATTTCGGGCAGGGTATTTCGCCGCACCATCTCGGGGTAATCATTGAATCCAGCCCGGAAGAAGCCGTTGAGTTTCTTGGCAATAAGGTATGGCTGGTTGGTGCCGCCGCGTTAATCATGATTGCATGGTTTGTTCTGGGTTGGCGCGCCGCGCTTCGCACCAGGGACCTCGATTGGACGGACAAGTCTCGCTGGGTAATTCTGGGACTATTCGGAATCGGGCTGGCGCTGTGGCTTTATGGCCTCAAAGGTGGCGTGCCTGTATCTGCCGGTAGCACGGCGCCCTCTTCGGCTTTGCGGTCAATGCCGCCGCGCTTGCCGGCCTGGGCGCAGATACGGATCGATACTGAAGTGTTTGGCAAAACCTGGCCATTCGGATTGATCGTACACGCGTATGATTTCTGGAACGAGCGTAAGTATTTATCCGAGCTGGCTGAAAAAAGCAGCCGGTTCAAGTTCGGGGCGCACCATGACGCGCCGGCGGACCGCCCTGAAATCGTGATCATGGTGATCGGCGAGTCTTCACGCTATGATCGCTGGAGCGTGAATGGCTATCGGCGCGAGACCAATCCGTTGCTCGGGGCGGAAGCCAATCTGGTCAGCCTTTCCGATGTGATCACCTCGGTGTCGGCGACGCGTCTGTCGGTACCGGTGCTGATGTCGCGTAAGCCGGCGACCCAGAGCCTGAAAGCCGGCTTTTCGGAAAAGTCGTTCATTACCGCCTTCAAGGAAGCGGGGTTCAAAACCTGGTGGCTATCCAACCAGATGTCGTTCGGTAAATTCGACACGCCGGTTTCCGTGTTTGCGCAGGAAGCGGATGTCCGGCAGTTTGCGAACCTGGGCAGTGTGAGCAGAAAATCGAATTACGACGAAGTACTGCTCGAGCCGTTAACCATGGCAATGCGCGACCCGGCGCCCAGAAAGCTGATTGTTCTGCATACGCTCGGCAATCACTGGAATTACAGTCATCGGCATCCACGCGAGTACGATAAATGGCAGCCTTCACTATACGGCATCGACCGTCCGGCCTATACCAGCCCGAAGCTGAAGACGCCGATCAACAATAGTTACGACAATTCGATTCTGTACACTGACTGGTTCCTGTCGCAGGTGATCGGCTCGCTCAAGTCGAGTGGCAAGCTGACTTCCTTGATGTATATATCGGACCACGGCCAAACGCTCTATGATGGCAGTTGCAACCTGGCATTTCACGGGCATAACACGCAATATGAATTTCACGTGCCGGCACTGGTCTGGTACTCGGACCTGTACCGCGCGGCTTATCCGGGCAAGATTGAACGCTTGAACCATAACCGGCGGGCGAAACTGTCGACCGAGAATATTTTCCACTCATTGCTCGACATGGCGGATATTCGGTATCCAGCCGAGCAACTGGAACGGAGTCTGTTCAGCAGCAGGCTAAAACCGCATAAGCGCTATGTGGATAGCTATGGCTGGGCCGATTATGACAACGCCGTAATGACAGGGGATTGCCGCGAGGTGATCGACAAGGGCAAGCCGCTGGTGCGTGAGAAATAATCTCCCCTGTCTAGTCAGCGGCTGGATTTATCGCCAAGCCAGACGGGGATATGCTTTAAACGATTGAAGTGCGACGCGCGTTTACACTTTAATCCTTGCAACTTAGCAGCGTCGTCTTGCCGTTCGCCTCAGCTCTGAGGTAATGCGTCTTTACTTCACTTTGATCTTTGGAACACGCATATTGAACAATGTAATTTTTCTCGCACCCGTACCGGGGGTCTCCGAGAGTGCTTACATCGATATGATAACGGCAGGTTTCTGTTCCATCGCACTGGCGTTTTACCTCGTAGGTAACATTACCCGCAGGCACGCCGCAATTTTCCCCGTATGAAGCGATGAGGACTTTTATACCCTCGGCACTCACACTTGCAGACGCAAGCAGACTCAAGAGGGACACCCCAAGCCGTACAGATCTTTTCATTCGCTTCTCCGTTTACTGTTTGACGATAGGAGATGGTTGAGTAACGGCGAAGCAAATCTGGTTCCAGAATTAATTTGCGATTTGTAACAATGTGTAATGATCACGAGGCAAACTGTCCAACAGTTGAATATGTCTCGTGTACTTGTAGTATTTCTACTGCGTTTGAACCGTGCGAGGCGACGCGACCTCCAATACGCGGCATAATATTGTGTATGGAACCGCAAATTCTAGAGATTCTTGCTTTCAGTCTGCAAATAGGCATCGCGAACGATGCGTGGATCGCGGCGCTCGAGTCCGGAAAGGTATTGTATTTTCCATCGATTGCATTCACACCGCTGCCTGAAGAGCGGAGTTTATTTACCCCTGCCATCCGCGACCCGAAAGCGCGCAACATCAGCCTGGACGCGCAAGGCGTGCTGAAAGGAGCAAGCGGTGACGAAGTCAGGCAAGCCGCGTTGGCGGCAATGATTGAACGATTTCGCGCACAGGCAAAATTGCTCATTGCCTCCCTGTTTCCACACTATACGAACGGATTACGGCTGGCACCGACCAGTTTTCGTCCGACGCTGGTGGAAACGCGGAAGCAATCGCTCCGTGCGGATGATCGTCAGCTGCACATCGATGCGTTCCCGTCGCGGCCCAATCGGGGCGAGCGGCTGCTGCGCGTCTTCAGCAACGTTAATCCCGACGGAATACCGCGGGTCTGGCGTGTCGGCGAACAGTTCAAAGAGGTAGCGCAGCGATTTTTGCCTCAAGTAAAGGCGTATTCGCCTTGGCAAGCGAAAGCATTGCATGCATTGCATATCACGAAATCCTTGCGCAGTGAATATGACCATCTGATGCTGCAATTGCATGACGCCATGAAGTCGGACGCCGATTACCAAAAAAATGCACCGCAAGTCAGGTTCTCATTTCCGACCGGTTCAACCTGGGTTTGTTTTTCGGATCAGACTTCCCATGCTGTGATGTCCGGTCAGTACCTGTTTGAGCAGACGCTGCAATTACCTGTCGCGCATCAATACAATCCCGATAGCAGCCCGCTTGCCATCCTCACGCGATTGACCGGGCGCGCACTGGTCCCCGAATAGGACTCCACCAGGTCGTTATCGCCGCGATACGCGCTGCCTTTTCAAACTGCAGCGACGCGGGGCGCTAGCGATGAGCAGGAGGCCGGCTAGTCGTCAAGAAGAATCATACGGCCCAACGGCATTTCATGTTTGCCCGCTGATAGAAGACCATCGTCGCTGAATAAGCGTGTAGTGGGATCAAAAAAAAGCCCCGAAGATTTCTCTTCGGGGCTTTTACTTCTTAGATCGCTTTCCCTTGCAGGATTATGGTGCTTCGCCTTCCGGGGTGCTGGAGGAGGTTTCCGCCATCTGCGCTTCCATCTCCGCGATTCGTGCCGCCTTTTCAGACTGCAGCAATGCGGTGCGCTCTTCGGCTTCCCACGATTCCTTGTCCTTGCGGGCACGATGGAATGCGAGACCAGTACCGGCCGGGATCAGGCGCCCGACAATGACGTTTTCCTTCAGGCCGCGCAAACCGTCGCGCTTGCCCATGATCGCCGCTTCGGTCAACACGCGCGTGGTTTCCTGGAACGATGCCGCCGAGATGAACGAATCGGTCGACAGCGATGCCTTGGTGATACCGAGCAAGACGTTCTCGTAAGTCGCCGGAATCTTGTTATCGGCGATCACGCGATCGTTTTCATCCAGCAGCTCGGAGCGCTC
Organism: Herminiimonas sp.; assembly: GCA_028292315.1. GTDB lineage: Bacteria > Pseudomonadota > Gammaproteobacteria > Burkholderiales > Burkholderiaceae_D > JAQGMO01. Next base: position 717 of record JAQGMO010000015.1, on the reverse strand, counting down.
GACCTGCTCGCCCGTGATGTAGCTGGTGTCACCCGCATCGACCACCTGGACCCGGCGCAGCATCTGGCGAACAATGACTTCGATATGCTTGTCATTGATCTTCACACCCTGCAAACGGTACACGTCCTGCACTTCGTCCACGATGTAACGCGCCAGCGCTTCGATACCGAGCAAGCGCAGGATGTCTTGCGGATCGGCCGGGCCGTCCACGATCATCTCACCCTTGTTGACGACCTGGCCGTCATGTACCAGCACTTGCTTGTCCTTGGTAATCAGGAACTCATGCTTGTTGCCGTCCATGTCGGTGATCTCGAGACGCTGCTTGCCCTTGGTTTCCTTACCGAACGCAACCGTACCGGTGACTTCCGCCAGCATGCCGGCGTCCTTCGGCGAACGTGCTTCGAACAACTCGGCAACCCGTGGCAGACCGCCCGTGATGTCACGCGTCTTCTGCGACTCGGTCGGGATACGCGCAAGCACTTCACCGACCGTCACCTGCTGCCCGTCTTTCACGGTAATCAGCGCGCCGACCTGGAAGCCGATCGTTACCGCATGCTCGGTGCCGGCGATTTTGACTTCCTCGCCCTGCTCGTTCAGCAGCTTGACCTGCGGGCGAACCGTCTTGGAGACTGAACCACGGCGCTTGGCGTCGATAACCACCAGGGTCGACAAGCCGGTCACTTCGTCGATCTGACGCGCAACCGTCGAACCTTCCTC
>JAQGMO010000382.1 GCA_028292315.1 Herminiimonas sp. | reverse complement strand
GCTTGGACTCGCCTTTAAGTCAAGGTAGCAAGTAGGTACTGAAATAGGAACTGAAATGCGTTTCCGAGTACTTTCAATGAGGATTCGGGCGTGAATTTCCAATTCGGAGAAACCGATGTACATGGTTTACTGGACTCAAACCGCACATGGCGTGAACACGCCACACGCTCGAGAATTTCATTCGGATGAAATGCGGGCGGCCATGCATTTCATGGAAAAATTGCGGGTTCGACAAAGAGCCGGGGAAGGTATCTCTTTTGTCGCTTTATCGTCGGAAAACCCACACTCTGTCGGTCATGCCGGCGTAGCCGAAACCGGAGCCGGCTATGCATGGAAAAAGCGCAGACCCTAGATTTTGCTGCGGGCTGATTCTTACTGATTCTTACTGCACCTGCGCATGCAGGCGCAGCTGCGGTATTGCGGCATGCGTGCCGGCCGCTTGCTCGTTATACTTACAGCTGTTTTTCGGGCTGGACTCAAACCGTGCGAATTCAACCCGATAATCCTGTCACCATCAATAAGGAACTGCTCAATGAAGACCAAGGCCGCCATTGCCTGGAAAGCCGGCGCACCGCTCACCGTGGAAGAAGTCGACCTGCAAGGCCCGAAGGCCGGTGAAGTCCTGATCGAAGTCAAGGCAACCGGCATTTGCCATACCGATTACTACACATTGTCGGGCGCTGATCCGGAAGGCATCTTTCCATCGATCCTCGGACATGAGGGTGCCGGCATCGTGGTCGACGTCGGGCCTGATGTGAAATCGCTGCGCAAGGGCGATCATGTAATTCCGCTCTACACGCCCGAATGCCGGCAGTGCAAATTTTGCCTGTCGCAAAAGACCAATCTGTGCCAGGCAATCCGTTCAACCCAGTGCAGCGGTCTGATGCCCTATGCAACCAGCCGCTTCTCGATCGATGGCAATCCGATTTTCCATTACATGGGCACGTCGACTTTTGCCAACCATATCGTGGTGCCGGAAATCGCGGTCGCGAAAATACGTTCCGACGCGCCGTTCGACAAGGTGTGCTACATCGGCTGCGGCGTAACGACCGGGGTCGGCGCGGTGTTGTTTACGGCGAAAGTGGAAGCGGGCGCGAACGTGGTGGTGTTTGGCCTGGGCGGCATTGGCCTGAACGTGATCCAGGCGGCGAAAATGGTCGGCGCCGACAAGATCATCGGGATCGACCTGAATCCGCAGCGCGAGGCGATGGCGCGCAAATTCGGCATGACGCATTTCATCAATCCCTCGGATGTCGAGAACGTGGTCGACGCGATCATCCAGTTGACCGACGGCGGCGCCGATTACAGCTTTGAGTGCATCGGCAATACCACCACCATGCGTCAGGCGCTGGAATGCTGCCACAAGGGCTGGGGCCAGTCGGTCATTATCGGCGTGGCGGCGGCCGGGCAGGAAATCAGCACGCGGCCATTCCAGCTGGTGACGGGACGAGTGTGGAAAGGCTCGGCATTCGGCGGTGCACGCGGCCGTACCGATGTGCCGAAGATCGTTGACTGGTACATGGAAGGCAAGCTGAATATCGATGACCTGATCACGCATACGTTGCCGCTCGAGCGGATCAACGAAGGCTTCGACCTGATGAAGAGCGGCGAGTCGATCCGTTCGGTCGTGCTTTACTGAAGACGGTCATGCTCGAGACCATTAGCGAACACCGCTGCTTCGGCGGGGTACAGGCTTTTTACCGGCATCCCTCGCGGGAGAATGGTTTGCCGATGCGGTTTTCGGTTTTCCATCCGCCGCAAGCAAAACAGGGACCGGTCCCGGTGCTGTTTTTTCTAGCCGGCCTGACCTGCACCGAAGAGACGTTCATGATCAAGGCCGGCGCCCAGCGCTGGGCCGCGCAGTACGGCGTGATGCTGGTGGCGCCGGACACCAGTCCGCGCAATACCGGCATCGCGGACGCGACCCGCGACTGGGATTTTGGTGAAGGCGCCGGGTTTTACCTGGATGCGACCCAGCCGCCGTGGAATACGCATTTCCGGATGGAATCGTATATCGTGCATGAATTGCGCGATCTGGTGCTTGATCGGTTCAACGCGAACAAGGAAAGGGTAGGGATCTTCGGCCACTCGATGGGAGGACACGGCGCGCTGGTGCTTGCGCTGCGCCATCCGGGGCGCTTTGCTTCGGTGTCGGCGTTTGCGCCGATCGCATCGCCGACCCGTTGCCCATGGGGACAGAAGGCTTTCACCAACTACCTGGGTCCGGACCGCGCCACTTGGAATGCGTATGATGCCAGCGAACTGATGAAGTCGCGCGGCACGCCCTTGATTCCGCAAGGGATACTGATCGACCAGGGTTTGAACGACCAGTTCCTGAAGGAACAGTTATTGCCGGAACAGTTCGAGGAGGCTTGCCGCAGCGCCGGCCAGCCGCTGACCCTACGCCGTCAGGAAGGCTATGACCATGGGTATTATTTTATATCCACGTTCATGGAAGATCATCTCGCGTTTCATAGTGGAATTTTAAGGTCCTGATCAATCGGTTTCTTGAACAAGCGGTTCTGAATGAATGATGCATATCATGCATCATTCATATTTAGTGCCGTTTGACAGGCAATTCATTCCCGGCTTCCTAAACTGGTGTGAGGTCATATTTTTCACACTGGAACAGGAGTAGTCGTTATGGCAAAAGATCAAAGCACTTCGCAGGATCCGAAGGAACAGGGTGCGAAACCGCCGTTCCCGAACCAGCAGCAGCAGTTGCCCGGTTCCGACGCCGCATTGCGGCCAAAAGCCGATCATGGCGAGCAAAGCTATCGCGGCTGCGGCCGGCTGGAAGGCAAGCATGCAATCATCACCGGCGCCGACAGCGGCATCGGGCGCGCCGTGGCGCTGGCTTTCGCGCGGGAAGGCGCCAATGTGCTGGTGTCGTATCTGAATGAACATCAGGATGCCGAGGAAACCAGGCGCCTGGTGGAAGAGGCCGGCCGCAAGGCGGTAACGATCGCCGGTGATATCAGCGATGAAGCGCATTGCCGCAATATCGTCGAGCAGGCGATGAAACAGTTTGGGCAGATCGATATTCTGGTCAATAACGCGGCGTTCCAGACCGTGCATGAGCACATTACGGAAATACCGTCCGAAGAGTTCGAGTACACCTTCCGGACTAATATCTTTGCGATGTTTTACCTATGCAAAGCGGCGCTGCCGCAAATGAAGGCGGGCGCGACGATCATCAATACCGCCTCGGTCCAGGCTTATGAGCCACGCCCCACATTACTGGCTTATGCCAGTACCAAGGGCGCGATCGTGACGTTTTCCAAGGCGCTGGCGCAGGAAGCGATCGAGCAGGGCGTCCGCGTCAATGTGGTCGCCCCCGGCCCGGTATGGACACCGTTGATTCCGGCTTCCATGCCGTCCAGCCAGACCAGTGAATTCGGCAAGGACACGCCGCTCGGGCGCCCGGCGCAACCGGCCGAACTGGCGCCGGCCTATGTCTTCCTGGCATCGCAGGAATCCAGTTATATCGTCGGGGAAGTATTAGGTGTGACCGGCGGCGGGAAAATATTGCCTTAGGCCGGCTAACAAAACAGCACTGCGTAAATTGGCGGCAACGTGGTGGAAATCGCTTGCCACGACGCTCCGCCATTTTCAGAAACCCATAAGCCGCCGGTGGTGGAGCCCATCAGCAGCGCCTGACCATCGTCCGACACGGCCAGGCCATGCCGGTAAGCCAGGTCATAGCAATGCTGCTGCGGCAATCCCTCGCGCAATACGTCGAACGACTGGCCACCGTCTTGCGTGCGGGTCACACATAGGGCGGCATTGACCGGAACCCGGGCCTGGTCGGCTACTGCGGGCACAAACCAGGCGGTGTCGGGATCAGCTGGATGCACCGCCACCGCAAAGCCGAAATCCGATACCTCTCCCCTGATCTGCTGGCCAACCGGCTGCCATAGCGCACCGCCGTCGGTGGAACGCCAGATGCCGCAATGATGCTGGCACCAGAACACATCGGGCGCGCCGCGGCATTGCACGATCCGGTGCGCGTCCTGGATACCTTGCTCTTCGGCGCGCTCGGGCGGCATGTAATCGGCACGCATGCCCGCTGCCCTGACCGACCAGCTGGCGCCGCCATCGCGGGTCAGCCAGGCGCCGCCACATGAAACGCCCACCAGTACGCGCATGCTGTCGCGCGGGTCGACGCAAATCGAATGGATGCCCGGCACGTCATAACCGCCGCCAAGCCATTCGCGGCGTTCGGGCGCATCCCATAACGAGCGGTTCAGTTCCCATGACTCGCCACGATCGTTCGAGCGGAACAGGCCACCCGGCAGCGTGCCGGCCCACAGGACACCCGGCTGATCGGCGCCGCCGGCGGCCAGCGACCAGATCAGCGCCAGCTTCCAGGCGACGTCATCCTTGCGATCCTCGGGCTGCAGCGGATACACCGGCACGGCAATCTCGATCCATGCTTCGGCATCCTTATCGCGGCGATGCAGCTTGACCCCGAAATGGCCGAGATTGAGCGCCGCGTAAGTAGTGCCGTCGCGCGGGTCGACCAGCATCATCGTGACCGGATCGCCGAGAAAGGCCGGCTGACCGATATCCCAGCCGCATTCGCCGCGGCGCAATTCGAACAGCCCCTTGCGGGTTGCCACCAGAGCGCGGTCTTGCATGTCAACCTCCCGACAGAGCTTGCAGTACATGAATGCTGCTGTTGATCCCAAGGGCGTCGTTGAGCCCGACGCGGTCGCGCACCCTCTGCCCATCAATGAAGATGACGACGTTTTCGCGCAAGTGGCCCTGGTCATCCAGGATGTAGCCGCGCAGCCGGGGATTGGCGGTAAACGCGGCTTCCAGCGCGTCGCGCAGCAGGCCGGCCCCGGTGTCGATTTCAGGCGTTTCGGTAAACCGCCGCAGTTGCTGCGTAAAGACGACTTTTGGCATGTGGAAAATTATATAGCGGTGCATTGGCCAAAATCATGAATTTTGCGCGGAACGAGTATGATCGTATTCTCTGACCATAAAAAAACAACGGGATTTACTTGAAGGCACCACTGCCCGCGCTTCCCGCCCCACTTCCGATACGAGACGGGGTCGCGCCAAGCTACTTGTGGCTTCCGGACGGCCCCTGGAAAAACCTGCTGGTTTTCCTGGTGGAACGCTTTCCGGATGTCGGAATGGCGACCTGGGTCTCGCGCATGAACCGCGGCGAAGTGATAGATGACGTTTTCCATGTCTGCACACCTGATACCCGGTACCGGATCGGCGCCCGGATTTTTTATTACCGCGAGCTGGAAGGCGAAACACCAATCCCGTTTGAAGAAACGATACTGCACCATGACGAACATTTGCTGGTAGTCGACAAGCCGCATTTCCTGCCGGTGATTCCCACCGGCCGCTATTTGCATGAAACGCTGCTGGTCCGCCTGAAGAAAAAAACCGGGCTGGCACACCTGACGCCGATCCACCGGCTGGATCGCGAAACCGCCGGCGTGATGCTGTTTTCACATAATCCCGCGACCCGCGGCACTTATCAGTCGATGTTCCAGAAGCGGAGCATGAACAAGGTGTATGAGGCGCTGGCCGGCCGCCTGGTTAATGCCGATTTTCCTTTCACCTACCGCAGCCGTATGGTGGCGGGCGAGCCATTCTTCAGGATGGAAGAAGCGGCCGGCATGCCAAATTCGGAAACCCGGATCGACGTGCTGGAAGACAGGGGAGAGGCCATGCTTTACCGGTTAGAGCCGCTGACCGGTAGAAAGCACCAGTTGCGCTTACACTTGGCGTCGCTCGGCATTCCGATCGTCAATGACACGATGTACCCGGTGCTGCTGCCAGGCACCGGGACCGACCTGTCCCGTCCGCTTGGATTATTGTCACGATCGATATCCTTTCAGGATCCGCTGACCGGTAAGGAAAGACGGTTTGAAAGTCGAAGGAAACTGTAGTCCGCTCCGCGCTGGCGCTGAATGCACACGCAGGTTGCAAAATATCAATTACTAAAACGGCTTAACAGTCGATCATTGCCTTATCGCCGAAATCGGACCCGCCCCAGGGAAAACGCAGATGCATCTGATCCAGCTGCTGCTGCCACTGTACGACAATAACGGAATACGATTGCCTAAAGCGCTTTACAAACAGGTGCGTGACGAACTCGTCAGTCAGTTTGGCGGCCTGACTGCCTATACCCAGGCGCCGGCCAGCGGGCTATGGCAGGAAGATAACGGCAAAACCGTGCACGACGACCTGATCATTTATGAAGTCATGTGCGACGACATCGACCCCGCCTGGTGGCACGCATACCGGAGCACGCTCGAAGGCCGCTTCCTGCAGCAGGAACTGGTGATACGCAGCCATCCGATCCGCATGTTGTAACGGAGTTTTCGCAATGCCATATCTAAAACGTGTTCCAATCCTGTTGGCTATGCTCATGGCTAGCAATGCTGCGCCGGCAGCCGCCAACGACAGCGAGTTCAGCGGTTCCTGGACCGGCCTGCTGTGCCCGGCGGGCGTGCAGGCGGGGCCCGATAAATGCAGCAGCTTCGTGCTCGCCCTATTTCAAAAGCAAGGCAAATTATGCGGGTCCCATGTGTTTGCTACGGTCGGCGCAAGCCAGATGGATGAGGGCGGCGTTCCGTCGCTATCAGGCGTCATTGCGAATGGGACTGCCACTGTGGCGGTCGAGAGCAGCCGGGCCGCGCCCCCGGTCCGCCTGAAAGGCGAGCTTTCATTGTCGAACGGCGTATTGCGGTGGCAGCGGCTCGACAGTCCGCCCGGGGATTACCTGTTGCCGATGTCGGCAAAATTGACCAGGTCGCCGCACGGGACGCTGTTCAGCCCATTGTTCGAGCAAAGGCTCAGCGCGGCATGTTCATCAATGCTCGACACCGCTGCGGAACCCCCGCGCCAAAACGATGCCGCACCTGCGGCAAAACCGAAGTAGTCCGTCACGCCCTAATTTACGGGTTCTGCCGGTCGCTCCGTGACGAACTGCGAGCGAGCATTGCGAAATTGGACTGTCGCAATCGTTACCCAAACCATGTCGCTGCCGGGCCGCGAGGTGCGAATGGGATTGTTGGAGTAGACTGTTGCCGAAGTAAGCCGTTCTCAGCCAGGTTGTTCCAAAAATTCCCACGGACTGGAAAATGACACAGCATTTTATTACCGACCTTGCGACGCTGGAGTCGCATTATGATCAGCCTATGCTCGCGTCGCTGGCGAAAGAAATCGATTACCTTCATCCTCATTACCGCGCTTTCATCAACGCGGCGCCCTTTGCTGTGCTTGCGACCAGCGGGCCGGGCGGCCTCGATGCGTCTCCGCGCGGCGATCCCGCCGGCTTTGTCGCGGTGGAGGACGACAGGACCTTGCTGATCCCCGACCGCCGCGGCAATAACCGGCTGGATAGTCTGCGCAATATCGTCGCCGATCCGAAGGTTGCGTTGCTGTTCCTGATTCCTGGCGTCGGTGAAACCCTCCGTGTGAACGGACGAGCGAAGATCAGCATCGAGCCGGCCTTGCTCGAACGATTCGGGATTGACGGCCAGTTGCCGCGCTCGGTGGTTGTCGTTCATGTCGAAGCCGTTTACTTCCAATGTTCACGGGCTATCCTGCGTTCGGGTTTATGGGATCCGGCGCGCAAGATCGCGCGCGAGACCTTGCCGAGCATAGGCACGATACTGGCCGACCTCAGCAAATCGGCGATCGATGGACCGACCTATGACGCGACCTTCGAAAAGCGAGTAATGACCACTCTTTATTAATAAGCGGCAGACCCGCTCATACCGATCCAAACCGACTGCAACTTCATGACGTCTGCCCATCGCACCGACCATTCCGACTCCCTGATCCCGCGCGCCGCTATCCTGTTCCTGTCATTGGCCGCTTTTGCAAGCGCCCTGTCACTGCGGGTGACCGACGCATTGCTGCCGCGTTTTGCAAGTGAATTCGACCTGACCTTGGGCGATGCTTCGTACGCGATTACGTCTTTTGCAATCGCGTACGGACTTTCCCAGCTGTTCTTCGGGCCGCTGGGTGACCGCTTCGGCAAATACCTGGTTATTGCCTGGGCCTGCGCCGCCTGCGCAATCACAGCATCCCTATGCGGCCTGGCACCCGATTTTTCCCTCCTGCTGATCGCCCGGCTGCTGGCCGGCGCCACCGCGGGTGCCATTATTCCCCTGTCGATGGCATGGATCGGCGACGTGGTCCCGTACGAACAGCGGCAGCCGGTCCTGGCCCGCTTTCTCATCGGGCAAATTCTCGGCTTGTCCTCAGGAATAATGGTGGGCGGGCTCGCGGCCGATTATTTCAGCTGGCGCGTCCCATTCTTCGGCACCGCGTTGCTGTTCGTTCTGATCAGCGCCAAGCTGTTCTCGCTGAATCGGCGCATGCCGCCGCATGCCCGTATTGCGCACCGCGGCGAAGGCGCAGTGCTAAAGCGCATGGCGTCGGAATTCCGCCAGGTGCTCGGCAAACCCTGGGCCCGGGTGGTCCTGCTGACCGTTTTTCTGGAAGGCCTGTTTTTGTATGGCGCATTCGCTTTTATCGCCTCGCAGTTGCATGCCCTGTATGGCATATCGCTGTCGATCGCCGGTTCGCTGGTGATGCTGTACGGATTCGGCGGCCTGCTGTTCGCCTCCACGTCGGGAACCATGGTCAAGCGGCTGGGGGAGGTGGGGCTGACACGCTGGGGCGGGATATTCGCCTCGGTGCCGCTGTTTCTGATGGCGGTTGCTCCTACATGGTGGTGGGCTATCCCGGGTTGTTTCCTGACGGGGCTGGGGTTTTACATGCTGCACAATACCTTGCAGATCAATGCGACCCAGATGGCGCCGGAGAGGCGCGGTGCCGCGGTATCGGCATTCGCCTGCTGCTTTTACATGGGCCAGTCGCTGGGAGTGAGCCTGGCAGGGATGGTGGTCGGGCATTTTGGTACCAGGATCGTGATCGCGGTCGGCGCAATCGGCGTATTAATTGCCGCACTTAATTTCAGCCAGTTGAGGAAAAAGAAACAGGCAGAGAAAGCTACCTAGTAAGAAGCAAAAAGCATAAAAAAAAGCCCTGCTAGCCGAAGCCAGCGGGGCTTAACCTACCCGAGTGGGAGGAGGAGACATCCGTGAAAAACATCTGACGCAGATCAAAGAATACCAGCCCCCCCAAAATTCAAAATATTTATTAGTGCCTTAATCTCTTTTATTAACCATTAGTTTCATTCGCCACGCGCAGCGATCCATCTTAATTCAGCAGCAAGGTTCGGTTGCGTCGCTTCCATTTCCCGCGCCAGGCGGTTCAGCTTCCGCGCCCCATGGGCAGCGTTGCTTGCCCTACGCTCGTTGAGGCTTTTTCGTGGCGATAGAACCAGCAATGCGGCACGTAAAAGGCCGATAATGAGTGGTCTGAACAGCACTAAAGCCGTGGCAAAAATGCCGATCCCCAACATCGGACGAAGCGCGCCCCAAAATGCTTGCGCAACGGAGATTGCGGCTTCCGCTGGAAATGCAATGGCTAACATCGACATGGTTTACTCCCTCATTGAAACATACTTGTTGTAGTGCAGCATAGCAATTCTGAGATATAAATCCAATTTCGATTTTTCATATGTGCTATATCGCGGATGAATATCGTGCCGTGCGAAGGCCGGCCTGAAACCGGTCGCTTCATGGAAATATGCGGCCATGAGTTTTCTCACTTTGGACCTCAACCTGTTGCGCGTCTTTGACGTGGTCATGAGTGAGCAAAACCTGACACGCGCGGCTGGCCGTCTTGCAATGACGCAGCCTGCCGTATCCAACGCACTCAAGCGCTTGCGCGCCGCCCTGGGAGACGACTTGCTGCTGCGTACCGCGCACGGCGTCAAACCGACCGCGCGGGCCGAAGCGCTATGGCCGGCGGTACGCCGTGCTCTATCGGAAATCGAGCAAGCGGTGACGCCATCCAGCTTCGATGTGTCGAAGGCACAGGCGACTTTTCGCTTGGCGATGGCGGACACGACAGCCGCTTTATGGCTTCCGGCACTGGTGCGCACAATCGAAAATGAGGCCCCCGGCCTGAATGTGAGGATGATGCCTTTGATCACGCGCGATCCGCGGCCAATGCTGCTGCACGGGGATATTGACCTGGCAATCGGTTTTTTCCCGGGTGTGGTTGCCCAGCTCTCTACCGGACCCGAAACGCCGATCCGGCATGAGCAGCTCTATTCGGGAAAATATGTCTGCGTAATGCGCAGGGATCACCCGCTGGCAAATGTCGAATTGACATTGGATGCGTATTGCGCCGCCAATCATTTACTAGTGAGCTTTTCCGGACGCGCGCGCGGCCTGGTGGACGAGGCGCTGACACATCTCAATCGCGAACGCAGGATCCTCTTGACGGTGAACCATTTCTTTACCGGCGGACGGGTAGTTGCCAATTCCAACTTGCTGACCGTGTTGCCGCGCCATATGATCGCCGCGACCGGCATGAGCGATTCGCTGATCGCCAGTGAACTGCCTTTCGCAATGCCTGACGTACATATCGACATGCTTTGGCATGAACGCGATGGACGACGGCCTACCCATAACTGGTTGCGCAAAAATTTGATCACGACAACCGCTGATATAGAACTTTATGCACGCGGAATGAAATAAGAAAGTTATGTCGTTGATAAGGATTTTACGTATTTTTCCAATTTTAATAGCAAGTTGCATAACAATTAGGCAGCTGTGGATAAGCCTATGGATATCAATGCGAACCATTGTGAATAACTCTCGTTAGTAGTGAATCGGTTTTTTTATACAGAATCTGTTATGCGCAGATACAAGTCTTATCCCGGACTTGTGTCATTCCCAAGTATTTGATTCTGCAACGCTAGTTGGCCTTATCCACAGAAATGCTGCGCTGTTAACCACTATTACTAGCTATATATATAGACATCTAATTAAAGAACCAGAAGCTCCTTACCAGCCGGTTCGCGGTCCTCTCTTTAAAAAATCATTGTTGAAAATCGCGGGCTGCCGTGCAAAAAACAAACGCCTCAAACATTTCCAGAAATTGATTTCCGTGAAATCCAAAACGCGGCGCTGGAAAAAAAAGTCTCTAAACCTAAAGTAGGTTTTTTAGAAAAACTTTACGTGTCATTTTTTTTACAAACCTTTTTTTGCAAAACCGTTTTTCAGTAACGCTGTTTGCCATCGATCCGGATTGACTGGGCAAAAGATTAATTTTTTATACGCATTCATCAATCCGAAGTCGTATTCCGATTTTTTCTCATTTTTTTTTAATGCCGTACCGAGGGCGCCGTGGGTAAGAAGCATCTGGTTTTTAATTAAAGGTTTATATATATAGCTAGTAGTAGTGGTTAACAGCGCAGTTTTTCTGTGGATAAGGCCAACTAGCGTTGCAGAATCAAACACTTGGGAATGACACAAGTCCGGGATAAGACTTGTATCTGCGCATAACAGATTCTGTATAAAAAAATCGATTCACCGCCCGCTGGAGTTATCCACATCAGATCGCATTGATATCCATAGGCTTATCCACAAGCGGTCGATCCGCACGGTTGAAATCCAGTCACCGCACACAGCTAAATTTCGGCTAAGCTTGCCAACATTGATTCGCAAAGGGACCTTTATGAATACGCTTTCTCCACAACGCATAGGGCATTACATCAATGGCAGTACGGTTGCTTCGGCCAGCGGACGGTGTCAGGATGTGTTTAATCCGGCTACCGGCGCGGTGTCGGCCCAAGTTGCGCTGGCGGACGCGGCGCAGGTCGACCAGGCGGTAGCGGCTGCTTCCGCGGCCGCGCCGGCATGGGGCGAAACGGCGCCGTTGAAACGGGCGCGTATTCTTTCCAGGTTCAAGGAGTTAATTGAAAAAAATCACGCTGAGCTGGCGGCCGCAATCACACGCGAACACGGCAAAGTTTTTTCGGATGCGAAAGGCGAAGTCACGCGCGGCCTGGAAATTGTCGAATTCGCCTGCGGCATTCCCCACTTGCTGAAGACTGAGTTCACCGACAATATCGGCGGGGGAATCGATAACTGGCAATTGCGGCAGCCGCTTGGCGTAACGGCCGGCATTACGCCATTTAATTTTCCCGTCATGGTGCCGCTCTGGATGGCGCCGATGGCGATCGCGACCGGTAATACCTTCATCCTGAAACCCTCCGAGCGCGATCCTTCGCCATCGTTGATGATTGCGGAATTGCTGCAACAGGCCGGTTTGCCGGCTGGCGTATTCAACGTAGTCCAGGGCGACAAGGTTGCCGTGGATGCGCTGTTGCATCATCCCGATGTAAAAGCCGTTTCCTTTGTCGGGTCCACCCCGATTGCCGAATATATTTATACCGAAGGGGCCAGGCGCAAGGGGCCTTATCCACTGCGGGTCCAGGCTTTGGGCGGGGCAAAAAATCACCTGGTGGTCATGCCGGACGCGAATCTCGAACAGGCGGTCGATGCATTGATCGGCGCCGCATATGGTTCGGCCGGCGAGCGCTGCATGGCGATCTCGGTTGCGGTCGCGGTCGGGAGTGTGGCAGACGAGCTGGTCGAGGCGCTGGTGCCGCGCGTTCGGGCGCTGAAGATCGGCAACGGCATGCAAGACGATTCTGAAATGGGGCCGCTGGTCACGGCAGCCCACAAGGCAAAAGTCGAAAGCTATATCGAGGACGGCGCACGCGCGGGCGCGCGGCTGCTGGTCGATGGACGCGGACTCCGGGTGGCCGGCCATGAGGGTGGCTTTTATCTCGGCGGCACGCTGTTCGATCATGTGACGCCGGACATGAAGATCTACCAGGAAGAAATATTCGGACCGGTGCTATGCATTGTGCGCGTGCCGGATGTGGCTGCCGCCATCAAGCTTATCAATGCGCATGAGTTCGGCAACGGCGTGTCGCTGTTCACCTCGGATGGCAACACGGCGCGCGAATTTTCCCGCCATATTGAAGTCGGCATGGTCGGCGTCAATGTGCCGATTCCGGTGCCCATGGCATGGCATTCCTTCGGCGGCTGGAAACGTTCATTATTCGGCGATACGCATATCTACGGCGCGGAAGGGATACGGTTTTATACGCGTTACAAGTCGATCATGCAGCGCTGGCCGGAAACGATCGTCAAAGGCGCCGAGTTTACAATGCCGGTTGCAAAGTGATGTTCAGCCTGTAACAGTCGTTCAGTGAATTAAAAAATAACAGGCCGGTAATTGGGCGGGGCCGGGGCCGGGAGACAGCATTGGAATCAGCAGGGAAGTACGATTACATTATCATCGGCGCGGGAACGGCCGGTTGCGTGCTGGCCAACCGCCTGACGCAGGATCGCGATGTCTCGGTATTGCTGATCGAAGCAGGCGCCAAGGATGATTATGTCTGGATCCATATCCCGGTCGGCTATCTTTATTGCATTGACAATCCCCGTACCGACTGGCTGTACCGGACGGAGGCGGACGCCGGCCTGAACGGTCGTAGCCTGATTTATCCGCGCGGTAAAGTCCTCGGTGGTTCCTCATCGATCAACGGCATGATTTACATGCGCGGCCAGAGTCAGGACTATGATCAATGGGCGGAATTGACTGGTGATTCCGGTTGGCGCTGGGACGCGGTGCTGCCGCTATTTAAGAAAACCGAGGACCACTATAACGGTCCGGATGAATTCCATGGCGCCGGTGGCGAATGGCGCGTCGAGAAGCAGCGGCTTAAGTGGGATATTCTCGAAGCGTTCCGCGAAGCGGCGCAGCAGACCGGTATTCCAAAGACTGACGATTTCAATCGCGGTGACAATGAAGGTTGCGGCTACTTCGACGTCAATCAGAAAAAAGGCATACGCTGGAATACCGCGAAAGCGTTCTTGAAGAGCATCGCGAGGCGCGGCAATCTCGACATCATGACCGGCTGCCATGTGAGGCGCCTGAAAATCGAGTCGACCGATACCGGCAAGGCTTGTACCGGCGTTGAATTCATCGGCGGCGGCCAGGAATGGTTTGCCGAAGCATCGCGCGAAACGATACTCGCGGCCGGCGCGATCGGATCGCCGCAAATCCTGCAATTATCCGGTATCGGGCCGGCCTCGCTGCTGCAACAGCATGGCATTCCGGTGCAGGTCGACCACCCCGGCGTTGGTGAAAATCTGCAAGACCATTTGCAGATCCGCATGGCTTTCAAGATCAAGGGGGCCAGGACCCTGAATACCATGGCCGGCAACTGGTTTGGAAAGATGATGATCGGAATGGAATATGCTCTAAACCGGAGCGGCCCGATGTCGATGGCGCCGTCTCAACTCGGCGCATTCACCAGGTCGGACCTGTCGCAGGCGCGACCGAATCTTCAATATCATGTACAGCCTTTATCGCTCGAACGATTTGGCGAACCCTTGCATGCGTTTCCGGCGTTTACGGCGAGTGTCTGCAATTTGCGGCCTACTGCGCGCGGCCATGTGCGGATCGCTTCAGGTGACGCGATGGCGGCGCCAAAAATCACTGCGAATTATTTAAGCACGCCCGAAGATCGCAAGATCGCCGCGGCATCCCTGACGCTGACACGCAGGATCGTCAGCGCGCCCGCGCTGAAAAAATACATGCCGGAAGAGTTCAAGCCGGGAATAGCGTATCGAACCGAAGAAGAACTGGCGCGCGCTGCCGGCGATATCAGCACGACTATCTTCCATCCGGTCGGCACCTGCAGCATGGGGCGCGCAGAAGACCCCCTGGCAGTCCTCGATAATCAGTTGCGCGTAAAGCAGGTAGCCCGGCTGCGCGTAGTCGATGCATCGGTGATGCCGACCATCACTTCGGGCAATCCGAACTCGCCTGTCATCATGATCGCCGAAAGAGCGGCGCACATGATCCGTTCCGCATGATGCCGCCCTTGGTGCTTCATGGTTTTTGCTGGAATGCCACGCAATCGGGGGGTATGATGAAGAATCGGATTGATGCAGGCCAAACCGCTGAAATACGGTAGTTATACCGTATTGCCATGGGTGAGACATGCTGTGTACCATTCGGAAAACATAATGATGCCTAAAGAATAAGGGCTTGGCAGGAAATAGCAGTGCGAACACTGCTAGGTGAAGCGGCGAATTCAGGCGGCATGCCATCTGCCCGCGAAACAAGCAGCGCCGCAGTGCATCGGCGCCAACCAGCCAAAAAATGTGCAAGATATTACATGCCAGGTTCTAAGCAACCGGGAGCGGGAGACAAGATGGCGGATGTCATATTAGAGACCAGGCACCTGACCAAGGAATTCAAGGGTTTTACAGCCGTCAACGACGTTAACCTGCAGGTGCAGCGCGGGCATATCCATGCATTGATCGGCCCCAATGGCGCCGGCAAGACCACCTGCTTCAATTTGCTCACCAAGTTCCTGGTGCCCACCGCCGGCCAGATCCTGTTCAACAACCGTG
>JAQGMO010000361.1 GCA_028292315.1 Herminiimonas sp. | reverse complement strand
TTCGATGCTGACGATGCCTTACCGGCATCAGTAATTGGACCTGTTGAGCGCTCCCACGGTTTCCATTGACGGATGAGTACCGACTGGCGCTCGCGTTCCTCTGGTGTCCATTGCCGCATAAGGTGCCTCCGTTAATAGTTCGTTTGTCGGTGTGATGTTCTTCGTGCGTGGTAAGCACCTCATTTACACCGTCTGGACGTGCGTACTCAAAGAATCCACAGTAGCTCCCGTCAAATAACTAACGGGAGTTACGATGGAGTCATTGGTATCACCTGGCCGCAAGAAGCGGCGGCCGAATTTTTCTCCGGCGTTCAGGAAGGCATTGGCGCTGCAAGCCTGTGAACCGGGCGTCTCGGTTTCGCAGCTGGCCCAGGCCAATGACGTCAACGTCAACATGTTGTTCAAGTGGCGACGTCAATTGGTCGCCGGCTCGTTGTGCCGACCGCAGCCGCAGGCCATGTTACCTGTCACGATCGTGGCAGCATCGGATTCGCACAGGCCGGTGATGGCAAAGCGCGAGGTCGATCCTGTGGCCAGCGCTGGTGGTACTGGCGTGGCAAGGCAGGGCGTGATCGAAATTTGCATTGCCGAGGCGACGGTTCGGTTCGGCAGCGATGTCGATCGGGCGCTGCTGCAGGCGGTGGTGCGGATGCTGCGTTCATGATGGGGCTGCCGGCGGGTACGCGCATCTGGCTGGCGGCGGGCGTGACCGATATGCGCTGCGGCATGAATGGCCTGGCCGCCAAGGTGCAATTCACCCTGGAACTGGAACCCTTGTCAGGCCATGTCTTTGTGTTTCGCGGCCGGCGCGGCAATGTCGTCAAGGTGCTGTGGGCCACCAGCGACGGCGTGTGTCTGCTCGCCAAACGACTAGAGCGCGGTCGCTTCGTCTGGCCGCAGGCCAGCAGCGGCAAGGTGCATCTGACCGAGGCGCAGCTCTCGATGCTTCTGGAAGGCATCAACTGGAAGCAGCCGGACCGCACCTGGGCTCCCCTTTCCCTCTTGTAAACCTGGGGCGACATGCGTAAACTCCATGCATGCCTGCTGCCCCTCTCCCAGACGATGTCGATGCGCTCAAAGCGCTGCTCTTGCAGCGTGATGGCGAACTGCAATCTCTGCGCGATACCGTTTCCACACTCGAGCTGGCCCTGAGCGTGCGCACGCTCGAAATTGAACAGTTAAAGTTGCAGATTGCGAAGTTCAAACGCATGCAGTTCGGCCGCAAGTCGGAGAAGATCGACCGCAAGATCGAACAGCTCGAAACGCGCCTGGAAGACTTGATCGCCGAGGAAGGCGCGGCCGAACAGAAATCGCCGGCGGCGGTGGTGCCGCGCCAGAAATCGACCCACCAACGGCTGCCCGACCATCTGCCGCGCGAAGATCACATCATTGAACCGGAAGAACAAGCGTGTCCGCAATGCGGCGGCAATCTCAAGCCGCTGGGCGAGGACGTCTCCGAACAGCTGGAAATGATCGAGGCCGCCTTCAAGGTGATTCGTCATGTACGGCGCAAGAAGGCCTGTGCCTGCTGCGACGGCATCGTCCAGGCGCCGGCCCCGAGTCGCCCAATACAACGCAGCTTCGCCGGTCCGGGCCTGCTGGCCAATATCGCCATCAGCAAATTCGCCGATCATCAACCGCTGTATCGCCAGGCAGTCATTCATGCCCGGCGCGGCGTCGAATTGGACCCCTCCACCACGGGCCGCTGGATGGGCGCGTGTGGTGTGCTGATCCAGTCGCTGGTAGAGGCACTGCGTCGCTACGTGCTCGCGCCTGGCAAAATCCATTCGGATGACACGCCGATGCCGGTCCTGTCTCCGGGAAATGGCCAGACGAAGACAGGTCGATTATGGGTGTATGTCCGCGACGATCGCAATTGCGGATCGGTCGCGCCGCCGGCGGTGTGGTTCGCTTATTCCCCGAACCGCCAAGGTCAGCATCCACAGGCTCATCTTGCCGATTTCAGCGGCGTGCTTCAGGCGGACGCATTCGCGGGCTACGATAAAATCTTTACTGACGGCCGCGTCAGGGAAGCAGCATGCATGGCGCACGCCCGACGTAAGATCCATGACCTGCATGTGCGCAAAGTCACGCCGACGACAACCGAGGCACTGCGCCGGATCGGCGAGCTGTATGCGATCGAAGCGCAAATTCGCGGACAACCGGCAGATGATCGCAAGCGCATCCGGCAGCGGCAAGCCGGTCCTCTGCTGGACGAATTGGAAATCTGGTTGCGGCAACGTCTGCTGACACTGTCGACACAATCGGATACGACCAAGGCCATCAACTACATGCTTAACCAGTGGCAGGCGTTGATCTATTATTGCACTGATGGGGTGGCCGAGATCGACAATAACATTGCCGAGAATGCGCTACGCGGCGTTTGCCTGGGCCGGAAGAACTTCCTGTTTCTCGGCGCCGACAGCGGCGGCGAACGCGCCGCTGCCATGTATGGGCTGATCGGTACGGCTCGCCTGAACGGCATTGACCCCGAAGCGTACCTGCGGTATGTGTTCACCCATATCGCCGACTACCCAGTCAATCGGGTCGCCGACCTGCTGCCGTGGAATGTCGTCGATCGCATGGCGTTAAAGTCAGCATAAAATCGCCGGTCTGATCAAGCCTGAAAAGTCAATGACGGTGCTAATGAGGTGCTTACGATATTGCCGCAATGAGTTTGTGTGAGCTTTCGGGCCTATATAGCCTCCTGCGGCGTATCGCTGAGAGCTAAGGCATGAGTGGCGCAAAGGATCGAGCCTTAAAATCAGCAAAGGAGGCAAGAGGCGGCGGTGCGTTCTTGCCTTTTCGAGTAGACGTTCTTCGAAGCCAGGAACTTGCAGGATTGTCGCCTTACGCAGCCAAGTTGCTACTGGACATAGCAAGCCAGTGGCAGCTGGGACGCAATGGCGATGCAAGTACTGCCTTCGAGAAGGTACTCCGCGCACGTGGCTGGCGTTCCAAGGCCACGCTGCACAACGCGCTGAAAGAGCTTCGGGAGTCCGGACTTGTTGTACAGACGCGGCAGGGTTCGCTTCATCAGTGCAGCTTGTACGCGTTGGGATGGCTGGCAATCGATGAGTGCGGCGGCAAGCTGGATATGCAGCCGACGATCCGACCACTGAACTATTGGCAAGATCCAATCAAGCCACTCGAAAAAACGAAGCGTCCAGTACGCCACGCGTACCTAAGCCATCAAAAATCACTGATTTAGGTACGCCACGTGTACCTATAGCGATTGTTTTCGGGTCCCGTATGGTACGCCTGCTGTACACCTCTATAGATTTACCATCTCTATACCGGAATCTGCGGAGGCATCAGCAGCAAGCAGCCAGGCAAGATCGCACAAGAGTTCATCGCAGATAAGAGGTAACAGAATGATCAAAAAATCGAAAGGCAAGGTTCCAGCGGAAGTTGTCGAGTCCCCGGAAGCACGAGGTGCGCAAATGGCACTCCAGCCGTCAGTTAATGCGGCGGCGGTAATCCAGTCCTATACCGACGCCATGTTCGGCAAGGAGCCGGATATCAATGTACTGATCGACGGCCTGCGCGATTCTTTCAAGACCGTGAAGAACGGTGACCTGTCTAGCCTAGAAGCCATGCTGGTAGGCCAGGCAACGGCGCTACAGTCGCTTTTCACGAGTTTGGCTAGGCGTGACAGTCCGAGCAGTCGCAGCGTCACCTGGAGGCGTTCCTAGGCTTGGCATTGAAGGCGCAAGCACAGAGTCGGGCGACGATCCAGGCGGTGGTCGACCTGAAATATCCTCGACAGGTATCGTTCGTGAAGCAGGCGAATATCAGCCACGGGCCACAACAGGTCAACGACGGGCGGGCCAGCGCACCAGACGCACGTTCGCACGCAAAAGAAAACGAAGTCCAGCAAAACAAACTATTAGAGGATCAATGCGATGCCCGCACGTACTTGGACAGCAGATTTCACGCCACATGATAAGTCGCAGGCGGAGCTTTCGCGCCATGCACGCATTTCCGTTATCAAGCACGCTACCGGGGAATATTTTGCCACTGAGGATGGCAGGGGCGACCTCGCTGGCATCTTCTCCATTATCGACCCGTAGTCCGGGCTTGATCTGGTGGAGATTGCTGAGACCCGCATCACCGCTGAAGAGGTCCAAGCGCTGCACCAGGTGAATGCTGTTCTCTTCGGCTGCATTCAGCGGACCGCAACTGACCCAGCTGCCATAGAGTTCACTCGGCACGCGGAAATGGTGGGTTCGACTACGAAGTGAACTGTTGGCCCGTCTACTGCATTTATGCATGTCGGAAATATTTACACAAAGAAATCCATTTCACGCGTGCGCAAGCCGTAAGTAATTGATATATATCAATTATTACTGTCTGGCACTGTTATTGCATTGCTTGATGCATAGCAAATCCAAAAATTAACAGGGAATAAAAATGAACAAGTTTTTACGGTCAGCCTCTTTTGCAGTCGTCGCAGCACTGTCCGCTACTGCTTCATATGCCGCAGTCTTAACCAGCAACATCAGTGTGGACAATGGATTTAACGCTTATATCTCGACCAGCAACTTAACCGCCGGTACACAATTTAGCAGCGGAAATAACTGGGACACCACAATTACTAGTACCGCAAATCTGTCGGCAGGTACGGACTACTATTTGCACGTCTACGGGTATGATCAAGGCGGAGTTGCTGGTTTTCTAGGTTCTTTTTCTCTGACTGGTACTGACTTCAAGTTTTCAAATGGTCTGACCAGTCTGAACACGAACACCCAAAACTGGACAGGTAATGCCTCCGGATTCAGCTCGCCATATGGCAGCCTCACCGCTGAAGGTGCAAACGGTGTAGGCCCGTGGGGAGTTCGTCCTAACATTTCGGGCAGTGCCCAATGGATTTGGGTAGGCGACGTTAATGCAAACGACAATTCGTACTTCACTACCAAAATTTCGTATGTACCTGAACCTGCAACGACCGCCCTGCTCGGCCTCGGCTTGCTCGGCTTCGCCGCATCGCGTCGTAAGGCAGCTAAGAAGTAACACACGCAGCCTAGAAGAGAGCCCGCCGCGTGCGGGCTTTTTTAATCTCCACTTCCCCTGCAACGATCCAAATTAAGAGTTCGTTACCGCCTTCGATGTCGCCCAACGAGACGACCAAAATTGCCTCGATGACAGATTTCAACGGAACCTATGCCTAGCGTGCGCTACCACCGCCGCTGATTTCCCACGACGACCCTAAACGGCAGCAGCTGCTCTATGGCCGCATCGTGCGTGGCGCAGTGACGCGCTGGTCAGTCGAGCTTGGACGCTGGGCGACTCGCTGGGTGCTGATTCCAGTAGAAAGCCAGCCATAAATTGACTTTAAAATGTTTCCATTAGGATACTACAACCCGGGCGATATTAAATACACCTACGGCGAGCGGAGCGATTCTGCGTCAAGTGTCACTGGTACGTTCGACCACATCAAAAATGCTCAAGTCTTCGCAGGGAACCACCTCTGTCCCTTCAACGAGATCGTCGACAGCCACACCTGGCAAGTTGTATGGCGTTTGAATAAATCAACAGTACTAGCCTAGTCGCACTACTTCCACCCTTCTCCTTGAACAGCAACGGCGGCACTGCGTGGTTGCTGAATTTGGAAATTACATTTGTCGGACGGCACGGTGGCCGGAGCAGCCCAAGTGTTGCTCCTAGGGTGGCAGGTGATGGGTATCACGAGTTGGTAACATCGCGCGCCAATATGCAGTGCATTCTTGCGTGCAGTGGAGGGGGCGGGTTAAATGTCTGGCTACTCCTGCAGCAGACACCGCTAGTCCACCCACGCAGAGAATTTTTTCCTGTTTCGGAAACAATCAAATAACCAGCAAATGAAATGGTAAAAGTTAGGGCAGCGGCAGGCGAAAGTTATTCAAAACTGGGAACTGCGGGAGCAATCCAGTGGGCTATGAAGCGCTGAAAGCGAAGTACAGCCACAGTAACTTCGGTAGGGCTTATGCAATGGACAATATACACATTGAGAACAAGCCCTGCCGAAGCAGGGCTTCAAAACGTCTAGGATTGCTTGCGCTTTCGGGCAGCAGCAAGTCCAAGAAGTCCAAGACCGACTAAAGCCACGCTTGCCGGCTCGGGTACGTCAGCACCTGCGCGAACCTCAAAGTTAAACCGAGTGAGATCCTCGTCTTGGAATCCGAAAGCGACGTTGTCTACAAAACCGGTAAAGGTACCGTTCCAGCCAGAGCCAATACCGAATTCAATCCCAAGAATTGCCGTGTTTGCGCTTAACTGATCAGCGTTGCCGGGACGTGGACCATTTGTCCATTCGGCCAGAGTAGTTCCAAAATTTTCAACGGTAAATCCTGGCGAAAATTGACGCTGCCAAAAATTACCATCCAGGATATTGCTGCTTACCCATTGATTGCTTAGGGTAGTTCCGTTGTAAACCTGTTCCCAAATGAGATAGCCCTGGTCGGTCGTTGTTGCAGCATTTCCGTCAGTATCATAAACAAGTCGATAAGCTGGTTGTAAATGCGCAGCTGCAGTGCTAGCTCCGTCGCGATACCAGTCATAGCTAAGCGCAGTAAGATTGCCTAGTGTCCGTCCGTTCACGAAGCCCCAGTTGTAAGCAAAGTCGGCTTTGCCAGAACTATCCGTCAATGACATTTCTACTGAACCATTACCACTGCGCGGCTTAGTCTCAGTAACCGCGGCAGTTGTTTTAGACGTGTAGCCAGTCGATATATCTCTAAAGTTATCGATGTACCACTGATTTTGAGCTTTTACGACACCTATGTCTGAAGGAAGGACGGTTATTTCTGCTGCTCCAACATGGCTGCTGACTGCAAGAACGCCAACAGTAAAAAAAAATTGAGCTAAATTCTTGTTCATAGATTCTCCGGATGTTATTTTTGTCAGCCCAGTAGGACTGAATTGTTCTAATGCAATAACTAGGCCAGTTTCTAGTGTTGAAAAAAAGAATCATTACTTACAAGAACTTACCTGGGCCGTTGGGTGCAGTTATCTTCTTTTATGATGCGAAAATTAGTACAGTGTAAAGGACACCGACATCTCAACACGGTCCCCGTTGCTATCAGATCGACAACGATTTCGGAACCCGGTTTATTGATTTAGCGCTGCGTCTGAGTCACATCGACCTTACTGGCGATGTAAGTGGCAGAAGTGACCGAATCGTAAAAATTTCTATTGTGCTACGAGATGGCAAGCTTGCCTGTTGAGATAATTTGGATAGAAAATAAAATTTAGGGAAAGGCGTCAAGTCCACTCTAGGGCGCATGTAAGGCAAGAGTGAAAGCAATTAAGAAAAATTTTTGAGGGTATCAGTGCGGGTATGTCGATACAATAAAATTCGATAGACCTTTATTCATAAGGGTCTCCGGGCAAGATTAGACTTCCCGTCTCCAAGATACCGTTTTAAGAAGTTCAGTAACGTCCGACAGGCCCGCCTCATACCCCGCTATGACGCGGGTTTTTTGTTTTTTGAGAGCCATTAGTGTTTATTGACAGCCAACTTCTGTAACGGTACCTTTGGGGTTTCAATTACCCACAAATTCGATAGCGGCTGTAAATCCCAACTCGATGTCCGTCCGCCTAACCAGGCCGCGCCAAATGACCATGTTGCCGGGCGGTGGATCATGGGAGCGTGCGAGATAGCCGCCAATGTCATCGGCAACTGTAAATTGGCTCTTCCTCACTCTGTGTGGTAGTGCATAACGGCAAGTGACCTTGACATGGTCTAACTGGATTTCTCCGGAGATCATGATGGACTGTGGGATAGCCAGTATTCAATTGCCGTTGACACTCAAGGGCTTGCAGATATTCCCGTGCCGGCCGGCTCGCTTGACTAGGATCGCCCAAGTCAATGATGTCATTGCCAGGCTTGCCGCGCTGATGTTGCGCATCGGCCTTGATGATGCTGGCGTCCGTGACAAAGCCTTCTCCCCTGACCAAACCTTCCACGATGCAGCGGCGCAGAACGGAATCGAACAACTCCCGGAAGGCATCACTGTCGCGGAAACGACTATGGCGGTTCTTCGAGAAGCTCGAATGATCCGGGATCTTATCCTTCAGGCCCAGGCGGCAGAACCAGCGGTAGGCCAGGTTGGTAGCGACAGTTCAAATATCCGGTAAGCGGCCTTCGATACTCAACCGCGTCTTCCGGACTGGAGCGTGGGCGCCAATGACATGGCAACCAGTGGCAGGGCCAGCAAGATGGCGAAAGAGAAGCCTGCATGTTTGAAGCCGAAAGCGCCCATCAGCCCGCCGATAAAAAAGGATAGCACCAGTGCGCTGTGCACTCGCAAGCGGGTTCGATTTGCCAGCACTCTGTGATTCGAAACGTCGTGGCTCCGGTTCCAGTAGATTAATTTCCCAAGCTCGATGCCAATATCGGTGATTAGGCCGGTGAGGTGAGTCGTGCGTATCTCAGCGTTCGATATCTTTGTGACCAACGCGTTCTGCAGGCCCATTGTGAAGCAGAGCAAGATGGCGATTAATGAGATGCTGACGATTTCGTGAAGTCGCAGGGTGGCACCGACAATGCCGAAAGCAAGGAGGAGCGCAGCTTCTATTCGCAACGGCGCAGCATAAATATTCCTGGCCGAATGTCGCTTGGCGTAATTGACGAGCCATGCAGTGGTGGTCGCCCCTACCATGAATGACAACAGCGACAACCCGGCTGCGACCGCGAGACCGATATTCCCGAGGACCACGTTGTCCGCCGCTGCCGAGACGATACCTGTCATGTGCGAGGTGTACTGACCGATTGCCAGGAAACCGCCGGCGTTTAGGGCACCGGCGACAAACGAGAGCAAGACGCCCAGGTGCAGATTCGCAGTTGCTGTTCTTTCTCGGGCGGTTAGCCTGACAAGGTAGTTGATGGGCATATATGGCGCTGCTGGAGCGCATGATAGGTTTCTCGGGAAAGGCACATTTAACTGCATTGATGCCCGGCGGATTGCCTTGCCCTATGATGAGGAAATACATCTGGACAGCAGGAAAATTTTCATGAGATCGACCAGGGTCAGCGCCGTCGTCATCCATACCATTAGAGAATAATCCTAGCACAGGCGACAAAGAATGAGTCTTGGGCTGTTGGATGACCGCTTTCTGATGGCAACTGCAATGTCTGTTCGTGGCCTATTCTTTTGAAAAAGTCCGTTGAAGGAAGGCGACATCCGGCCTACGGTGTAAAGATATTGAGGATGTGAAGAAGTCGGCACCAATCTGGCTTATCGGTGGTTCTGCCGCCTTGGCTTGAAAGACAAGGTGCCGGATCATTCCAGCTTCTCCAAGAACCGGCATGGCTGCTTTCGG
>JAQGMO010000339.1 GCA_028292315.1 Herminiimonas sp. | reverse complement strand
AATTCGGGTTGTCCTCAAAAACGACAGGCGCTTCATGCATAACCGGCTCCTTGTCCATCCGATAGCTTATATTCGCAGACACAGCTGTTACGGTAAACAACGGCAGTTATCTAGAGCAATATTTCAGGTCTATCTGTTAATTCCCTTGATGCCGGAGACAGTGACAGGTGAAGCACGGCAACCATCATCCATGGATTGCGCTGTCGGGGATGCTAATCGTGCCGGGAAGTATCCGGTTCGGTGGTAAGCGGTTCCGGAAAGAGGTCTTCGTCGATCTTGCGCTCTTTCGCTTCTTCAAGCATGCGTCTATCCCTGATTCGCTTGCGCGTAATTGTTGCATGCTGTTCTGCAGTCATCGGCGGCGCAGTCATCAATTCCTTCAACTGTGCCGTATTGGTGTAATTACTTTTGCTTTGCGTGCCCAAACTGCTAACCTCCTGTATTGGAATCTCCATCATCATAGCCGGTTGTAATGCGGCTATGAAAGTACAACTGGGAAAGGGCGTCCCGATAAAACCAGGCTTTAAAAGCAGGCTCTATAACTAAGCATGCACCAAATGTGGTTGTTCGTCCATTATGCAGTCAATTTATGCAGAGATCGTGCGAAAACACAAAAAAAAGGGAGCATGTGGCGAATTACCATGACGGACAGCTGTGGCACTCAAGGTTTGACTTAATCATCGATGTCGCGGGATATCCACGCCACCGCTTCGGTCCAAATCACAATGTGCCGCGGGGAACGCAATAGCGGTATAAGAGGGTATGTTAGGGGTTCATCTTTTCAGGAGCGGTTATGGAAAGCGAATACAGTCAAAGGCCGAGTTCTGACCTCGACATGAACGAAAAGCTGCGCAAGGATGTGATCCGGTCGCTCGAAGCGCACGGCGCCAGACCGTCTTCCGAATTAGCGGAAATGTCGGTAGTCGAGAGGGCCAAATGGCTGTTCTGGAACCTGCATGAAAACCTTGACGGAATCCGCCAGCTGGAGCCGACGCTTGCCGGGCAAGTGACGAGTACCCAGTTAATCGTCAGCGACGGGCAGTCGATGCGCGGCGATGACAGGACCCTGGAAAAACGGCTGGAGCTCAGTTGCAAATGGCATCTGCACCTCACCTATGCCGCGTTTCAAAATGAAACGAGTTACGAAATAGGCGATGGATGGATCAATCTTTCGATCAGCGATAGTCCGCCAACTTATCCCGCACTGCAAAAAAATCAGAAAGCCTATCTGGATGCGGACCATTCGCTATATCCGAATCAGCTGTATCTGGATGGGTGGATTACCGAAGGTGTATGGCAGGAAATCAAGCCGCAGCTTTATAGTCCCAACCCGACCTGCCGCAGCGATGTTTTGTTACTCGATAATTTCATGTTCCCGGTGAAAAAAGGACTTGATTTCGTCACTGGTCCACCTGGTTCGATCGGCATCACGAATATGGAATTCCGCACGTTTTCTCATCCGACCGATCGCCGCATGACCAGGCGCAGCGAACCGCGCCAGCGTACCTGATTGCTGGACCGGTTCTGCGACCCGAAGAGTGCCAGCAACGGATATTCCCTGAAAAAGGATGCACCTTGCGCCGGTGCATCCTGCGTGCCGCGTACCGTGCCCGGCTCTGCGCATGGCCGAGCCAGGCATCAATACATGTGCTGCCCGCCGTTGATCGCTATATTCGCGCCGGTCAGGAATGCCGCTTCATCCGACGCCAGATAAGCCACCAGGCCGGCCACTTCTTCCGGCTTGCCAAGGCGGGCCATGGGGATTTGCGGAATGATCTTGGTATCCAGGACTTCCTGCGGAATCGCCATCACCATCTTGGTGCCGATGTAACCGGGCGATATCGTATTGACCGTCACGCCCTTGCGCGCCACTTCCAGCGCCAGGGCCTTGGTGAAACCGTGCATGCCGGCCTTGGCAGCGGAATAGTTGGTCTGGCCGAATGCGCCTTTTTGCCCGTTGACCGATGAGATGTTGATGATACGGCCCCAGCCGCGCTCGGTCATGCCGTCGCAGACCGGCTTGGTCATATTGAATACCGAGTCGAGGTTGGTCTTGATGACGGCATCCCAGTTGGTCTTGTCCATCTTCTTGAACGTCATGTCCCGCGTGATGCCGGCATTGTTGACGAGCACGTCAACCGGGCCGAGTTCCTTGGTAATGCGGGCGATGCAATCCTGTGCCGAGTCGTAATCGGAAACGTCGCAGGGAAAAGCGTGAAACTTGTATCCCTGTTCTTCCATTTCGGCTAACCATTCCGGCGATTTGGTATTCCCCGGAGAATACGTCGTCACTACCTGGTAGCCGAGTGCGGCAAGCTTCATGCAAACTGCTTCACCCAACCCACCCATGCCGCCTGTAACTAATGCAATCCTAGCCATGTCATCTCCTTGGATATTTTCTGTGACGGTCAAAAATCATTTGATCCGATCCGCTATGCTACTAAGACCTCTCGGTCGCCCGGGCGTTCGTCCGGGCGTGGAATTTCGCGCTAACGTTCCACTGCGAGCGCGACGCCCATGCCGCCGCCTATGCATAGGCTGGCCAATCCTTTTTTTGCATCACGCCTTACCATTTCGTGCAACAGCGATACCAAAATGCGGCAGCCTGATGCGCCAATCGGATGGCCCAGTGCAATAGCGCCGCCATTGACATTGATCTTGCTGGTATCCCAGCCCATCTGCCTGTTGACCGCGATTGCCTGCGCTGCAAATGCTTCATTGATTTCCATCAGGTCCAGGTCCTGCGGACTCCACCCGGCTTTCTTGAGACACAGCTGCGCTGCCGGCACCGGGCCCATGCCCATGATGCTCGGGTCGAGGCCGGCGGATGAGTAAGCCTTGATCCTGGCGAGCGGCGTGAGCCCCAATTCTTTCGCCATTTTTCCAGACATCATGACGACTGCCGCCGCGCCGTCGTTGATCCCGGAGGCGTTGCCGGCTGTGACCGTGCCTTCCTTGGAAAACGCCGGTCGCAGTGCCGCGAGCGATTCCGCGGTCGTGCCGTGTTTCGGATATTCATCGGAGTCAAATACGACCGAGCCTTTTTTCTGTGGAATATCGAGCGGAAGGATCTCGTCCTTGAAGCGGCCGGCTTTTTGCGCCGCCTCGGCCTTGTTTTGCGAAGCGGCGGCAAACGCATCCTGTTCAGCGCGCGAAATTTCATACTTCTTCGCGACATTTTCAGCCGTGACGCCCATGTGGTACTGGTTGTACACATCCCACAGGCCGTCGGTGATCATGGTGTCGACCAGTTTCCAGTCGCCCATGCGCTGACCGTTGCGCGAGTTGGGCAGCACGTGCGGGGCCAGGCTCATGTTTTCCTGGCCGCCGGCAATCACGATTTCACTGTCGCCGTACGCCACCGATTGCGCCGCCAGCATCACGGCCTTGAGGCCCGAGCCGCACACCGCGTTGATGGTCAGTGCCGGCACCGACTTGTCGATGCCGCTTTTCAGCAGTGCCTGGCGCGCCGGGTTCTGGCCCGCGCCAGCCGCCAGCACCTGGCCCATGATGACTTCGCCGATCTGGTCGTTCGACAGCTTGGCGCGCGCCAGCACTTCCTTGATGACGATCGAACCCAGCTCGGTGGCGGCGATGCTCG
>JAQGMO010000264.1 GCA_028292315.1 Herminiimonas sp. | reverse complement strand
GGAGCCAAGGTCGAGCCGAGAAGCGCAAGCGTACTTTCGTACGCTGAGCATCGCAGGCTCGAGATTGGCCCGTACAGGCGTCCGCAACCCGCTCTCGGCTCGATGTCGGTTAAAATTGTGCGTGCATCCTTCGGCCGTTCGATTGGTCAGAGGGACCATCATCGTGCATCGGTGCCGTTACCACTATTGATCTCTACTCGGGCAGAACATGACTCTTCAACTGGACTCGACTACCGTCGCCCACTATCTGGAAGATAATCCGCAATTCTTTGAAGAGCACGCGGAGCTCCTCGCAAAAATAAGGTTGTCCAGTCCTCTGGGCGGACGCACGCTCTCGCTGCAGGAACGGCAAATGGATGTCATGCGCGAAAAGATCAAGGCAGTCGAACTGCGGCTCGCGGCCCTGATGCGGATTGGCCAGGAAAACGACGCGCTGGCCGACAAGTTCCAGGCATGGACAAGATCACTTCTGCTGGCGCGCAATGATGTCGATCTGCCGCATGTGCTAGTGGACGGCTTGCGCACGATTTTCGGTGTGCCGCATGCGACGCTCCGTATCTGGGGCGTGGCGGAAGCGTTTTCCCATACCTGGTTTTCGGCTGACGTCTCTCCCGATGCGCGCATTTTTTCCAACGGTCTGACTGCGCCTTTCTGCGGTCCGAACAATGACTTTGAAGCCGCCGCGTGGCTCGATGATGCGCCGACGGTCGAGTCGATCGCGATTCTGCCGCTGCGCATGGAGGAAGCACCGGAAGCATTCGGCCTGCTGGTGCTCGGCTCGCCTGACCCGGAGCGCTTTACCACGGAAATGGCCACCGTTTTCCTGTCCCGTATCGCCGGCACCAGCAGCGCGGCCCTGTCCTGCCTGCTCGATTGAACCGTGGCCGAACGCGACAGCCAGGCAAGTTTCGACGCGTACCTTGACAGCCTGGTTACGCAACGCCAGTTGTCGCCCCACACTGTCGACAGTTATCGCCGCGATCTGGCGGAATTGTCGGCATTCATCAAAGCCCTGCCCGAGCAGATCGGGCTCGCTTCGATTACCCATTTTCATGTCCGGAAGTTTGCCTCGCAAATGCATGGCGGTGGCTTAAGCGCCCGATCGATCGCGCGCAAGCTGTCCTCATGGCGTGGTTTTTTTTATTGGCTGTCGGAGCAATCGCCGCTCGCATTGAATCCGGTCGAGGGCGTCAGGGCGCCGAAGCGCGCCCGCCCTTTGCCGAAGGCGCTGTCGGCGGATGATGCGGTGCATGTGGTATCGCAGGCGCGCCCCGGCATGAACGAGCAAGACCCGGCGCGGCTATGCGACCGCGCCATGTTCGAACTCTTGTATTCGAGCGGCTTGCGGGTGTCCGAGCTGGTCGGACTCGACGCCCGCTACACGGAAGAATCCGGCTATGTGTCGGCCGGCTGGATCGATTTCGACGCACACGAAGTGACGGTGACCGGCAAGGGCAATAAGAAACGCAGCGTGCCGGTCGGCGGCCCGGCGATGGCGGCGATCGCGACGTGGCTGGCGGCGCGCGCAACAGTCGGACTCAATCAAGGCGGCGATGCGCGATTCGCGTTGTTTATCAACGAGCGCGGCAACCGCATGTCGGCGCGCGTGGTCCAGATGCGGCTGAAGGCGCATGCGCAAGCGGTTGGCATTCCGTCCAATGTGCATCCGCACGTCCTGCGCCATTCATTCGCCTCGCATGTGCTGCAATCATCCGGCGACTTGCGGGCGGTGCAGGAGATGCTGGGACATGCGTCGATTGCCTCGACCCAGATTTATACCTCGCTCGATTTCCAGCGCCTCGCGCAAGTCTATGACGCGGCGCACCCGAGGGCCAAAAAACGCGGTGCCTGATTTCGCCGTTTGCCGGTACGCGGGTCTACCCGCTTGATCCGCCGCCCACTTTTTGCAACTCAATTGCAAATTGCGGCATAATCGCGACAACGATGGAATCGATGCCATGATCATCAGTAAAGCCAGGAAACGCCCGATTATTGTAAAACATGACAGCGCGCCAACCCAGGCGGGAACGCGGGCGCAGGCCGAAACGCGCTTGCGCGAAGTGTCGGTGCGGATCACGGCGGCGCGGGTAAAGGTATTGGCTGCCCTGATCAATGCGCCCCATGCCTACTCGCATCAGGACATGCAGGGCACTTTCGCCGACATGGACCGGGTCACGCTGTACCGCGCGCTCGACTGCCTTACCGCGGCTGGACTGGTGCACAAGATCGCCGGCGACGACCGGATTTTCCGTTATAGTGCCGGGACCGAACAGGTGGAATCGAAGCATGCCGCGCAGCGGCATCGGCATGGTCATTTCCAGTGCACGCGCTGCAGCAAGGTATATTGCCTTGAGGGCGGCGAGGCGGAATGGCCCACTGGCGCCGCAGCGTCGGGTGCGGTGCGGGAGCCGACGCTGCGGCAGCAATTACAGGCGGTGCTGCATGACACGCTGGGAAAAGGCTTCAGTGGCCATGACATCGAATTAACCATCAAAGGATGGTGCGCGGACTGCGCGCACTGACTTTATCGCAATCATATGAGCAATCGGCCATGGCACTAATTCCCACCACCATACTGACCGGCTTTCTCGGCGCCGGCAAAACAACCTTGCTGAACCGGATTCTGCGCGAACAGCACGGGGCCAGGATCGCGGTGATCGAAAACGAATTCGGGCAGGAAAATATCGATAACGAAATCCTGGTGCAGGACAGCAGCGAGCAAATCGTCGAGATGAATAATGGCTGCATTTGCTGTACGGTGCGCGGCGACCTGATCAAGGCGCTTTCCGCGCTGGCGCACAAGCGCAACGCGGGCGAACTTGCGTTTGACCGGGTAATTATCGAAACCACCGGCCTGGCCAACCCGGGACCGGTGGCACAGACTTTTTTCATGGATGAAGAAGTCGCGCTGCATTACCTGCTCGACGCCGTCATCACGGTAGTCGATGCCAGGCACGCGATGCAGCAGCTGGATCAGCATGAAGAAGCGCAGCGCCAGGTTGGATTCGCCGACCGCATCCTGCTGTCGAAAACGGACCTGGTCGACGCCGACGAAATAAGCCGGCTGACGGCACGCCTGAAACGCGTCAATCCGCGCGCCCCGGTGGTCAGGACAGACTTCGGGCAGGCGCCGATTACGGAAGTGCTCGATATCCGCGGCTTCAATTTAAATGAAAAGCTGGAGATCGACCCCGACTTTCTGGCCGAACAGGATGCACGGCATGCGCATGAACACCATGATTGCGATGCCGATTGCGGCCATGAGCATCATGATCACGAGGGGCATGCGCATGCCGGCGGCCATGGGCATACCGATGACATAAAAGCGTTTGTGTTTCGCAGCGAAAAGCCGTTCGACAGCGCCAGGCTGGATGAATTTCTGAGTGGCTTGGTTCAGGTTTACGGCCCGCGCATGCTGCGCTATAAAGGCGTGTTATTGATGCAGGGAGCCGACCGCAAGGTGATTTTCCAGGGCGTCCACCAGATGATGGGAACCGATATCGGCGGAAAATGGGCCGACGGCGAGATTCGGGCCAGTAAAATGGTATTTATCGGCAAGAATCTGCCCGAAAGCACTTTTATTCACGGCCTTGAACAATGTTTGGTATAAACTGTGGTGGTTTTAAGCAAGGAATCGGCTGCCAGAGGGGCCGTGACGAGCGGTGAAACGCACCGGCGCCGACCGGAAACAGGGTGTGGCAAGCATGAAAACAGGGCAGCAGGACGGACGCCGCCGATGAAATCGATTCCATGGCGGCATGATCCGATGTACTTATGAGCATCAACAAATTGTCTGCCAAATTAGAAGTTAAAATTGAAAAACCCGTAGTCTCGAAGGTAAGCGAAGTGGCAACCAAAACAACCAAACCTACCCCGACCGTCATCACCGATGGCGCTCTGCTCTCCGAAGCGCAAATCCTCAAGATGAGCGAAAAGGAGTATATGAATGCGGCGCAACTGGCCTTTTTCAAAGCGCGCTTGCAGCAGCTTGAAAAAGAGTTGCTGAAAAATGCCGGCGAGACCACTGAGCATCTGCGCGAAACCGTGCTGGTGCCGGATCCGGCCGACCGCGCAACCATCGAAGAAGAACACGCGCTTGAATTGCGGACGCGGGACCGTGAACGCAAGCTGCTGAAGAAGGTGCAGCAGTCGATCGCCAGCATCGATTCCGGCGAATACGGCTGGTGTGAAGAAACCGGCGAACCGATCGGCATACCTCGCCTGCTCGCCCGTCCGACTGCGACGCTTTCATTGGAAGCCCAGCAACGGCGCGAACTCAAGCAAAAGCTCTACGGCGACTAAAGCGGTTTCGGTTCCAGGGAAATCAGGTCAGCAAGGCGTGCGGCAGCAATGTCCGCCCGCCTGATTTTTGTGTAAAATGCAACCGTGTTGCAATTGACCAGTGGAACTGCCCTCGCTCTCCGGACAGAATCCCTGCTTCCCTGACCGTGCAACCGGCGTACTATTGAGAGCCGGCCGAGGAGTCCACTATCTCGATGCAAACCATGCGACTACCTGCCTGCCTGCCGCGGATGGCTTTGGCCATCGCGATGGCTATGGTATTGGTGATGGTGCAGGCACTCGGATTGCTGCATGGCATAGTCCACGCCGGCGGACAACAACAAGCCGGTTTTTCCGCGCCGGCCTTTTCGCTTTCCCTTTCTCGAAATACGGCCGATTTTCCAGGCGACTTGCGACATTCCTGCGCAGCCTTCGATGAGGCGACTTTGCCGGCTGCGCTGCATGGCCCGGTCATCTCTACCCCGGTGGTGGCCAACCTGCATTGCCTGGCGCTGTGGCTTGCGTTTGCTTCATGGGATGCGCCGTTCAGCCATTATTTTTCATCGCGCGCGCCACCTCTGTCCTGATCGCCGGTCGCGGCGCAAGCCGTGCCCGTGCCCGCCATTGCCGGACCGGGGCTGAAGTCAGCCCTCGTCCTTGAATAGATCCAAGTATCCCCTTTGTCATAAGGAAGCCCATGGCGTCGCCATGTCCGGGCCATCGCCGTCCGCGGCAGGGCAGCTGGCTATGGCTATCTCATGAAGGGCGGTATTTGCAATACGGTCAGTTTTCAGGAAATTTTCATGCACATCCAACCTACCATCATGGCTCGCGCCATTCTTTTCGCCCTCTCCGCCATGTCCGCCGCCGCCCTGGCACAAGATGCGGAACCCACGCTAGGCGAAGTCGTGGTCACCTCAAGCCCTTTCAGCGCCGATGAAGGCGCACAAATCCTGGCGCCGGCCAAGGTCTTGTCCGGCGATGAATTACGCAACAAGCTGGATAGTTCGCTAGGCGAGACGCTGTCGCACGAACTCGGCGTTTCTTCCTCGGGCTTCGGCGTCGCCTCCTCGCGCCCGGTCATCCGCGGGATGGAGGGTGCGCGTGTCAAAATGCTGCAAAACGGCATGTCGGTATCGGATGTATCGGCCATTTCAAATGATCATGCGGTTGCCGCTTCGCCTTCGACCGCGCGCCAGATTGAAATTCTGCGCGGGCCGGCGGCGTTGCTGTACGGGTCGGGCGCGATCGGTGGATTGGTCAATGTGGTGAATGACCGTATTCCGACCGAACTCGCGCCGGCGCCCACCGGCGAAGCGGAGGTCCGCTATGGCAGCGTCGACAAGGCAAAGAGCCTGTCGCTGTCGGTGGATGGATCGTCCGGTCCGTTCGGATTGCACGTCGATGGCGATGTGCGCAATGCCAATGACTACCGGATTCCCGGATTGAGCAATCCGAATGATCCGGCTTCGTCTTCCGGCACGCTGCCGAATTCTTTCTCACGCCAGCACAGCCTCGGCTTCGGCGCTTCCTTCATCGGGAGCCGCGGCTATATCGGCGCATCGGCCGGCACGCTGGATCACCAATACGGCAATCCGACGGCCAGCGGTTCCCGAATCGACCTGTCGCAAGACCGTTATGACGTGGATGCCTTGCTCAGGGCGCCGCTGGATGGCTTCGAGACATTCAGGTTCAAGCTCGGCTACACCAATTACAGGCACACCGAACTGGACCTGGCCAATGTGCCGGAAACCAATTTTACCAACCGCGCGCTGGAAACCCGATGGGAACTGACGCACAGGCCGCTGGCGGGATGGCACGGCACATTCGGCGTCCAGTCTGAAAATTCCCGCTTTGCCGCGCTCGATGCGGGCAGCGGCGGCCCGGACGCGCTGCCGGCCACGAAATCCAGTTCGGTGGCGGGCTTCCTGGTCGAACAGCGTGATTTCGGCGCCTTGCGCATGAATGCCGGCATGCGCCTTGAATCGGTGCAGCGGCAGCCGGAAGGCGGCTTGCCCGATCGTTCATTCAGCCTTGGCTCCTATTCCGTGGGCGGCCTGTGG
Source organism: Herminiimonas sp. (assembly GCA_028292315.1). Classification (GTDB taxonomy): domain Bacteria; phylum Pseudomonadota; class Gammaproteobacteria; order Burkholderiales; family Burkholderiaceae_D; genus JAQGMO01. The sequence goes on along the minus strand of JAQGMO010000264.1, from coordinate 33,251 downwards.
AGCTTCATGCCCGGCTACGGGCTGGGCACGACAGTCTCGATTGCGCAGCGCGCGCCGGCGACGGCAGAGCTTTATTACGATGGCCCGCATGAAGCGACCGGCACGTTCGACCGCGGCAATCCCGCATTCACGAAAGAGACTTCGCGCAATATTGAATTGTCGCTGCAAAAAACCGATGGGTCGATCCGCTGGAAAACCAATGTATTTCAAAACCGGGTACGCAATTATATTTTCGGGCGGCTTACCGGCGTCTTGCTCGACGTGGAAGGGCTTCCCGGCGGCGACTTGAACGAGCGCGTGTTCGACCAGGCAAATGCCACGATCCGCGGCGCCGAAGCGGAGCTCAGTTATAACGCGCGCGGACCGGGCCTCTCGCTGCGCGGCTTTGCCGACACCTCGCGCGGCACGCTCGACAACAATGGCAACCTGCCGCTGCAGCCGGCGACGCGCTTCGGCATCGATGCCGGCTATCAGCAAGGCGCATGGCGCAGCGGCATCGCGGCGATCCGCGTCTTGCGGCAGGACCGGCTTGCGGCTTCCGAAACCACGACAACGCCGGCTTATACGCAGCTGGACGCAAATCTGACCTTTACGCAACGCCGTGGAAATAGCCAGATCACTTGGTTTGCGCTGGCGAAAAACCTGCTGAATCAAGATATCCGGCTCTCGACTTCGGTGCTGAAGGATATTGCTCCGCAGCCGGGACGCAGCCTGATTATCGGCGTAAGGACACGTTTCTGAACGCTTATCAGCCCGGTATCAGCCCGGTGTAACCTGGCGCGCCATGGCCTTTGGGGCGCCGGGGAAGCCGGCGCGCTGTTTGCGCGTCGTCCTCGCATCGTTCTGGCATCGTGCTTGCGCCCCTCACTGCTTTTAACAATATTTGACCGTTTCACCTGGTACCGATGTAATTTGCGCATCCATGTTTCGGGCAGCGGTTAAGCGCTATAATTTCTGGCGACCCTGCCGGGCGACAATGATTAACGTATTAACAACAGGAAAACCGTGGGATTATTCGGGTTCTTTGGAAAAAAGGGCAGTCAGAAAGCCAATGAAGCAGCGCCTGCGCCCACGGTAAAGGATTCCCCACGCCAGCAGGCGCCATTGTCTGCGGGCCGGACTGACGGCGCCACCGCCCCGGCCGAGCGCTCGAAACAGGTTGAGCGCAATGCGGCCCGGGCCAATGCAACCGCGAAAAAAATTGATGCGATCGAATCCGAAATGTCATCGGAATTCAGTCCGTCCAATCTCGGCGATAGCCTGCCCAGCCCGCAGGTCCAGCGCCAGGACGGCCTTGCAGCGGACAAGACCAGACCCGTAAAAGCCCAGCCTCAAGTGCCGGTTTCGTTCGAAGCCACCCTTCCCAGCATCGGTATGTCCACCGAATTTTTGCTCGGTGTGGAAGGCAAGACGATCCCGATTGAAATCGTCGGTTCGCAAACCTCCCAGGTCATCGAAGAAGCGGCGATCCTGTTTGCCGATGAGCAGAGTGAAATCGTTGAACAAATGCTAAGCTCGGCAATCGCCGAGGATTCGCCTGACCATGCCACAAAAGAAGTCTGGTGGATGTTATTCGATCTCTATCAGATCACAGGAAAGCAACAGCAGTTCGAGAACCTGTCGATCGACTATGCGAGCAAGTTCGAGACGTCGCCGCCATCGTGGGTCAACCATACGCAGCCTGGCTTGGCATCGGGCAGCGTCACACGGGGCGCAACGCCGACTGTGCCGTTTGCGGGGAAACTGGACGGCTCGATCATCAAGTCGCTCGAGCGCGCCCAGAAGCTGGCTGAAAACAGCCGCGCGCTCAGGCTGGAATTCGCGCGTGTTTCCGATGTCGATCCGGTCGGTTGCGGTTTATTGCTGCGCTTGCTGAAAAAATTGCAGAATTCGGAGCATGACTTGATTCTGGCGGGCGCTGCCGAGCTCACCGGCAAGATCCGCGCAATTCTCAAGGTTGGCCGGCGCGATGAAACCGAGGCGCCGTGGTTGTTGCTGCTCGAAATTTTACGTGCGCTGAACAGCGAGAAGGAATTCGAGGAAGTCAGCATCGATTATTGCATCACCTTCGAAGTGTCGCCGCCCGCTTTTGTTGCGCCCAAATCCAATGTCACCGCCGCACGCGACGAAGTCCGAACATACACTTCATCATCCGGCGGTTTTGTGATGCCGCCGGTGATTGAGGGTCGTACCGAGCAACTGATGAGCGCCATCGCGGCATATGCCGGCAGCAATGATCCGGCAATGCTCGATTGCGCCGGCTTGAACCGGGTCGATTTTTCCGCGGCAGGCCAACTGCTGAGCTGCCTCGCGCCGCTTGCGGGCAGCGGCAAAACGATAGAACTGAACAACGTCAATCACTTGGTCGCCGCATTATTCAATGTAATCGGTTTGAACGATATCGCACGCATTATTCCTCGCAAACTTTAGAAGCTTGCGCGGTAGTAGAACAGCGGCTGCAACGCGCGAGTAACCAGTCCATTCTGGCAACTACCTTGCGCAGCGCAGGCCCGCGGCTGGCCCGTACGGGCATCCGCAGACCGCTCTGGATCCGACTCCGGCGGACGGCCCGGAACTGGCAATACAGTGATATCTTGCAATCGGCTCGCCCGTCCCCACTTTTTAAATAATGTTTTCAATCAACTCCGGGTTCGACCCGGGGTGTCGCCGTCTCGGCGATTTCATTCAGGGGCTAGCATGGAACAATTTCACGGCACGACCATCCTGTCGGTACGACGCGGGAACGTGGTTGCACTAGGCGGCGATGGCCAGGTCACGCTCGGCAATATCGTCATGAAAGGGAGTGCCCGCAAGGTACGTAAGTTGTATCAAGGCAAAGTTCTAGCCGGATTTGCCGGCGGTACCGCCGATGCCTTTACCTTGCTTGAACGCTTCGAAGGCAAACTGGAAAAGCACCAGGGTAACCTGATGCGCGCCTCGGTGGAACTGGCCAAGGACTGGCGTACCGACCGCATTTTGCGGCGCCTGGAAGCGATGCTGCTGGTGGCCGACCGCGAAACCACCCTGGTCATCACCGGCAACGGCGATGTGCTCGAACCGGAAGACGGTATCGGCGCAATTGGCTCGGGAGGCACTTTTGCTCAGTCGGCGGCCAAGGCATTACAGGAAAATACCGAATTGTCGCCGCTTGATATTGTCAAAAAATCTCTCACGATCGCGGGCGAACTTTGTATCTACACCAATCTTTCACACACGATCGAAACTCTGGAATGACTGAGCTATCAGTCACTGTTGCACAGAAATATAAAACTCGACAAAAAGACACACTATGAATATGACGCCAATGGAGATTGTCTCCGAACTCGATAAACACGTGGTTGGCCAGGCACGCGCCAAGCGCGCGGTGGCGATTGCCTTGCGCAACCGCTGGCGCCGCCAGCAGGTCGCCGAACCCTTGCGCCACGAAATCACGCCGAAGAATATTCTGATGATCGGGCCGACCGGCGTCGGCAAGACCGAGATCGCGCGCCGCCTGGCCAAGCTGGCCGATGCGCCTTTCATCAAGATCGAAGCGACCAAATTTACCGAAGTCGGCTATGTGGGACGCGATGTCGACACGATTATTCGCGACCTGATCGACATCGGCATCAAGCAAACCCGCGAACTCGAAATGCGCAAGGTACGCGCCCGCGCGGAAGATGCGGCCGAAGACCGCATAATCGATATCCTGGTGCCGCCACCGCGCGACTTCGGTTTCAACACCAGCCCGGGTGCGCAAGCGGACGGCGATTCCGGCAGTACGGCGCGGCAAACGTTCCGCAAGCGCTTGCGTGAAGGAACGCTGGATGACCGCGAAATTGAAATTGAACTGGCCGAGAGCGGCCCGCAGATGGAAATCATGGCGCCGCCCGGTATGGAAGAAATGACGGAACAGATCAAGTCCATGTTTTCCGGCATCGGCAGCAATCGCAAGAAATCGCGCAAGGTCAAGATCCGGGAAGCGATGAAGCTGCTGATCGAAGAAGAAGCGGCCAAGCTGGTGAACGATGACGATCTGAAGCAAAAAGCCATCACGAATGTCGAGCAGAACGGCATTGTTTTCCTGGACGAGATTGACAAGATCGCATCACGTTCGGAAACAGGCGGCGCCGATGTGTCGCGCGCAGGAGTCCAGCGCGACCTGTTGCCGCTGGTCGAAGGCACGACGGTCAATACCAAGTATGGCATGGTCAAGACCGATCATATCCTGTTCATTGCATCGGGCGCGTTTCACCTGGCAAAGCCCTCCGACCTGATCCCGGAATTGCAGGGCCGGTTCCCGATCCGGGTGGAACTCGATTCGCTGTCGATCGCCGATTTTGAACGCATTCTCACGGGCACCGACGCCTGCCTGACCAAGCAGTATGAAGCATTGCTGGCGACCGAGGATGTGAAGGTCGAGTTCACGCCGGACGGCATCCGGCAGCTCGCCGAAATCGCGTTTTCCGTCAATGAAAAGACTGAAAACATCGGCGCGCGGCGGCTTTACACGGTAATGGAAAAACTGCTGGAAGAAGTGTCGTTCGCGGCCAATGAAACGTCGGGCAAGGTGGTCCTGATCGATGCGCCCTATGTGAACGGCCGGCTCGGCGAACTCTCGGTCAACGAAGATTTGTCGCGCTATATTTTGTAAGCAAAACAGTCATGGCCAACAAGGCGCTCGCCAAACGGCAAAAATTAAGCTTACGCGTGGAGCCATCGCAAAAAGCGTTAAAGCCGAGGAACCCGGTTGCGGTGGCGGCCAAGCAACGCGCGGCGGGGAGCCATGAGAAGACCGGGTCGGCGCAACGGCAATTGCAGAACCGGGGCTTGAGGAAGCTGTTCAAGGAACCGGAGGGCGAGTAGCCTTACATGGGCGATTGGACGGTTGCGGCAAAGCTCAAGCCGCAACCACTAAGCTGCAACCCCATAATCGCTTCAGGCTTAAGGAAGTGCCGTTTGGACCGCCAGCGCCTGGTTCGCGCGGCGGGTCAATAAAACCGTTATTTCGAAGTAGGGACCGGGGCAGCCACGCCAAAGCAATGGTGGTCCCCCGCCCTAGCGCGGCTGATTCAGCTGCGGCGGAACCTGTCCCGGCGGCGGACTGTTTACCGCCCCTTCCCCGGGCGGTTGCTGCATATTCATGCTCATGCCCGGTGGCAGGTTATTGCCACGCTGCGCAGCCGCCGCCGCAGCCGGGTCTTCCTGCACCACTGCGGGTGGAGAAATGCCAGGCACAGTCTGCTGCGCACGCGACTGCAGCGGCGAGCGCGCGGCAAAGTCAACCGCGCCCTGCCCCTTGGCATCGTCCGGCAATTCGACCCGCTTGGACACCCCGCCTTCCGATAACACGACGTATTGTCTATGGACTTCCTTGACCGTCACGCCGGACACCAGTTCGCTATTGACCCTGACCGCCTGCGCCGGCTTGCCATCGGCCGCCAGGATGGCAACGCTGCTGGCCGGATCGCCCGCGACCACGACGCCGCGCAATTGATAATTGGTGGCGACCGCAACCGTGGTCCGGCCGCCGAACAATCCGGCCGCCGCACTCAGGTTCGGCGCATATTGCTGCTGCGGTGGCGGCGCCGCGACCGCGCGCACCGGTGGTTTAAACCATTGCATGCCCCAGTACGCGAGACTCGCGCACAATATGACAAACAAGACGAAACTCGCAAATAGAGGCAAGCGTTTCATTGCAATCCTTTGACTTCCATTATCGCACCAGCTGATTGATCTCGATGATAGGCATCAGCACCGCCAGCACGATCAGCAGCACCACCACACCCATCGCCAGGATCAGCGCGGGCTCGAGCAATCCGGCGATCGTCAGCGCGCGCCGTTCAAGGTCCTGTTCCTGCGCATTGGCCGCGCGGTCCAGCATCGCCGGCAGTTCGCCGGTTACCTCGCCGGCGCGGATCATGTGGATCAGCATCGGCGGAAAATGCTTGTGCGCCGACAACGCGCGTGCCAGGCCCACGCCTTCGCGCACGCTATTGGCCGCGTCTTCGACCTGGGCCCGCATCGCGACATTGGACAGGGTATCGCGGCTGGTCTGCAATGCGCGCAGGATCGGCACGCCGGAGCCGGTGGTGATCGCCAGTGTGCTGGCGAAACGCGCCGTGTTCAGGCTGCGCTCGAACTTGCCATACATCGGCGCAGTCAGCAGCCATGAATGCCAGCGCATCTTTACCCCGGGGTCCTTGAGCGCGGAGCGCCACGCAAAGAATAATGCCGCAAGAATCAGCGCCACGATCCAGCCGTAATTGCGCACGAAATCCGATATCGCCAGCATCATCACCGTCAGGAAAGGCAACTTCTGCTTGGTGTTGGCGAATACCGACACGATCTGCGGCACGACATAAGTCAGCAGGAAGATCACGATTGCGAACGCAACCACCGTGACGATCGCCGGATAGGTAAACGCAAGCTTGACCTTTTGCACCAGCGAATTGCGCCGCTCGATATAGTCGGCCAGGCGCGACAGCACGCGCGACAACTGGCCGATCTGCTCGCCGGACGCAACCAGCGCGCGGTAGATGTCGGCAAAATCGCGCGGATGCTGCGATAGCGCATCCGACAGCGAGGCGCCGGCCATCACCTCGGAACGGATCGACGCGATCAGGTCGCGCACATAGGTCCGTTCCGCTTGTTCCAGCAACGCGGAAAATGCCTGCTCCAGAGGCAGGCTCGCTTCCAGCAGGCTGGCCAGCTGGCGCGTAAACAAGGATAGCTCGACGGTCGACAGGCGATCGCCAAATGCGCGTTTCCTGGTCTGGCCCAATTCATCGACCTGGGAAGCGATCGCGTCGACCGCGATCGGCACCAGGCCCTGGGTGCGCAGATCGGAACGCGCGGCGCGCGCGCTGTCTGCGGTGACTACCCCTCTTTTGGTGGCCCCGATCGAGTCGACGGCCTCATAACGAAATGCTGGCACAACGTGACCTCAGGTAATCATCCGGTTAATCTTTTGTGACACGCAACAGTTCGGCCTGGGTGGTGATGCCGTCCGCCAGCCAGCGTTCGCCGTCTTCGCGCATTGTGAGCATGCCGTCATGTTGCGCCGTGGCGCGGATTTCAGCTTCCGAAGCGCGGTTGTGAATCTGCTCGCGAATCTGATTGGTGGTCTGCAGTAATTCATAGACGCCGACCCGTCCGTGGTAACCGGTGTGTCCGCATTTTTCGCAACCGACCGCATGCCATTGTCCGCCTTCCTGTTTCTTGCAATGCGAACACAGCTTGCGCACCAGGCGCTGCGCCACCACGCCCAATAGCGACGACGATAGCAGGAACGGTTCGATACCCATGTCGAGCAAACGCGTGACCGCCGCCGCCGAATCGTTGGTATGCAGGGTGGCCAGCACCAGGTGGCCGGTCAATGATGCCTGCACCGCGATCTGGGCGGTTTCAAGGTCGCGGATTTCGCCGATCATGATGACGTCGGGATCCTGCCGCAGGATCGCCCGCAGCGCTTTGGCGAATGTCATGTCGATGCGCGGATTGACCTGGGTCTGGCCGACGCCCGCCAGCTCATATTCGATCGGATCTTCCACCGTCAGGATATTGGTGGTGCTCGCATTCAGCCGCGACAGCGCGGCATACAGCGTGGTGGTCTTGCCGGAGCCGGTTGGCCCCGTCACCAGCACGATGCCGTGCGGCTGCGCGATCAGATGGTCGAACTGCGGCAGCGTTTGCGGGCTCATGCCCAGGTGCTGCAGGTCGAGCCGGCCGGCTTCCTTGTCGAGCAGACGCAATACCGCGCGTTCGCCATGCCCGGTCGGCAGCGTCGAAACGCGCACGTCGACCGGCTTGCCGCCGACCCGCAGCGTGATCCTGCCATCCTGCGGCAAGCGTTTCTCGGCAATGTCGAGCTGCGACATGATCTTGATGCGGGAAATCAGCGAGGCATGAATCGCCTTCTTCGGCCGCACGATGTCGCGCAAACTGCCGTCGATGCGGAAACGCACCACCGACACCTGTTCAAACGGCTCGATATGGATATCGGATGCGCCCTCGCGCAAGGACTGGGTCAGCAGCGCGTTGATCATGCGGATCACCGGCGCATCGTCGGCCGATTCCAGCAAATCTTCCACCGCCGGCATGTCGAGCATGAGCTTGTTAAGGTCGAGATCGGACTCGTATTCATCGATCACCTGCGCGGCGTCGCCGCCCGATCCGGCATAGGCTTTGGCAATCGCGGCTTCCAGGACGTCATGCGGCATCGACTTGAGCCTGACCCGTCCAAAGCGGCGGCTGACTTCGGCGATGGCGCGCGGGGCGGTCGAATCCGATACCCACACCTCTATGGCGTCGCCTTCGGCGCCATTACGGTGAGCCAGCAGCGCATGGTCGCGCGCGAAGGCATAAGGTAAAAGTCGGGCTTCCATGATTAAATTACTCTTCGGTCAATGTTAGCTAGCTAACGGTTATACGGTCCGGGGGCGGTTCCAGGTGCGGTGCCAGGGGCGATCCCGGGCACAGCACCAGGCGTAGCACCGGCATCGGGTGCCGGCGTCGCCGAGGGGACAACCTCGGGCAGGACATTGAGCATGGCGCCCCCGATCGGCCGGCCATTTTGCACCGGCGGCAGCAATGCGGGGCCCTCCTGCCGCAGCAGCGGCAGCGGCTGCGGCAGAGCGATTCCCTGCTGGTTCCTGATGTAGTCATAGCGGTCGCCGGTGACGTTGATACTTTGCCCGGTGCTGCGAATGACGGTCGGCCGCAGGAACACCATCAGGTTTTTCTTGCCGCGATTGCGGGTTTGATATTTGAACAGGTTGCCGACGATGGGAATATTACCCAGGCCGGGCACCTGTTCCCGGCCATCGGTCGCGGTATCCTCGATCAGTCCTCCCAATACGATCATTTCGCCATCGTCAACCAGGACATTGGTTTCGATCGAACGCTTGTTGGTAACCAGGTCCGTTGCAGTGCCGGTAGGCGCAATACTCGAGGTTTCCTGGTAAATCTGCAGTTTCACCGTGCCGCCTTCGGAAATCTGCGGCCGCACTCTCAGGGACAGACCGATATCCTTGCGCTCGATGGTCTGGAACGGGTTGACCCCGGCGGCGCCGCCCGACGCAGCGGTCGTAAACTGGCCGGTAATGAACGGGACATTCTGTCCCACGATGATGCGCGCTTCTTCATTATCGAGCGTGATCAGGTTCGGCATCGACAGGATGTTGGCATTGCCTTCGGTTTCCAGCGCGCGCGCCAGCGCCCCGAGTCCGATCTGACCCGCCACCTGGCGGAAAATACCGAGGTTCAAGCCATTCCTTGGCACCACGGCCGCCGCCGCCGCGGTGGCGCCCGCAGCCGCCGCCCGCTGTGCCACCGCCAGCGAAATCAGGTTGGCGCCGTCGCTGGAAAATCCGGTGATGCCGCCAATCCGGTAACTGCTGGTGCTATCGCCCGACAGGCCGGCCCACTGGACGCCGAATTCGGCTGCCTTGTCAGACGTAATTTCGACAATCAGCGATTCGATATAGACCTGGGCGCGACGCGCATCGAGCTGGTCGATGATTACGCGCAGATTGCGGTAAAGCGTTTCGCTGGCGGTAATAATCAGCGTATTGGTGGCCGCGTCGGCCTGGATGAATCCGCCCGGGCCACCGGTCGGCAATGGTCCCTGCTGGCTTTGTGCCAGCGGCTGCTGCTGGCCGCCGCCCAGCGCGCCGCCGGCGGCGCCCGCGGGCTGATTGGTCTGGGTCAGCTGCGGCGTGGGCGAAGTCTGCTGGCCCGTGGCCGCCGTGTCGGACGCGATGACGGCGCGCAGCGTTTGCGCCAGCTTGGTGGCCTCCGCATTTTTCAGATGCACGACATGCACATTGCCCGGCATGGCGGTCGGCTGATCGAGCTTGGCAATCAGCGATTTGGCCAGGCTGGCGCGGGCCGAAGTCGGTGCGCGGATGATGACCGAATTGGTGCGCGAATCGGCCAGCAGGTTGGTGGCCCCGGCGCCGCCGGCGGCGCCGGCGGCAGCCCCGCCCTGTTCGAGCAGCCGGTTGACCATTACCGCGATATCGGATGCCAGCGCATAACGGATCGGCAGCACGTCGAGGTCGGCGGTCGCCGGACCGTCAAGCGATGCAATGATGCGGCCAAGACGCCGCAGGTTGTCGGCGTAGTCGGTGATGACGATCGAATTGGTGGCCGGGTTCGCATTGATCGTGTTGTTTGGTGAAATCAGCGGCCGCAGCACCGGCACCAGGTTGGCGGCCGATTCATAGTTCAGGCGGAAGATCTGCGTCGCGATCTGGTCGCCGCGAACCGCGCCGGCCTGGATCGGCGCCGCCTGCAGCTTGGCGTCGGCTTCCGGCACTACCTTGGTTACGCCGCCGGAACTGACCAGCGCATAGCCTTGCAGGCGCAACGACGAAGCGAGCAGCTGGAAGGCCTGCGACTTGGAGACGGGCCGTTCGGAAACCAGGCTGATGGTCCCCTTGACGCGCGGATCGATGATGAACGTCGTATTGGTATAGTGGCCGATCGCCTTGATCACCGATTCGATATCGGCGCCGACGAAATTGAGATTGGCTTGCGTGGCGGACGGATCTTGCGCCATGGCCGGCGGCTGCATGCCCGTCAGAGTGCACAGCATCAGCGCGGCCGCGCCCCAGCGACGCCAGTTCGATGCGCCGCGCAGAACCGGTCCTGTTATCCCTTTCGCCCGTTTTACCGGCGCTTTCAATCGATTGTTTTTTTTCATTTGAACTCTAGTGCAATATAGTCTTTGCCGCCTTGATTGCGGCGTTGTCCCAGCAAATTGAGTAAATTCGCCAGCCTTTCTTCCTGTCCCGCCTGTGCCTCCGCCTTGCCGGAAAATTGCGTCCGTCCGCTGCCCAGCCTGCCCGAGCCGCTTAACAGCATCGGTCCCCTGATCGTCGTCAGGGTCAGCTGCGCCTGCTCGCCGCGCCAGTCGAAAGCCAGGTTGTACGCGCCCAGCGGCTTTACCGGCGACAGCCGCGATGCGATGTCATTCATTTCCAGGTTCATCGATCCGACCAGTTCTACCTTGTCTCCCTGCCGCGCCACCTGGAGCGGGTTCCAGGATAATTTCATCTGTCCCGACGGCTGTACCGTATTGAGCGGCGCGCCGAGCCCGGCAAGGCGCTCGGCCGGCAACAAAATCGAGGCGGGGCTGACCTGCCACTGGTGCCAGCTGCCGGTCACCGCAACCGGCTGCGACAGCGCGGCCGGATTTGCCAGTTCGGCATCTACCCTGCCCAGCAACACCAGCGGCGACAAGCGCCACGCGAAGCGCCCCGGTAACAACGGGGTAACCGGGTCCGCGCCGCTGGGCGCGCCGCCGATGAAGGCCGAGCCCCGCCACAATGTCCCTTGCGCGTCGCCGAGCGTCAGGCGCCCCGCGGTTTGCTTCTCCAGCATGGCGGACATCCACGATGCCGGCAAAAACGCCAGCGCCGTCAGTACCACCGCGGCGGCCGCTGCCGCTAACCATATCACGACCCGTAGCACTTGCTTGCCTTTTTGTTCAGTGTAGGGCTCGGAGCGGAATATCGGAACGCGAACGGCGGCGTCCATTTGTCCATGCATGCATTGTCCTTCGCGCTGCGCATCGGCTACTCGCTTTTCTGCTGACGCAACGTTAAGGTTGCATTAACCATGTCGGGTTGATCTAGCGCAACAATATTCGCTTCAACTACGGTCAGTAACGCGGTTTTTTGCATCTCGTCGAGCCAATCGACCAGGCCGGCAAATGATGCGGATGACAGTTGAACCCGTGCAACGTCTCCTGTCAGCGTGACGTTCTGCGGCTTCATTCCCCTGCCGTTCAAACCGGCTTCCAGTGTTTCCCTGGATAGCGGCGCCACCGCCGGCGCCTGCTGGCCGGACATGCCGGCGGCTTCCCGTGACAGCGCCTGCAACTGCGCGACTTGCTGCCGCATCGCCGGCAATCCCGCGTTCAGGCTGGTCCGTCCCGCCAGCGCCGGATCGATCAGCAGGAGATAAATCAGGGCGATCAAAGCGACGGCAGTGCCGACCGTAAGGATGCGGCGTTCACGCGCATTGCGCGCGCCCCAGAATTCCGACAGGGACTGTGCCGATCGGTTCAGCGTGGTTTTAAGGCTCATTTTTCAATCTCATCTGGTCGTGCTGATTTGCCATACCACCGCCCCACCCTGGCTCGGCGCCTCCGCCAGCGCCAGGCCGCGGCTGGCCAGGGCCCCTTTCATTTGCTCGGCAGGCGCCGTGGCGCCGGGCTTGAACCGCACGAACAGGCTGCGTTCCCGGTAATCCACGGCGGCGATGGCGTTACGGGCCGGCTGATTTTGCCCGACTGCGCCCCAGGCTTCGCCGAATTTTGCGGTGAGCGCGGTGAAATCATCGGGCGCGAGCTGGCCCGAACCGCGTTTGGCCACAGCGATCTTTTGCTGCATCTGGGCCAGTGGATCGATAACCACGGTTTCCTTGGGAAAGGCCGAACGGTAAATCTGGGTCATGGCCGCGCGCTGCGCATTCGCTTCGTTCCTGAGGCGCCACCAATCATAGTTGAGGGCGGCTACGTTGACTACCAATAGCAGGCCGGCAAGGATGGCCGGCCAGCGCCATGGCCGCCAGTTCACCGCCGGGCTGCCGGCGCGATGCAGCCCGGCCGTTAAATCGAGCGTCGCGCCGGCCGTGCCCGCTATCCAGCGCCGCCAGCTGTCCGCTTCAAAAGTAATGCGTGCGTGAAGCGTGTCGTCGCGGCTGGCCGCGCCCTGAAAATCGTTGAGCGCCGCCAACGGCACATATACGGTAACCGGCCCCTGGGGCGCCAGCGCAACGACTGCCTCGAGCACTTCCTGCGCCGCGGTTTCGGGCCCGGTCGGCATGATCGGCAAGCCGATGCCATCCTGTTCCGAAAGACGCAAGGCGAGGTCGATGGCAGCGACCTGCGCGGTGACGGCTGCCGATACCGCACCCGGCTGCCACGGCAGGCATAACTGTGCCGGCAGCGCGCCGACCTGCCGCGCGCCGAGGGAAATCATGGTCGCCACCAGGGTTTCCAACCAGGCTTTTTCGACCACGGCAACAGTACGCAAGCCGTCGGCCTGCCCCCCCGCAACCACGACACATTCGGCTGGATCGGTAATCAGTTGATCTTCAACCAGGTTGGGCAGCGCGGCCCTGAGCCTGGCGCTCGACATCGGCGGCACTTTTACCCGCAACAGGCTGACATCGCTGGCGGCCAGCAGCATGACGACACGCTGGGCCCGTGCAACGATGTCGGCCAGTTCCTGTAGCGCCGCGCTGCCTTCACGCTCGATTGCGCCGTTGTTGGATACCAGGGCAAACAGGCAGGACAGCGCCTCGCCGGCGCTTTCGGCGGCGGCTTTGGATGGTAAGCGGATATACAATGTACTCAAGGCGGCTTGTTCCCCTCTCTAGTTTTCGTGAATCCAGACAAGCTTGGTCGTATTATTATTGCGTTCGATCAGCGCCTGCACTTCCAGGCCGGCGCGGCTCATGCTTACCTTCCCGTTGACCAGGAAAAAATCGGTCTTGACGGACAAATCATTGGCCGACGGCGTCGGTATGCCAGGCAGACGCTGCGCGAGATCGGCTATGTTGCGAAAGCTTGCGGTCTTGCGCGCAGCGACCAGGACATTGGCGTCGCTGACGGAGAGTGTATCAATTCTGGCTGCCAACACCTCGACCGGCGCCGTATTGATGTTGACCGGCGTGACGCGCGGCAGAAAGATGACGAAATCCTTCAGCTTGGCGAGCGCGTCGACGGTAAAGCCGGGCACCGCCAGCAAATCGTCGAGTTGGGCCAGCGCCAGCGGACGCGACGAATTGTCGCCCGTGACGCCGGTTTGCGCCTTGGGCTGTGATGCCGCAATCAGGTCGGCGGTTGCCTGCGCCAGCGAGGGATTGAGCCGCACGTTGGTCAGTAGGCGTGAGAATGCCTTGACCTCGACCGGATTCACCACGCCGTTGACCGACAGGTTATTTAAATTGTAACGCGACTGGGCATCGACTATGCTGCCCGACAGGGTGGCATCGGCGGCATCGCCGCCGGCACGATCGTTTTCAACATATTGGTCGAGCCGGGTCTCCACCAGCGGCACAGCCCATGGCTCGTCGAGCGTATCGACGGCCGAAAACCGGGCATCTTCGCGCAGGATCAGGCGTGCCCAGTCGAGCGCGCCGCGCAATATCCACTGCTTTTGCAATTGCAGGCGCTGATTCTCGATCGAGCGCACCTGGACTTGCTGTTGCCAGAACAGGCTGGCGACGATCGTGATGGCCAGCGTGGTCAGCAGCAGCGCGGTGACCACCGCCACCCCGCGCTGGCGCTGGCGGCAGTGGCGGCCGCCGCGCGGAAGGGCTACGCGCCGTTCTTTCCCGGCCATGCTCATACCGCCCCCAGCAGCAAGACTTTCACCAGGTTCGCGTCCTTGCCTTGCAATTTCAGGGAAACTTCAAGGCCGTTATACACCGGCGACGCGGCGGCGCCCATGATCGACCCCTTGGAAACCGGTCCGCCCCCTGCCGCTGCCGCGGCGGCAGCGGCAGCGGCGGCGGGGTCGGGCGCGGCGCCGACCTGTTCGCTGTCGGCGCTGCGCCAGCCCTTGTTGTCGGTAGACCATACCCGCATCGTCATGCCCTGCACACCCGATTGCAATTCGACTGCCGGGTTGGTGACATCGCTATCGTTGGCCGAGGCCTGCCACAACACGTTCAGTTCATTAAGATCGCGCGTCGCCGCGGATTCCCTGCGCGTCAGCACGCCGTTGGCAATGCGGTATGTGATTACTTGCAGCCGTCCCGGTTGATTGTAGGCAAACACCTGGCGCACCATCCGCAGGCGGTCCTGGTCGATGGCCAGCGGGGTGTGATCCGGCAGCACGTCGCGCGGCACGACATGCGCCGCGTCATTCTGTAACTGGGCGAAGGCGAGCTGCATCCCGCGCGTCTGTTCGAGGTCGGCATTCAGCGCGACGCGCGCGCGCACGATGCCGTCGAGCCCGCGCCAGCCAAGTACCGCGACGAATGCGAGCACACTGATTGCCACCAGCAATTCAACCAGGGTAAGCCCACGCTGCCGGGCCGCGCGGCCCGCCGGCAATAACCGGGTGCGGCGTCCGCGCCGCGCGATCGTCTTATGGCGCATTGGGCACCACCTGGGTCATTTTGACGATGCGACGGTCGGGATTTGCGGCATCGAATACGCTTACCTCGACCCTGCGGAAAGAAGGGTTTGGCGTTGGGAAAACCTGCTCCTGGCAAGTCAGGCGCAGGTCGCCCTGCCCGCAATCGAAACTGCGCTGCCCGAGCGCTGGCCATTCGCGCGCCAGGCGTATTTGCGTGAGGCGATTTTCGGCCGACCAGTTTGCCATCATCGAGCCGCGCAAGTCGCTGCTGTTTTGGGTCAGGCTGCCCACGGCGCGCAAGCTCGCGCCAAGCGCGGTGCCGACAATGACCAATGCGACCAGCACCTCAAGCAGCGTGAAGCCGGACGCGCGACGGGGCGCGCGGCGCAGCGGCGGGACGGGACGAAAGCCGGGGCGGAAGGTGGGGCGAAATACGGGGCGCATGTCATTCAACCGTGAAATGCCCGATGCCATCGGCGCGGATCAATACACTCGCATCGCCCAGACTCATCGTCAATACAAACGGTTTGTCGACCGGCTCGCGGCCGAACACGATGCGCATGGGATCGGACTCGCCGGCGGAAGCGGGAGCGATCGCCAGGTTTACCGGACCGCGCTTGAATTCGCGTTCACGCAACAGCTCATCGCCCCCCAGCGGCTGCCAGGTATTGGCGTCACGCAGCAGAAAGCGATAGCGCTCCGGCTCCGCTTCAAACGCGATCGGCCGATTGCGCACGATTGCTTCATCGCGTGCGAGCTGGAATAACAAGGCGATCCGCTGTGCTTCGTTCTGCAGCACCTGGCGCTCGCTCGGCATGGCGTTGAGGGAAACGAATCCAAGCATGATGCCAGCTATTACCATCACGACCAGTAACTCGAGCAAGGTAAAGCCGGCCATCGCGCGCCGGCGCGGACGCGGCGCACACGATGCAGCCTTGCATGCCGATGCGCGATGAAAGCAGGGTTGGTTGTTTATAGATCCCACGAACCAATGTCGGCGTCGTTACCGGCACCTCCGGGCTGTCCGTCCGCACCGAGTGAAAATACGTCGACTTCCCCTTTCACGCCGGGCGACAGGAATTGATATGGGTTGCCCCACGGGTCTTTCGGCAGCTTGTCAATATAGCCGCCGGTTTTCCAGCCATTGGCCGCCGGTCCGGTGGTCGGTTTGGCTGTCAATGCCTGCAAGCCCTGCTCCGTGGTCGGATAGCGCTGGTTGTCCAGCCTGTAGAGTTTCATTGCCTGCATGATTGTGGAGATATCCTGCCTTGCAGCGATGATACGCGCGTCATCGGTGCGGCCCATCAGTTTGGGAACGACCAGAGCAGCAAGAATACCCATGATAACAACCACCACCATGATTTCGATCAGGGTAAAACCGCGCATCGCCGAGCGCCGGCGTCGTAAAGCAAAAACGTTGGACATAGGAATCGAATTAATAATAAGAAAAAGTAAAAATGGAATATGAGTATAAAGCTGTTGCCGGCTTGTTAACTCATCGTGAAATTGATCAAAAGCAATGAAACCAACCGGAATGATTTTGCACACTGCTCCGACGCTGGAAACTGCAAAAAGTGCCGGGTGGAGAGACATACTTACCCTCCCGGTTTCCCGGTATTACGCGCAGTCGGGATACGCGCAGTCGGGATACATCTAATTGCGCTGATGGATTGTTATTCTGTACGGGCTGCCAAGTGCAAACTCACCGTTATTTCCGAACTGGACGTAGTGTATACCAAAGTCTGACTGTGCATCCCAAAGCGTACACCATGCATATAAAACAATGCATTAACAACCAGGGCAAATTCCGGCCGGCAGCATGCGCTTCGGTTTCAACGCGGCGCCGCTTCCTGCCGCGGATCGCGGGACAACAGACGGACCACTGTATCGCGCGGCGAATCGCCGTCGAACAGCACCCCGGCCACCGCCCTGGTGATCGGCATCTCGACGCCGTGCTGCGCCGCCAGGTCGCGCACCTCGCGGGCACAGCGCACACCTTCTGCAACGTGACCGAGTTCGGCCACGACTGCAGCCAGCGGTTTTCCCTGGGCCAGGCCAAGGCCGACCTTGCGATTGCGCGACAAGTCGCCGGTACAGGTCAGGATCAGGTCGCCGACGCCGGTCAGCCCCATGAAGGTTTCCGTCCTCCCGCCCAATGCGAGGCCGAGCCGGCTGATCTCGGCCAGGCCACGGGTAATCAGCGCCGCGCGGGCATTCATGCCCAGCCCGAGTCCGTCGATCACGCCGGTGGCGATCGCAAGGATATTTTTCACTGCGCCGCCGACTTCAACGCCAATAAGGTCATCGGTCGAATACACCCGGATATTACCGCCATGCACCGCTTTTACGACACGGTCGCACAAGGCCGCGTCCTGGGAAGCAACCGTCAATGCGCAAGGCAGTCCGCGCGCCACTTCCTGCGCGAACGAAGGGCCCGACAACACGCCGGCCGCAACCCCGGCGCCGAGCACCTCCTGCACGATCTGATGCGGCAGCAGCCCGGACCCTTCTTCAAAACCCTTGCATAGCCAGACCAGACTCGGGATGGCATGCGCGCGCAGGCGCCCAAGCAGCGGACGCAGCCCGGCCACCGAGGTAGCGACGATCAGTAATGACGACTCCGCGCCATTGCCGCTCGCGACCTGGGCGACATGAGACAGGGCGGCCTCGAAGTCGGACGTGAGGTTCAGGGCGGCCGGCAATGGGAATGAAGGAAGATAAGCGACATTTTCGCGGCGCGCCGCGGCCTCGCGCATCGCTTCCGGATCGCGCCCCCACAGCAGCACGTTATGGCGAGGCGCCAGTGCCATGGCGAGCGCCGTGCCCCAGGCGCCGGCCCCCAGTATCGAAATGTTCATGCCTGCATTGCCGCGACGTCCGACATGATCACTCGCCCCAGATCTCGGCGGACTTGATAAAACCGCTTTGCCCGTCGCGGTGTTTTACCTTTATCCAGCCGGAAGAGGCCGGCTCCGATAATTCGAAAAGGACACCCTTGTCGGCGGTGAGCACGACCGGACTGGCATCATCGGCCGCCGCGCGCACCCTCGCGCCGGCCACGCTGGTGATGACCGATCGTTTCGGCGCCAGCGACTTCGATTCCACCCAGGCCAGGTCGCCGCCGGCATCCCGCACCTTGGTCCATTCGCCATAGGTCAGCACCACCTCGACCGGCATGCCGCGCGGGGCGACGAACACCTTCCGGCCTTTTTCGGATGGCGCGTCATACAGAATCGCCGGGACGGCGCCGACTGATTTGAATTCGATCGCGTGGGCCATGCCGGATGCCAGCAACGACAATAACGATATGGCCAGGGGAAGCAAACGCGCGGATTTCATGGACATCTCCGGAGAACAGTCATGACGCTTGCGTGCCTGTTTAATGTTGTTTGGCCGCCGTCCCGTCAGGCATCACGATGCCCGACCCGCCCTGCTCCGCCTGCTGTTGCGCCGCAAGCGCCTGCAGACGCTGCTGGTAAAACACTTCGAAATTGATTTCGGACAGGTGAACCGGCGGAAATCCGGCACGCGTAATCAGGTCGGCGATATTGGCGCGGAGATAAGGGTAGACGATATTCGGGCAACCGATGCCGAGCAATGGATCGAGCTGTTCGGGCGGGATATTGCGCGCTTCGAAAATGCCGGCCTGCTTGCACTCGACCAGGAATGCGACTTTGTCCTTCACCTTCGCGGTGACCGTAATGGTCACGGTCGATTCAAAAATGCCTTCCGCCAGCGGCTCGGCGCCGACATCGACCGCCACTTCAATATTGGGGGCTTCCTGCTCGAGGAAGATCGCCGGGGAATTCGGTTGTTCGAGCGAGATATCCTTGAGGTAGACGCGCTGAATCTGGAATACGGGTTGCAAGTTTTCGTCTGACATGATGCACTTTCATCTGAATGGAAAAACAACGGCGGATTAGCCGTCGATGGGGTTCTTGCCGTTTATCGGTAATGTGCGCCGGCGCAGACGCCAATCACGCGCCCTGCAGCAGGGGATCGAGCTTGCCGCCGCGGTCGAGCGCACTGAGGTCGTCGAAACCGCCGACATGGGTGTCGCCGATATAAATCTGCGGCACGGTGCGGCGCCCGGTTTTCTGCATCATTTCCGTGCGTTGGTCCGGATCGAGATCGATGCGGATTTTCTCTATCACCTCGACGCCCTTGGCCTTCAAAAGTCGTTCGGCCATGACGCAATAAGGGCAAACCCCGGTGCTATACATTAAAACACGTACGCTCATGCTTTCTGCCTCCGTTATTATTTCGCGGTTGGCAAACCCTGGGCGCGCCAGGCTGCCAGACCACCGTTCAAACCATAGACATCGTTGAATCCGGCTTTCTTCAGCACAGATGCCGCTTTCGCCGACTGCATGCCCGCCGAGCATACGACGATCACCGATTTCGCCTTGAATTTATCGAGCTCGCCTACCCGTTTCGGCAATTCGCCGAGCGGAATATTCCTGGCTTCGCGCACATGGCCGGCGGCAAAATCTTCCGGACTGCGTACGTCGAGCACTACGGTCTTGCCCTGGTTAATCATCTGGGTCGCCTGCAGCAGCGACACCTTGCTGCCACGGCGCAGCACGGAAGGCCCGAGCAGGAGACCGCCGGAAAGAAGTGCCAATGCGATCAGCCAAATGTTGTCAATGATGAATTTCACGAGGTTCCAATGGGTTTAATGAGTTAAGACAATCGCGACATTATAAAATAGAAGAGAGATTACAATTTCAAATCGCATTTTTTACCTTAAAAAACCTCCGATCACTCTCACTGGCGAGCTAAATACCCTATGTACAAAATCGTTTTGATGCGTCACGGCGAATCCACCTGGAACCTCGACAACCGCTTTACCGGCTGGACCGACGTCGACTTGACCGAGAAAGGCATCGCGGAAGCGCGGCATGCCGGCAAATTGCTGAAGGAAGCCGGCCTGACGTTCGACCTGGCCTATACCTCGGTGCTGAAGCGCGCTATCCGGACACTTTGGGTCACACTCGATGAAATGGACCTGATGTGGCTGCCGGTGGAGCATAGCTGGCGCCTGAACGAGCGCCATTATGGCGCATTGCAGGGGTTGAACAAGGCTGAAACCGCGGCCAGATTCGGCGACAGGCAGGTGCTGGTATGGCGCCGCAGCTATGATACGCCACCTGACCCGCTGGCGCCGTCCGATCCGCGCGCCTCATTCGGCGACCCGCGTTATGCCGGGCTCAAGCCGGAAGAAATCCCGCTGACCGAATGCCTGAAAGATACGGTAGCGCGCGTCATGCCGGTCTGGAACGAATCCATCGCGCCCGCCATCCGCGCCGGCAAGCGCATCATCATTTCAGCCCATGGCAACAGCCTGCGCGCACTGATCAAAATGCTCGATGGCATCAGCGATGAAGAAATCGTCGGCCTCAATGTGCCAAACGGGCAGCCACTGGTGTACGAACTCGACGCCGATCTGAAGCCGATCAAGAGTTATTACCTCGGCGATCCGGATGCCATCGCCGCGGCGATGCAGGCCGTCGCCAGCCAGGGCAAAGCCAAATAGCGCGCCTGCCCTTATGTTCATGAAGTCTGAAGGACGGCGCCTGTTCGCCGCGCTTGGCTTGACCGTCTTGCTGGGGTGCGGCGTGAATCAGGCGTGGGCCGCCAAAGTCACCGAGCGCAGCCTGCAGAAACAGGCTGCCGAATCCGAGCGCGCCGCGTTACGCGAAAAGCTCGCGGCCCTCAAGCGCGATATGAACCGGACCGAGACCGCCAAGGACCATGCGGCCGACGCACTGGCGCACTCGGAAGCCGCCATCTCGAACGCCAATCGGGAATTGCGCGAACTGGCGGAGGAACAAACCCAGACCAGCGCCAGGCTGGCTGCCCTGGTGAAAGAGCGCGGCGAACTGACGCGGGTGGTGGACGCCGGAAACCGGCAACTCGGCAAACTGCTGCGCGACCAGTATGTAGCCGGCAATGAAGACCGCATCAAGCTCCTGCTTTCGGGCGACAATCCGAACCGGATCAATCGCGACCTGCAATATTTCGGCTATGTGTCGCAGGCGCAGGCCCGGCTGATCGAATCATTGCGGGCCAACCTGCAGGCGGTGGAGAAAAACCAGGCGGATACGCAAAATGCAAAGGATGAGCTCGATGAGATCGCGCAGGAGCAGCGCGATCAGAGAGCCGTGCTCGAAAAGGAAAAGGCGAATCGGGCCGTATTATTATCACAACTATCGGATAAACTCGCGACACAGCGCAAGCAGGTCGGCAATATTCAGCGCGATGAAGAACGGCTCGCCGGCCTGGTTGGCAAGTTGACTCGCCTGATTGAAGAACAACGCAAAGCCGAACTGGCAGAGGCGGAACGGCGCCGCCGCCAGGCTGAGCGCGCGCTGGCGGAACGGCAAAAGCAGCAGAAATTGCAGCAACAGCTTGCGCAGCAGCAGGCGCAACAGGCGGCCAGACAAAAGCCGTCCGGCCCGCCGCCGAAGGCATCCGCCAAACCGCCAGCCAATCCATCGGCCAATCCGGATGCGATCGATGCCGATGAAAATCCTGCTAAATTGGCGTCACGTAATGAACTCAGGCCGGAACCCGCTGTCCAACCGGGCTTCTTTCCTGATTCATTCAGCGCATTACGCGGACAATTGCGCTTGCCGGTACGGGGAGACCTGATTGCCAGGTTCGGCAGCAAGCGCGGCGACGGTCCAAGCTGGAAGGGCTTGTTTATCCGGGCGGCCGAAGGGGCGGAAGTCAGGGCCGTGGCTGGCGGCCGGGTCGTATTTGCTGAATGGCTACGCGGTTTCGGCAATCTGGTCATAGTCGACCATGGCAGCCAGTACATGACTATCTATGGTAACAATCAATCAATACTCAAGCGCGCCGGCGACCCGGTAAGAACTGGCGATATCATCGCCAGTGCAGGTAATAGCGGCGGCAATGAACAATCAGGTTTATACTTTGAAATGCGGCATCAGGGCCGCGCGTTTGACCCGCTCGGATGGGTAACTATTAGGTGACACATGGGCAGCAAAATCAAGAACTTCAGTCTTATCAGTTTGGGCATGATTGCCGGTATCGTAGGATCGATGCAGCTCGATGCGCTTGCACAGAAAAACGCGGGCCCGCCGTTGCCACTGGAGGAACTGCGCCAGCTCGCCGACGTATTCGGGCTGATCAAGTCCGATTATGTTGAAACGGTCGAGGATAAAAAATTGCTCACCGAGGCGATTTCCGGCATGGTCGCGTCGCTCGATCCGCACTCGGCCTATCTCGACAAGAAGGCATTCAAGGAACTACGCGAGGGGACCCAGGGCAAATTCGTCGGTCTCGGCATCGAAGTCGGAATGGAAGACGGCTATGTCAAGGTGATTTCCCCGATCGAGGATTCCCCCGCCTACAAGGCAGGCCTGAAAGCGGGCGACCTGATCACGCGTCTCGACAGCACGCCCGTCAAGGGCATGACCCTGGATGAAGCGGTCAAGCGCATGCGCGGCGAGCCGCAAACAAAGATCACGCTGACCATCGCCCGCAAGGACGAAGACAAGCCGCTGCTCATTACGATCGTGCGCCAGGAAATCCGGGTGCAGAGCGTCAAGTAAAAAGTGGTCGAACCTGGTTATGCCTGGGTGCGCGTGTCGCAGTTCCAGGAACCGACGGTGGACGACCTGGCCAAGAAAATTTCGGCGATTTATTCCCAGGAACCCAATCTGAAAGGGCTGGTGCTCGATCTGCGCAATGATCCGGGCGGCGTATTGCCGGGCGCCATAGGCGTATCGGCTGCCTTTCTGCCGAAGGACGTGGTGGTGGTATCGACCAATGGCCAGTTGCCCGACTCGAAGGCCACGTTCTATGCCCGCCGCGAATATTACGGCGCGCGCGCGCTCGGCGACCCGCTGGGCAAGCTGCCGGAGGCGGTCAAGAAGGTCAAGATGGTGGTGCTGGTGAATACCGGTTCGGCTTCGGCGTCCGAGATCGTCGCCGGCGCGCTGCAGGATTACAAGCGCGCCACGATCATGGGCACCCAGACCTTCGGCAAGGGCTCGGTGCAGACCATTCGCCAGCTGTCTTCCGACACCGCGGTCAAGCTGACCACGGCACGTTATTACACGCCCAACGGCCGCGCGATTCAAGCCAGGGGCATCGTGCCGGACCTGATGGTGGATGAGAACGCCGATGGCGACGGCTTGAACAGCATGCGCCTGCGGGAAGCCGATCTGCAAAAGCACTTGTCCAATGATAAGGACAAAGCCGACGACGTGAAGGCCAAGGTCGATGAGCTCGAGGAAGAACAGCGCATCGCCGCCCTCGAGAAGAAGCGCAAGCCGCTCGAATTCGGCAGCAAGGAAGATTTCCAGCTGGCGCAGGCGCTGAACCACCTGAAAGGCTTGCCGGTGCAATTATCGAAGGCAAAAGTGGAAAGCAAGAAAGAGCCGACCATCAATAACAAGGATGAACCGAAGAACGGCGATAAAAAATAACCGGGATTTGGAATAAAATCCGAATGTCGAGGCCGCAGTAATGCGGCCTTTTTTTCAGGCAGCGATGCTGCCTTTTTAATGCGGCGCCACATCCATGAACGATCACCAGTTATTGCGCTATTCGCGCCACATCCTGCTCGACGAAATCGGTATCGAAGGCCAGGAAAAAATACTTTCAGCCCATGTGCTCATCATCGGCGCGGGCGGACTGGGGTCACCCGCCGCGTTCTACCTGGCGTCCGCCGGGGTCGGCACTATTACGCTGATCGACCACGACAGCGTGGACCTGACCAACCTGCAGCGCCAGATATTGCATACCACCGAACGCGTGGGCCGACCGAAGGCGGAATCCGGCCGGCAGACGCTGATTCAGATCAATCCCGAAATTAATGTCATTGCCCTTACCGAGCGCGCCGAAGATGAACGGCTGGCCGCGCTGGTCGAGCAGGCCGACGTCGTGCTCGATTGCAGCGACAACTTCGCCACCCGTCACGCGGTCAACCGCGCCTGTGTCGCGCATCGGGTGCCACTGGTCTCCGGCGCCGCGATTCGTTTCGATGGCCAGATTTCCGTATTCGATAGCGGCAGTGAAGAGTCGCCCTGCTATGCGTGCCTGTTCCCGTCCGATCAGCAGTTCGAGGAAGTGCAATGCGCAACGATGGGCGTATTCGCGCCTCTGGTCGGCATCATCGGAACGATGCAGGCGGCCGAAGCGCTGAAATTGTTGTGCGGGATCGAACCGTCGCTTGCCGGACGCCTGCTGCTGCTGGATGGACGGGCGATGGAATGGACCAGCATCAGGGTGGCGCGCAATGCGTCTTGCCCGGTATGCGCGGCGCCGCACGCAACGCCGTAGGCACGCGCGCGGCACATCAAGCAGGCGTTAAATTCCCGTGTTACGCTTGCGCAAATCACAAATAAAAATAAAGTCCGGGATGCCTGCCCGGGCCGGGAGACAAAGGATGTCGGAAACAACGCGCGACGCTGCGATCGCGGCTTCGAATCATGGGGCGACCGACGGCGCGACCGCGCCTTCGCTGGTGGACTCCCGTTATGCCATGCTGCGCCTGCTGGTCACGCTCGCCCTGATGACCGTCGGCGCCAGCAGCATGTATATCGTGCCTGTGGTGCTGCCGGAGGTGCAGGCCGAATTCGGCGTGGCGCGCGCGGATGCGTCGTTGCCGTATACGATGGTGATGGTCGGTTATGGACTCGGCGGCATCCTCATGGGCCGCCTGGCCGATCGATATGGGGTGATGCTGCCGCTGCTGATCGGCGCTGTCGGCCTGGGACTCGGCTATGCCGCCGCCGCAATGGCCACCAGCATCCTGACATTCTCTCTCGCGCATGGATTACTGATCGGCTTCCTGGGCAGTTCATCCACGTTCGCGCCGCTGCTCGCCGACACCTCACTGTGGTTCGAGCGCCGCCGCGGCATTGCGGTGGCCATCTGCGCCAGCGGCAATTATCTCGGCGGTGCCCTCTGGCCGCCGATGATCCAGCATTTCGTTGAAACCGGCGGCTGGCGGCAAGCCTACATGGGCCTCGGTTTGTTCAGCTTTGTCGCCCTGGCGCTGCTGGCCCTGATGATGCGCAAACGTCCGCCGGCGGTTTCATCGGCCGCCAAGAGTGCAACGACAGCAACGACTGCGGGGACATTGGCGGACCCGGGCAACCGGCCGTTCGGCCTTGCCCCCGGCACGGCGCAGGTGCTGCTATGTATCGCCGGGGTTGCATGCTGCGTGGCGATGGCGATGCCGCAGGTTCATATCGTCGCCTATTGCGGCGACCTGGGATATGGCGCAGCCCGCGGCGCTGAAATGCTGTCACTGATGCTGGCCTGCGGCATTGCCAGCCGCCTGATTTCAGGCGCAGTCTGCGACCGCATCGGCGGCTTGCGCACGCTGCTGCTCGGTTCGGCGCTGCAAGCCGTGGCGCTGCTGCTATTTCTGCCGTTCGACGGGCTGGCTTCACTCTATGTCATCGCGGCCCTGTTCGGATTGTTCCAGGGAGGCATCGTCCCTTCTTACGCAATCATCGTGCGCGAACACTTCCCTGCGGCCGAAGCCGGGGCACGGGTCGGCATGGTCATCATGGCGACCATGTTCGGCATGGCGCTCGGCGGCTGGCTGTCAGGCAAGGTGTTCGACCTGACCGGGTCTTATCATGCCGCCTTCATCAATGGCTTCGGATGGAATCTCCTTAACCTGTCAATCGCTTTCCTGCTGTTTCTACGGGTCAGGCGCGCTGTCAAAACCGCATGAGTACGGATAACCTTGCAATAATCATATAAAACCAAACCAACTAATATAACCAGCACCTACCGCGCCGGGAGTCCAACGTGAGCCGAAGCATTCTTGACGAAACACAAATCGATCCCTCTATCCGCGCCACGATTTCAAACAGCCATGCCGATATCGTGCGCGAAGTGCAGGCGGCCATTGCAGACAATGCCGTCGTGGTGGTCGGCATGGCGCAAAATCCGTTTCCGCGCAAGGCACGCAAGGCGCTGGATGCGGCTGGCACGTCTTACAAGTACCTTGAGTATGGCAGCTACCTGGGCGGCTGGCGCCGTCGCAGCGCGCTGAAGATGTGGACTGGCTGGCAAACTTTCCCGATGGTGTTTGTAAACGGTATGCTGATCGGCGGGGCGAGTGAACTACAGCGCCTGATCGACACTGGAGAACTGTCACGCCGGATCGCCGGCAAACCATCGGGAATGGCGGGCTGACATGATGCCGGTAGGATTACCTCCTGCATTCCGTGAATGGAACCATTCATCTTCGCCGTTGCCGAATTACCATACGATAATGCACCGGGCGACCTGCGAATGACCATGCCGACGCCTGACCCTGGTTCAGAAGCCGCGCCACAAGCTGCTAAAAAAGCCGCTCCGCAAGCTGCCCCCCAGGCGCCAGCCGACGCGCGCGCGGCTTCCCCCGCGCAGCATGACTTCACGCCGTCGTCCGATATCGAATCGCTTGCAAAATCCGGATCGAGCGTAACGACGGCCGTTATCGTGTTACTCACCGTCGCGGCGCTCTACTTCGGCCGCGAAATCTTTCTGCCGTTTGCGCTTGCCGTGCTATTGAGCTTCATGCTGGCGGCGCCGGTCGGCTGGTTGCGCCGGCTCCGCGTGCCCCGCACGCCGGCCGTCCTGCTGGTGGTGTGCAGCGCCGTCATGCTGACCGGCGCGCTGTCGGTCCTGGTTGCCAGCCAGGCTGTCGACATCGCCAACAACCTGCCGGCATATCAAAGCACCATGCAAAATAAAATCCGCGCCTTGCGCGCCGCGGCCCCGGGTGGCGGCGCGACCGACAAGATCACGGAAGTCATGCAGGCGCTCGGCAAGGAGTTGGCGGCCAAACCGGTTACTTCCACCGGTGGCAAAAGCGCAGCGGCCGCCAATACCCACCAGGAACCGATTCCCGTCCGGATTGCGCCATCCGACAAGCCGCTGACAATGCTGCAAAACTATATCGGACCGCTGCTGGCGCCGATCGGCACGGCTGGCCTCGTGATCATTTTCATTTTCTTTGTTTTGCTGGAACCGAGCGATCTGCGCGACCGGTTCATCCGCCTGGCCGGCACCGACCTGCACCGCACCACGGAAGCGCTGAGCGAAGCAGCGCAACGCGTCAGCCGTTACCTGCTGATGCAACTGGTGGTCAATGCCACTTATGGCCTGCCCCTCGGCATCGGTCTTTATCTGATCGGCGTGCCGGGCGCATTCCTGTGGGCTCTGCTGGCGACGCTGTTGCGCTTCGTGCCATATCTTGGCCCGTTCATCGCCGCGCTGTTTCCGGTGACGCTTGCGTTTGTCGTCGATCCCGGCTGGAGCATGCTGCTATGGACTCTGGCGCTGGTGCTAACGATCGAACTGATCAGCAACAACGTGATCGAACCATGGTTATATGGCTCCAGCACCGGCCTCACCCCGGTCGCCATCATTCTTGCCGCGATCTTCTGGACCCTGCTATGGGGTCCGGTCGGCCTGATCCTGGCGACCCCGCTGACCGCTTGCCTGGTCGTCATGGGGCGCTACGTGCCGCAGCTCCAGTTCCTCGACGTGCTGCTTGGCAGCGATCCGGTGCTGTCGCCGGAAGAGAGACTGTATCAACGGCTATTGGCCGGCAACGTGGAAGAAGCCATGGAAATCGCCGAAACCCAGGTCGCCGAGGATTCGCTGCATGGATTCTACGACCAGGTCGGCGTGCCGACGCTGCGCCTGGCGGAAAATGCGCGCCAGCGCGGCGCGTCCCCGGAAGACAGGAAAAAGGTAGCCGATGGGATGCGGGCAATCGTATTCGACCTGAAGGAGCTGGGCCAGAAAAGCGAGGAAGCGGGCGGCGAACCGGCGCCCGCGCAGCCGTCCCGTGGACTCACGCTGTGTATCGCCGGGCGCGGCGACCTCGATGGCGCCGCCACCGCCATGCTGGAACACTGCCTCGAAAGCAAGGGCATAGTAGCCCGCTGCCTGCCGGCCGCAGCCGTCACCCATGAAGCCATAGGCCGGCTTGGACTGGACGATGTGGAAGTGGTCTGCCTGCTGTATCTGAGCGGCATGCCCAAGGCCTACGCCCGCTTCGTCTGCCGCCGCCTCAAGCGCCGCAAGTCCAATGTGAAGATCGTGCTCGGCACATGGAACCTGGGGGCCGAAGCAGGCACCGCCGAGCAACTGGCGGCCGGGGCGGGAGCGGACGTCGCCGCCGCCACGCTGGATCAGACCGTGCGGGCAGTCGAGGACTTGCTGAAGCAGGCCACGGCGCCGGTGGCGCCGCCGCCCCTGCCGGCCGAGGAGCAGGCGCGCCTGGATGCGCTGTACGCAAGCGGCGCGCTGGCGGTGAACCGCGATGGACACCTGGACCAGGTGGCGCGCAAGGTAGCCGATGCATTTGATACGCCAATCGGACTGGTGTCCCTGATCGACGACCATTACCAACTCTGGAAAGGCGCCACCGGATTGCCCGAGGATCTCGATAAAATCCGCCAGGCGCCGCGCGAAATATCGATCTGTACCCACGTGGTGGCGGCCAGCGAGCCGATCGTTGTGGAAGACACGGCGTCGGACCCGCGCTTTGCCGACAACGCGTTTCTGCGCGAACGCGGCATGCGCTTCTATGCAGGCGTGCCGCTGCGCACCGCGTCGAACCATGTAATCGGTGCGCTTTGCGTGATCGACCATGAACCGCGTACGCTCAATCCGCGCGACTTGAAGCTGATGCAACTGATCGCCGACGAACTGATGGTGGAACTGGAACGGCGGGCAGTTGAGCCTGAAGCCGGACCCGGCCCGGAAATTTCACAGGACGCTTAGCCTCCAAGGTCGCCACAGCGTTTCCAGGACTGTTATCGCGGCCGGAACCGGCTGGGTCTCTGGCCGGAACCGGCTGGGTCTCGTCCCGCTTGCGAGGTTCGCCGGCATCCGGGAACCTTCAACATCCGCCACATCTCCTACGATCAGTTATCATAAAGGCATGCCGCTCCCGCCTTGAACCGAAGGCTGACCTCCTGACTGAGAAAATATGCGCCCACCAACCGATCGCCCCAAACATTTTTCAATGATCCGGGAATTTCATCTTGCGGATTTCTTTACGCTGGCCAATGCCGCCTGCGGCGTCGCCGGCGTTTTTTTCGCCATGAACTACATGGGCAGCGAGGAGGCGGCGTATTTCTATGCGGCCGCCGCCATGGCGCCTGCGGCATTCATATTCGATGTGCTCGACGGCCGTGTGGCGCGATGGCGGCGCCAGCATTCCGCGCTGGGGCGTGAACTCGATTCCCTGGCCGACGTGATTTCATTCGGCATCGCTCCCGCCGCGCTTGGATTTGCCGCCGGCATGCGCGGCGAGTGGGACTGGATCGCGCTGATCTACTTCGTCTGTTGCGGGGTAAGCCGTCTGGCGCGCTTCAATGTCACCGCCGAAAGCCTGGCGGACGACGGCGGTAAGGTGAAGTACTTCGAAGGCACGCCAATACCGACCAGCGTGCTGCTGACCGGCGTACTGGCCTTCGCCGCGTGGCAGGGCCGGCTCGGTGAAAACCTGTACTGGGGCAGCTGGATGCTCGGCCCATGGGAACTGCATCCGCTGGCCCTGCTGTTTTTCCTGTCCGGCACCATGATGATCAGCAAAACACTGCGTATCCCGAAGTTTTAAGAACTTCCGGAGCGCTGCGGCAGGAAGTAAAACACCGCGGTCATCAATTGCAGCCCGATCAGGACGGCCCATGCGGTCAGGTGGGCCGGCACCGGGAATTGGCCCTGCTGCGCCGGCCACTGATTCAGCACCGCGCCGATGCCAACCTGGCAGCCGAAGATCAGGAGGAAGATCAGCAAGGTATAGCTGGTATTGACGCGGCCAAGCAGGTGCGGAGGGAATTTACCGGCGAGGATCGCGTAACCGAGCAGGCCGCTGCTGCCGAAAAATCCGTAACCGCTCCACAGCAGCCATAACGGGAGCGGCACGCGCGCCACGATGGCCAGCTGCACCAGCATGAACAGGATCATTCCGCATCCGCAAAACATCCGGACGCTGACGCCCAGCCGTTCGACCGCGCGCGCCGCCAATCCGAAGCCTAGGCTGCCCGCGACCATGGCGACGGCCAGCACCGAAACCACCAGGCCGACCTCGGCCGGCGGCGCGCCATTGACATCGCGCAGGAACGGGGCAACCCACAGCGTCTGCAATGCAAAAAATACGGCCTGGGTGATGCTGCTGAATGCACCTAATTTCCAAAATACCGGGCTGCACCAGACCTGCCACACGCCGCGAAGCTGCGAAGCGAAATCGACTTCGTGCGGCACTTCCTTATGGCGCGGCACGCCGAACCAGATTGCGGCCGCAACCACGACTGTCAGCACCGTAAGACCAAAACAGACCGTGCGCCAGTCCACTGCGCTCAGCAGCCACAACATTGGCGAACCCATGGCGACGCCGGCCATGCCGCCCACCGCCACGGTAAGGCCGTTAACCAGCGGCAGGCGCTTTACTTCATACCACTGGGCCAACGCCTTATAGGCGCCCCCAAGGCACACCGACAAGCCAAGACCGACCAGCAGCCTGCCCGTCATCAGGCCTTCCTTGCTTTGCGCCAGGGCAAAGATCAGCGAGCCTGCGGCGGCCACCAGCATCAGCAAGGCGCAGACTCGGCGCGAGCCATACCGGTCCAGCAATATCCCGGCGGGCACCTGCGCGCCGGCGAAGCCTAAAAAATACAGGCTGGTCAACAAGCCCAGATCGGTGGCCGAGATCCCGAGTTCGCTGATCAGGTAGGGCGCAAAACCGATATTGATTCCACGGTATGCATACGACACGAAATAGCCGCAAGCGAACAGCGCGAATACCCGCGCGGGGTGAGACATTATTTTCATGTGGCTGGCAGTGATCGGCTGTGCCGGAGCCAGGTCCGTTGTTTGATGAGAACTGGCGCGACGTTGATGGATAAATCAAGCGCTGAATTTACCACAGTCGCCATGGCCCGGGAACGTGGCGTCGCCTGATTGCAGGCTTCGCGCGGTCCTGAGGCAGGTCAAAAGCCTATGTCTGTTATCGCACAGACGCCAGGTCGGTGTGTCACTAGACTGGGTGTTCTTCCATAGGAGGCATCATGCGATTTGCTGACACTGTTATCCGGACCGATTCCGAACCAGCCACCATAACCCGGTGGATATCGCGTAGCGCGGGTGTTGCTCTTCTTGCGATCGGCGCCGCGCTATGCGCCCCCGGCGCGCTCGCTGCGGACCGCGACGTTCCATCGAATGCCAACGCCCGCTATCAAAGCGAACGCGCGGCATGCGTCAATGGTGCATCGCATCAGGATCGCGCGACCTGTCTGCAGGAAGCGGGCGCGGCGCTTGATGAGGCCAAACGCCGCCAGCTCAATGACGGGCAGGCACCGTATGACCAGAATGCGATGAACCGTTGCAAGGCATTGCCTGGAGACGACCGGCTGGCCTGCGAACAGCGGATACAGGGCAGTGGCGTTACCAAGGGCAGCGTTGCGGAAGGCGGCGTGATCCGCGAACTTACCGTACCTGACAATTCTGCCCGGGGCGGGACCACACCTGAAAGCCGCGGCAGCAGCACGCCATCCGGCACTACCTCGAAAGGCGCCGACGCAAAATAGCGCATCGCCTGACGCCTCCGCAGCAGAAACATGGTGCGGCGCATATCACGACCGCAATCCGATGCAACGGCATGCGGTCGTCAATTCCCTCTTTACCGTCATGCATTTTACGGGGCAGGCCGCGGCATGATTTTTCATGACGGTGCAGATGCCCCAGCGGATATACATCGCAAGGTTTTCGCCTGAAAGCCGCGCCTTTATTACGCCGACGCCGGATACATCTTGTAACCGGGATTACGAATTTATCGTGGTTTGCGTTCTATGCGCGGTGTTTAATAAAACAAATGTTCACAACCGAAAAGGAAACGGAACCATGAAAACAAAATCGCTGACTTTATCACTGCTTGTCTGTGCACTCATCGGTGGTATCGGTGCCGCTCCCGCAATGGCACAGAATGCAAACACGCCGAACATCGATCGCGTCCAGGAAGAAATTCGGGCGCGCATACAGCAAGGCGTCGCCTCCGGGCATATCACGCAACAGGAAGCACAGACCCTTTATCAGCGTGAACGCGAAATCCAGTTTCGTGAACTGCGCATGAAGGCGGATGGCTCAGCTTCCCCGCAGGAGCGTCAGGCATTAAGACAGGACCTCGACGCGATGCGCGCCGAAGTCGAGCGTAAAATGACGAACCCGCGTGTCGCCGGGGCGCCGGACCGCACCCCGGGCATCGATCGTCATGAAGGCCGGATTCGGGCCCGCATCGACCAGGGCATCGCATCCGGCCACATAACGCGTGGGGAGGCGAGGCGACTATACCGCCGCGATGACGATATTCAGCGCATGGAAGCGCGTTTCAAGTCGGATGGCGTAGTCTCACAGGGCGAACGCCGCCAGCTGCGCCGTGAACTCGAGACGCTGCAGAATGACGTCGAGCGCCTGATGGCGAACGATCGAACACGTGGCGACGGCCGGCGAGATAACGATCGCCGTTCATAATCGCGATCGCTCAAGGACGGACAAACCGGGCTTATCAGCCCGGTTTGTCCGTCTGCTTCAACCCATCGGGGAACGTCGTCGCGATGGCATGTGCTGACTAAATATTCCGGCGTACGGGCCACACATGCAGCAGTTTTCAATTGAGTCGCTGAAAGGTTGAACCAATTCGGCGCAATTGTAGTCATATTGATATTACCAAATTGGAAACCACCTCTCTGCTCTGCATCGCTTGAGTGAAGGGTCCGCATAGGGCGGTCAGTTTGGGACTACTTTAAAGCTGTGCACTGCTGCGACTCGATCACGAGACGCTCGCTGAATATAGTGCGCACACTACGGAGCTCAAAGATGAAAAACAGTGAACGCCGGCATAGTGAAATGGAACACGAAGAATCTCATCTCAATAAAGAATTTGTTTTGCTGATCGCGGGTCTTGGGACATTCTGGACCGGGGTCGCCTTTCTGATTCTGTAGAAGATATTTTCGTTGATGCGGGCGCCCTGCGCCCGACGCCAGGCCAACTGCCAGGCGTTCCAGAACCTCCTTACTCGCCAGACCCGTTCTTGCCAGGGCCGTTAGGACCGTCCGCATGCACGATACGCCTGCTGTTTCAGCCGCATTGAACCAGGCCGTCCCAAAAGGCTTCCG